>DATJJB010000153.1:0-5755 GCA_035492655.1 Kutzneria sp. | reverse complement strand
CGTCGACTTCTTCAAGGTGAGCCCGGCTCCGGCGGCCGGTTTCGTGGCGCTGCTGTCGCTGTGCAACATGCTCGGCCGGTTCGTGTGGTCGTCCACCTCGGACGCCATCGGCCGCAAGAACATGTACCGCATCTACCTCGGTGTCGGCGCGGTGCTGTACCTGGTGCTCGTGCTGGCCGGCGGGTCGTCCAAGCTCGTGTTCGTGCTGGCCGCGGTGCTGATTCTGTCGTTCTACGGCGGCGGGTTCGCCACGGTGCCGGCCTACCTGCGTGACCTGTTCGGCACGTTCCAGGTCGGTGCCATCCACGGCCGGCTGCTCACCGCGTGGTCGGTCGCCGGCGTGGCCGGTCCGCTGATCATCGACGGCATCGCCGACGCGCAGAAGGCCGCCGGCAAGTCCGGTCCGTCGCTGTACGCGCTGTCCTTCTTCATCATGATCGGCCTGCTGGTCGTCGGCTTCGTGGCCAACGAGCTGATCAAGCCGGTCGACAGCAAGTTCCACGAGCCGGTCGTCGCCGCGGACGCGCCGGCCGCTGAGGAGGTGGAGGCGAAGTGAGCGAAGCCGAAGTGAAGAACCACAGCGCGCTCATGGTGGTCGCCTGGCTGCTGGTCGGGCTGCCGTTCGCCTACGGCCTGTACCAGCTGATCGTCAAGGTGGTGCAGCTCTTCCAGAGCTGACAACGGAAAACGAGCGAAGGGCCGGGGCGGCGAACGCCCCGGCCCTTCGTCCACTCCGGACGGTCAGCTCGCTTCGAGCCGGATGATGATGGCCTTGGACGTGGGGGTGTTGGACGTCTCGGCGGTGGATTCCAGCGGCACCAAGGCATTGGCCTCGGGGAAGTACGCCGCGGCGCAACCGCGAGCCGTCGGGTACGCGATCACGCGGAACAGCTTGACCCGGCGCTCGACCACTCCGGAGTCGGACGGCCATTCGCTGACCATGTCGACCATCGCCCCGTCGGCGATGCCCAGAGCCGAGAGATCCTCGGGATTGACGAAGACGACCCGGCGACCGTCGTGGACACCGCGGTAACGGTCGTCGAGACCGTAGATCGTGGTGTTGTACTGGTCGTGGCTGCGCAGCGTCTGCAGGATGAGCCGGCCGTCCGGCACGGTGATGAGCTGCACCGGATTGACGGTGAAGTTGGCCTTGCCCGTGGTCGTCGGGAACGACCGGGAATCCCGCGGCGGGTGCGGCAGCACGAAGCCGTCGGGCTCGCGGACCCGGGAGTTGTAGTCCGCACAGCCGGCGACGACACGGGAAATGTGGTCGCGGACGGTGTCGTAGTTGTCCTCGAACGACGCCCACGGCACGGCATGCGAGGCGCCGAAGACGGCCCGCGCCAGCCGGGACACGATGGCGACCTCGGACAGCAGCGACGGCCCGGCCGGGGCCAGCCGGCCGCGGGACCGGTGCACCACCGACATGGAGTCCTCGACGGTGACGAACTGGGTGCCGCCGGCCTGCTCGTCCCGCTCGGTGCGGCCCAAAGTCGGCATGATCAACGCGACCTTCCCCGGCACCACGTGCGACATGTTCAGCTTGGTCGACACGTGCACGGTGAGGTCCATGGACCGCAGCGCCCGCTTGGTGACCTCGGTGTCCGGCGTGGCCGACACGAAGTTGCCGCCCACGGCGAAGAACACCTTGGCCTTGCCGTCACGCATGGCGTGGATGGCCTCGACCGTGTCGTACCCGTGCTCGCGCGGCGAGGTGATGCCGAACTCGGCGTCCAAAGCGGACAGGAAGTTCTCCTTGGGCTTCTCGTAGATGCCCATGGTGCGGTCGCCCTGCACGTTGGAGTGGCCGCGCACCGGGCACACGCCGGCGCCGGGCTTGCCGATCATGCCGCGCAGCAGCAGCACGTTGACCAGCTCGCGGATGGTGGGCACGGACTGCTTGTGCTGGGTGAGGCCCATGGCCCAGCAGATGATCGTCCGCTTCGACGCCACCAGCAGCCTTGCCACGTGGGCGATCTGCTCGCGGGACAGCCCCGTGGCCGCGTCGACCTCGTCCCAGTCGAGCTGACGGATGTCGGCCGCCCACTCCTCGAAGCCGGACGTGGACGACTCGATGAACTCCCGGTCCAGCACGGTGCCCGGGGCGGCGTCCTCGGCGGCCAGCACGAGATGCCCCAGCGCCCGGAAGAAGGCCAGGTCGCCGCCGAGCCGGATCTGGCAGAACTCGTCGGCCAGCGGCGTGCCCTTGCCGACCACGCCCCGCACGTTCTGCGGGTTCTTGAACCGCATGAGGCCGGCCTCGGGCAGCGGGTTGACGGCCACGATGGTGGCGCCGTTGCCCTTGGCCTCCTCCAGCGCGGACAGCATGCGCGGGTGGTTGGTGCCCGGGTTCTGCCCGACGACCAGCAGCAGGTCGGCGTGGGTGACGTCGGCCAGGCTGACCGAGCCCTTGCCGATGCCGATGGTCTGGATCAGCGCCGAGCCGGACGACTCGTGGCACATGTTCGAGCAGTCCGGCAGGTTGTTGGTGCCGAGCGAGCGGGCCAGCAGCTGGTAGGCGAAGGCGGCCTCGTTGCTGGTCCGCCCGGACGTGTAGAAGATCGCCTCGTTCGGGTCGGCCAGCCCCTGCAGAGCCCCGCCGACCAGGGCGAACGCGTCGTCCCATGAGATCGGCTGGTAGTGCGAGGCGCCCTCGCGCAGCACCATCGGCTCGGTCAGCCGGCCCTGCTTGCCCAGCCAGTAGTCGGTCTTCTCGGCCAGCTCGGCCACCGAGTGCCGGGCGAAGAACTCGGGCGTGACGCGCCGGACGGTGGCCTCCTCGGCGACCGCCTTGGCCCCGTTCTCACAGAACTCGGCCAGCTTGCGGTGCCCCTGCGCCTCCGGCCACGCGCAGCCCGGGCAGTCGAAGCCCTCGCGCTGGTTGAGCAGCCGCAGGGTCTGCACGCTGCGGGTGGCGCCCATCTCGTCCCAGCCGTGCTGGAGCGACACCAGCACGCCCTTCACCCCGGCCGCGTACGTTTTCGGCTCGCCGACCTTGATCTTGCTCTCGTCGACGTCCTGCTGCGGAGGCCTGCGCGTCATGAACCCCATTGTCCGCCCGACGGAATGCGGCGGCCAAGCGGGTCAGCAGGCGTTCTTGGGGACGTCGACGGTGTGCGCGGGGTCGTAGTAGGCCTGCGGTTGCTCGGCGTCCATCCGGGGCGTGGTCGGGTGCCCGGAGAACTGCGGGCCCAGCACTCCCTTGTCGGCCATCTCGCAGTTCATCGAGAAGTAGTACGACTTCTGGGCGTGCGGCCACGGCTTGCCGCCGACGATCAGGTAGTCGGTGTTCTCGTGGACCACCGACACGATGTCCCACGGCGTCGCCGGGGCCACGTGCGAGGGCGGCTGGAAGGCGTAGGCGTAGACGAAGTTGGCGTGCACGACCAGCTCACCCTGGTCGTCGACCGAGCTGGTCAGCTCGCCGGACACCTTGGGCGCGACCGGCAGCAGCTGGTATCCGTCGGCGATCTTGGTGACCCAGGTGCCCGGGTCGGGCATCTGAACGCCGGCCGCCAGGGACTTCAGGTACGGCGCGTTGTCGTGGAGCACGATGACCGCCGGATCCAGCCGGGCCTCGGTGCTGGTGTGCTGCACGGCCTGGTAGGCGGCGGTGACCTGGGCCGCCGTGAAGCGACCGGTCGCCTTGCCCGCCGGCACCGGGATCTCGGTCGGCCAGTCGGCCGCCGGCGTGGCGGCGAAGGGCCGCTCCAGGTCCACGTGCCCGCCCACCTCGGTCTTGGTCGGGTCGGGCTTGGCCGAGGTCGGCGCGGAAGTGGTCGAGGCCGCGGCGGCCCCCGGCAGCTCGACGCTGCCGACCCGGTAGAGCACGATCAACGCCCCGCAGAACACGATCAGCACGGCCGGGATGACCAGCCGACTGAACCGGGGCCCCTTGCGTCGGCGGCGTGGCGGCCGGTTCTTGTGGGCGGCGCGCCGGGCTCGTTTCTCGGCCGCGCGTAACCACTTCTCATCCGTCAGGTCCGGATGGCTCTCGATGTCGTCCACGGTTCCCCCCGTTTAGGCGGGAGCACTGTAGCAACGGCGGTGTCACCCGTTCGTTGGGTGCCGTCCGGGCTCCGTAGACTCTTCGCGTGACCGAGACCCTTCCGCAGCAGTACACCACCGACCTCCCCACCGCCTGGAACCCGGCGGAGGTAGAGCAGGGGCTGTACCAGCGGTGGGTAGACAACGGCTATTTCGGCGCCGACCCGAACAGCGACAAGCCCGCGTTCTGCATCGTGCTGCCGCCGCCGAACGTCACCGGCAGCCTGCACATGGGCCACGCCCTCAACCACACCGTGATGGACGCGCTGACCCGGCGTCGCCGTATGCAGGGCTACGAGGCGCTGTGGCTGCCGGGCATGGACCACGCCGGCATCGCCACCCAGAACGTGGTCGAGCGCCAGCTGGCCGGCGAGGGCCTGTCCCGGCACGACCTGGGCCGTGAGAAGTTCGTCGAGCGGGTCTGGGAGTGGAAGGCCGAGTACGGCGGCAAGATCCTGGACCAGATGCGCCGCCTCGGCGACAGCGTGGACTGGAGCCGTGAGCGCTTCACCATGGACGAGCCGCTGTCGCGGGCCGTGCAGACCATGTTCAAGAAGCTGTTCGACGACGGGCTGGCCTACCGGGCCGAGCGGATCATCAACTGGTGCCCGCGCTGCCTGACCGCGCTGTCGGACATCGAGGTCGAGCACTCCGAGGACGAGGGCGAGCTCGTCTCCATCCGCTACGGCGACGGCGACGCCTCGATCGTGGTGGCCACCACGCGGGCCGAGACCATGCTGGGCGACACCGCCGTCGCGGTGCACCCGGAGGACGAGCGGTACAAGCACCTGATCGGCACCGAGGTCGAGCTGCCGCTGACCGGCCGCCGCATCCCGATCGTCGGCGACGAGCACGTTGACCCGGCCTTCGGCACCGGCGCGGTGAAGGTGACGCCGGCCCACGACCCCAACGACTTCGAGATCGGCCAGCGGCACTCGCTGCCGTCCATGACGATCATGGACGCCCGCGGCGTGATCTCGGTGGCCGGGCCGTTCGAGGGCCTTGACCGGTTCGAGGCGCGGCCCGCGGTGGTCGCGGCGCTGCGCGAGCTCGGCCGGATCGTCGCGGAGAAGCGGCCGTACCTGCACTCGGTCGGCCACTGCTCCCGCTGCGACACGGTGGTGGAGCCGCGGCTGTCGCTCCAGTGGTTCGTCAACGTTGGCCCGCTGGCCAAGGCCGCCGGCGACGCCGTCCGGGACGGCCGCACCACGGTGCACCCGCCGGAGCTGGCCAAGCGTTACTTCGACTGGGTCGACAACCTGCACGACTGGTGCATCTCGCGGCAGCTGTGGTGGGGCCACCGGATCCCGGTCTGGTACGGCCCGGACGGCGAGGTCGTCTGCGTCGGACCGGACGAGCAGCCGCCGACCGGCCAGGGCTGGCACCAGGACGAGGACGTGCTGGACACCTGGTTCTCCTCGGGCCTGTGGCCGATGTCCACGCTGGGCTGGCCGGACAAGACGGCCGACCTGGCCAAGTTCTATCCGACCAGCGTGCTGTCCACCGGCTACGACATCCTGTTCTTCTGGGTCGCCCGGATGATGATGTTCGGCCTGTACGCGATGGACGGCGCGCAGCCGTTCGACCACGTGTACCTGCACGGCCTGATCCGTGACGCCCAGGGCAAGAAGATGTCCAAGTCCCGCGGCAACGTCATCGACCCGCTGAACTGGCTGGACACCTACGGCGCCGACGCGGCCCGGTTCAC
>DATJJB010000152.1:0-2332 GCA_035492655.1 Kutzneria sp. | reverse complement strand
AGATCAGCAGCGGCAGCGAGGTCATGTTGCCGTCGAAGATGTTGAAGTTGATCGACTTCGAGTAGCCGACCAGCACCAGCACCGGCGCGGTCTCGCCCATCACCCTGGCCATCGCCAGCATCACGCCGGTGACCACGCCGGACAGCGCGGTCGGCAGCACGATCCGCACGATCGTCTTCCACTTGGGCACGCCCAACGCGTACGAGGCCTCGCGCAGCTCCTGCGGCACCAGCCGCAGCATCTCCTCGGTGGACCGCACCACCACCGGCAGCATCAGCAGCACCAACGCCAGTGACACGGCGATGGCGCTCTGGTCCAACCCGAGGGTGCTGATCCACAGGGCGTAGATGAACAGCGCGGCCACGATCGACGGCACACCGGAGAGGATGTCGACCATGAAGGTGGTGGCCCGGGCCAGCCGACCCCGGCCGTACTCCACCAGGTAGACCGCGGCCAGCACGCCGATCGGCACCGCGATCACCGCGCACACCAGCGTCTGCAGCAGGGTGCCGATGATCGCGTGGTACGCGCCGCCGGCGAACTCCTTGGGCAGCACGCCCTTGAGCGAGTGGGTCCACCAGTCGCTGGACAGCAGGGCCGAGTAGCCGCGGGTGATCACGGTGACCAGCAGCCACACCAGCGGCACCAGCGCGACCAGGAACGCCGCGGTCACCAGCACGGTGGCCAGGATGTTCTTGAGCTTGCGGGAGCCGCTGATGGCCTGGAACGCCGGCGGCGTGGCCGGCCGGTCCAACGTGGACGCTGTGGTGGTCATGCGGTCGCCTTCCCGCGGGCGATGGACCGGGCCACCGCGTTGACGACGAAGGTCAGGATGAACAGCACGAGGCCGGCCGCGATGTAGGCGCCGGTGGACAGCGCCTGGTTGAACTCGGACGCGGCCGAGGCGATCTTGGACGCGAACGTGTAGCCGCCGTCGAACAGGCTGAACCCGGAGGACTTGGGCGAGGCGTGCAGGATGAGCAGCACGGCGACGGTCTCACCGAGCGCCCGGCCGAGGCCGAGCATGGACGCCGCGATGTAGCCGCTGCGACCGAACGGCAGCACCGTGGTCCGGATGACCTCCCACTTGGTGGCGCCGAGCGCCAGCGCGCCCTCGATCTGCATCACCGGGGTCTGCCGGAACACCTCGCGGGTGACCGAGGTGATGATCGGCAGCAGCATCACCGCGAGCACCACGCCCACGGTGAAGATGGTGCCGGCGCCGGCCAGCGGGATGTTGCCGGTGGCGAACAGCGGGAACCAGCCGAACACGTGGTTCAGCCAGGTCTCGAACGGCTCCAGCGCCGGGCCGAGCACCAGGATGCCCCACAGGCCGTAGACGATGGACGGCACCGCGGCCAGCAGGTCGACCAGGTACGCGAAGCCGCGGGACAGCCGGGCCGGCGCGTACTGGGTGAGGAACAGGGCGATGCCCAGCGCCACCGGCATCGCGATGACCAGCGCCACCAACGAGCTCAGCACGGTGACGATGAGCAGGTCCCTGATGCCGAACTGCAGGTTGTTGACGTCGGTGGTGAGGAAGTTCGCGCTCGCCAGGAAGTTGTCCTTGTCGGCGAGCAGCGAGGGCACGGCCTTGATCAGCAGGAAGATCCCGATCAGCGCGATCGCGATCACGATCGCGAGGCCGGCGCCGGTGGTCAGCGTGCGGAAGATCGTGTCGCCGGGGCGGCGCGGGGCCGCGGTCCGGGCACCTGGTTGACCGCTGTCGGAGGTCATGGCACCAATCATGCGGCTACCGCCCCGATCGTCCAGAGTCTCTTCTGGACGATCGGGGCGGAGGCGCGTCGGTCGGGTGTCGCTCATCGGGTTATGGCAGTCAGCTGATGGCGTCGATCGCGGTGGTCAGCTTGGCCTTCAGCGTGTCCGGCAGCGGGGCGTAGCCGTTGGTGGCCAGGTCGGCCTGGCCCGCGTTGATGGCCGTGCTCAGGAACGCCTTGACCGCCTTGCCGGTGGCCGGGTCCGCGTACTTGGAGCAGACGATCTCGTAGGTGGCCAGCAGCAGCGGGTAGGCGCCGGCGGCGGTGCTCTTGTGGATCGAGCTCAGGTCCAGCGAGAGGTCGTTGCCGCTCGGGTTCTTGAACTTGGCGCTGGCGATGGCCTTGCCGACGCTGTCCGCGCTGACCTTGACCGGGGTGCCGCCGGCGGTGGTGACGATGGAGGCGATGTTCAGCTTGTTGGCCTGCGCGAAGGACCACTCGACGTAGGCGATGCCGCCGTCGGTCTGGCCGAGCGAGGTGGCCACGGCCGGGTTGCCGGACGCGCCGGAGCCCACGCCGCCGTTGAACGTCTTGCCCTTGCCCTTGGTCCAGCC
>DATJJB010000151.1:0-7880 GCA_035492655.1 Kutzneria sp. | reverse complement strand
GCGGTCGCGGCGCATTGCCGGTTTGCTGCCGAACGCCCGGGTCGTCGACGGCGGCATCATCGGTGGGCCGCCAGAGCGTCCCGGGGCGACCCGGCTGTATCTGTCCGGCGACGCTGCCGGGGTGCCGGAGCTGTTCGCCGGTACGGCGCTCGACGTCGTGGTGCTGCCGGGCGAGGTCGGCGTCGCGTCGGCGTTGAAGATCGCCTACGCGGCGTACCAGAAGACCACCTGGGCGCTGGCCGCCGTCTCCCATGCCTTCGCGGCCGCCCACGGTGTCGGCGACGAGCTGCTGGCCGAGGCCGAACGCCTTCAGGCCCGCCCCCTGCTTCAGGTCGATGCCTACCCCGGCATGGCCGCCCGCGGCTGGCGCTGGGCCCCGGAGATGCTCGAAGCCGCCGAGGCCCTCCGTGCCGCCGGCCTGCCCGACGGCCTGGCCCGCGGCTCCGCCGAGACCATGCGCCGCTGGGACCCGGCCAAGGACCGCCCGGACCTGCCGGTGCAGGACGTCCTGGGCCTGCTGTCGCCCTGACTGTCGACAGGCTCGTGTTTTCGTCGAAACATGACGAAATCAGGCCTCTGTCGGCGGGTGCGATGTACGATGAACGCATGCTGATCCGGTTCGAGGTGTCGAACTTCCGCTCCATCGCGGCTTCCGTGGAGCTGTCGATGGTCGCCGTCGACCGGGATCGGCCCGCCGCTCGCGACCAGCCGTCACTTGGCGAGAGCCTGTTGCCGGTGGCTGCCATCTACGGTCCGAATGCGTCTGGCAAGTCGAACGTCATCGCCGCCATCGCATGGCTGCAGTATGCGGTGCAGTACTCGCTTCAGACTTGGGAAGACGTGATCCCGGTTGAGCCGTTTGCCTTTGGTGTTTGGCCGGGCGAGGCAAGTGAATTTGCGATCGAGTACATGATTGACGGCGTGAGGTTCGAGTACGTTCTCGTCGTCGATCGCAAGTCTGTTCAGTATGAAGGACTTTTTCATTACCCGGAGAAGAAGCGGCGCCGTGTCTTTGAGCGCGAGGGTGGCGAGCTCAAACTTCAGCGCGGGCTTGGTGGACTTTCGGGTACTCGCGAGCTGCTGACGGAGCGAACCCTTGCGTTGTCAGTGGCGCGGCGATTTGATGAGCGCGTCGTCTCGGAGTTGGCTCGAAAGATCCTTGACATCACGACGCTGAGGCCTGGGTTGCCGGGCGTGCGCGCGTCGAGAGGGTATCCTCGAGGCTATCAACGCACTTATCCTTCTCGCGCTCAGCGCTATCCGCATTCTGCTACCGAGTACTGGTTTCAGCAGGGTGTGCAGCCCAGCTTGTTCTCCGAAGAAGAGCTTGCCGGCTCCGATCGGCAGCGTGCATTGGCGCTGTTGCGGCTCGCGGATTTGGGAATCGACGATGTTCTCATCGAGTCGGACGCTGACGGATATGAGCAAGTCCGTCTGATTCACAACACTACGGAAGGACGCCTTCCGTTCGATTTTGCGGTTGAGTCTGAAGGTACGCGTACGTGGTTCAATCTGATTGGTCCGGTGTTGACTTCGTTGAGAGACGGGTCGACCCTGTTGTTCGACGAATTGGATGCGAGCCTGCATCCGACACTGTCGGCGCAGCTGGTTGAGCTGTTTCACGACGTGACAACCAACCCTCGTGGCGCACAGCTGGTGTTCACCTCGCACGACACGAGCCTGCTCAACCATCTCAACCGGGACGAGGTGTGGCTGACCGAGAAGAATCCTGATGGGTCGACCCGTCTCGGCGCGCTCGCCGACTTTGCCGGCGAGCGGGTGCGTAAGTCGCAGAACCTCGAGAACGCGTACTTGCATGGTCGCTTCGGCGCCTTGCCGCAGACTGATCAGTCCGAATTGCTTCGTGCGCTTGGGCTGATCGGCTGATGTCCGTACGACGTCGACAGTCCAAGCCGCTCAAACGATCCGTCGCTCAGCGGCCCGAACTGCGGACCATCGTGGTCTTCACCGAAGGTAGCAATTCTGAGCCTGACTATGTGAACGGCCTGAGGCGGCTGCCGCGTATCCGCGACGATGTCGCGCTGCGCTTGGAGATCCACCCCGAGCACCGGCAACCGCTCACACTGGTGCGTATGGCGGTCGAACGGAGCCGCGATCCCGAGGTTGACGAATGCTGGTGCATATTTGACGTGGAATGGCCGCAGAATCATCCCAATCTGGCGTCTGCGGTCGCCATGGCCCATGAGAACGGCGTCAGGCTGGCGATCTCCAACCCGTGCTTCGAACTCTGGCTGATCCTGCATCACCAGGACCACCATAAGTTCGATCACACGGCCGCCGTCGAGGCGTTGAGCCGGTCGCTGGACGGCCGTCCGGGCAAGAGCGTCGATGCTGCCCAGTACCTACCCCGGCGCGAGATTGCTGCCCGGCGGGCGCAGCTGTTGGCCAAACGGCACGAACGCGAGGGGAACCGGTTCCCGCACGACAATCCGTCCTCGGGCATGTATCTGTTTCTTCAGTCGCTGGAAGGCAAGTCGTAGTGGCGGACGTGCCGCTGAACGTGGATACGGTGTCGGCGTGCGACTTCTGGCCCATGGGCGGGATGCGGACGTCTTCGATCTGGGGGACGGCCGGGTGCTGCGGCGGTTTCGGTACGACGGCGACGTGACGGCCGAGGCCGCGGTGATGGTCCGGCTCCGGGGAAGCGGATTCCCGGTGCCCGAGGTGTACGAGGCGGCCGGCACCGACCTGATCATGGAGCGGGTGCCGGGACCGACGCTGCTGGCGGCGATCCGCAACGGGGACAAGGGGATCGCCGAGGCCGCGGTGATCATGCTGGACCTGCACGAGCGGCTGCGACAGCATCGCGTCCTCCATCTGGATCTGCATCCGGACAACGTGTTGCTGGGGCCGGACGGACCGGTGTTGATCGACTGGACGAACAGCGCCGAGGGGCCGCCGGAGCTGGACGCGGCGGTGTCGGCGTTGATCCTGGCGCAGGAGGGGGTGAGCGGGTCGGAGCTGGCCGGGTTGGCGGACGAGCTCCTCAAGGCGTTCGCGCCGCACCTCGACGTGACCGCTGAACTGGACCGTGCAGTTCAGTACCGCCGGGCCAACCCGACGATGTCGGCCCAGGAGCTGGCCGATCTGGACCGGGCCGCCGAGCTGGTCAGGGCAGCACGGTGACGACCATGCGGCGCACGGCGTCAACCGAGGATTCCGCCTGGCGGTCGGCGAACTGCAGGTGGGCGCCGCCGATGAGGGTGAGCCCGAGGGCGTCGATGTCGACGTCGGCGGGCAGCCGGCCGAGGTCGCGTTCGGCGACGAGGTAGGCGCGCACCAGGGCGGCGGCCTCGGTGGCGAGGGGGATGCCGGGGCCACGAGCAGCGCGCAGACGGCGGCGGAGGTCGTCGCGGAAGGTGATCAGGGCGACGATCCCGACGGCGACCGAGGAGAACACCGAGGTCAGGAACTCGGTGAGGTTGCCGGCCACGGTGCCGGCGCCGGCCACCGCGGGCAGGTCGGGCAGCCGCGCGATGCGGTCGAGCACGAGCTCGGTGAGGAAGTCGTCGAAGTCGGTGAAGTGCCGGTGCAGCACTCCCTTGGCCACGCCGGCCTCGGTCGTGACGGCCCGGCTGGTCAGGGCATGCGGACCTTCGCGCAGCAGGACCCGCTCGGCGGCGTCGAACAGCTGCGCGCGGGCGTCCTGGAGGTGAACCCCGGTGGGCACGCGGCGAACTCTATCCAAGTGGGCAGCTGCCCACTAGAGTGGGCGCATGCCCACTCCGGACAAGCAGCGCGCCGTGGCGGAGTCCTTCGGCATCGACGCCGCCAAGTACGACCGCAACCGCCCCCACTATCCCGATGCCCTGGTCGCGCGGATCGTGGCCGACAGCCCCGGCACCAGCCTGCTCGACGTCGGCTGCGGCACCGGCATCGCCGCCCGGCAGTTCCAGGCCGCCGGCTGCACCGTGCTCGGCGTCGAGCCGGACGCCCGGATGGCCGACTTCGCCCGCTCGACCGGCGTCGAGACCGAGGTGTCGACCTTCGAGACCTGGGACGCCCGCGGCCGCCGGTTCGACGCCGTTGTCTCCGGCACCGCTTGGCACTGGGTCGACCCCGTCGCCGGCGCGGCCAAGGCCGCCGCGGTGCTCAACCCCGGCGGCCAACTCGCCACGTTCTGGCACATCTTCGACCTGCCCGAGCCGATCGCCGCCGCCTTCGCCGAGGTCTACCGGCGGGTGGTGCCCGAGGCCCCGTTCGACTTCAGCACCGGCAAGTCGATGATCGACCTCTACCAGGCCCAGTTCGACCGCACCGCCGACGGCATGCGCCAGGCCGGCTTCGGCGACTCCGAGGATCGGCGCTACGCCTGGGAACGGCACTACAGCCGCGACGAGTGGCTGGAGCTGCTGGCCACCCACGGTGGCATGACGCCGTTGACCGCCGAGCAGCGTTCGACGATCCTCGCCGGCATCGCCCCGGCCCTCGGCGACGGCTTCACGCTGCCGTACGTGACGGTCTCGGTCAGCGCGCGACTGCGCCCAGCGACTCGATGAACCTCCGGCTGTTGCGACGGCGCCGGAATCCCGCCGGTTAGACTGCGCGGGTGCGGGTCGGTGTGTTCCTGCCGACCGTGGGTCGGGGTGGCAGTCCGGGCGATGTCGTCGCGTATGCGCGACACGCGGAGGAATGCGGCTTGGATGCCGTGTGGGCCGGCGATCAGATCGTGGTCGGGTCGGGGACGCCGATGTTGGACGCGATGGTCGTGCTGACCACGGCGGCGGCGGTCACGGAGCGGCTGCGGGTGGGGTTCGGCGTGCTGATCCTGCCGCTACGGCCGGTGGCGGCGGTGGCCAAGCAGGTGTCGGCGCTGCAAACGTTGTCCGGCAACCGGGTGCTGCTCGGCGTCGGCTCGGGTGGCACGCCGCACGGCGTCTCCTCGTGGCAGGCGGTGGGGGTTCCGCAGAACGACCGCGGGCGGCTGACCGACGCGGCGCTGGCGGTGCTGCCGGGCCTGGTCGAGGGCAAGCCCACGAAACTGGCTCATCTGCCGGGTACGCCGACGATCACGCTGGCGCCGGGGTCGCCGATGCCGCCGGTGATCGTCGGCGGCGCGGGGCGGGTGGCGATCCGACGGACGCTGGAGTACGGCGACGCCTGGTTCCCGTCCATGGTGACACCGACCTCGGTGGCCGCGGTGCGCCAGATTCTCCATGACGGTGCCGAACAGCGGGGCCGCAAGCCGCCGGGCATCACGACCGGCGTGGTGGCGTCCCTCGGTGACGGTGCGCCGAGCCGGCAGGCGCTGGTGTCCAGCCTGGCCAACGGCTTCAAGATGCCGTTGGAGCAGGCCGAATCCATCCCGATCACCGGTGCCGGCCGCGAGGCCGCGGACCGGATGGCCACGCACTTCGCCGCGGGGGCGGAGGAACTGGTGGTGAGCTTCGCCGGCGGGGACTGGTTCAAGCAGGTGGAGTTGCTGGCGCAGGCCCGTCAGTCGGTGTAGCTGATCTCGACCTCGTCGGTCACGGGCAGCGCCTGACAGGCCAGGGCATAGCCGTCGGCCAGGTCGTCCGCGTCGAGCACCTCGTTGTGCAGCAACCGGACCTCGCCGCTGACGACCCGGCAGGCGCAGGCGCTGCACTGGCCCTGCCGGCACGAGTACGGGGCGTCCAATCCGTTGTCCAGCAACACGTCCAACAGCCGCTTGTGGGACGGCCAGGCCAATCGTTTGCGCACGCCGTCCAACGACACGTCCACAGTGGACGACTCGCCGGTGTCGGCGACAACCTCCTGCACGACGTCGAAGCGCTCGACCCGGGCCGACGGCAGCACCGACACCACGGCGTCCATGAACGGCGCTGGACCGCAGACAAAGGCCGACCAGCCGGCAAAAGGCGCGGACCACCCGGCCAGCTGAGCCCGGGACGGCAGGCCCTGCAAGCACTCCAGCCAGTGCGTGACCTGAAGCCGGGACGGATGCTCGGCGGCCAATCGCCGCAACTCGCCGCCGAAGATCACCGACGCCGGATCACGGTTGGCGTAGAACAGCACCACCCGCCCCGACCCCGACGCCAACACCGACTTGATGATGGACATCACCGGGGTTATCCCACTGCCGCCGGCGAACAGCAGCAGATTCTCGTCCAACGACGCGGGCGTGAAGACGCCGGCCGGTGGCCGGGTCTCCAGCATGGTCCCGGCCACCACGGACGAACAGATCCACGAAGAGCAGGCGCCGCCGGCCATCCGCTTCACGGTGACGGTCGGTTTCTCGCCGGTGTACGGAGAACTGGACAGCGAGTAGCACCGCTCCAACCCGTTGGGCAGCCGAAACGTCAGGAACTGCCCGGGCTCGTAGGAGAACGAGGCGTCCAACACCAGCGACACGGCGTCGGCGGTCTCCTCGATCACCTCGGCGACGCGAACCGGCTCAGTCATCGCCACCCACCTCGATCGTGCCGTCCCGGACGGCCCGGTCGATGCTGTCCCGCAACGCGGGACAGCCGGCGACCGTGGGGCCGAGACGGGAGCATGTCGCGGACTGCCACTGGACACTGGTGTGCTGGAGGCTGTTCTTCTTGACCAGCACGGTGGTCCCGCAGCCGTCGCAGACATGGGGCCGGAGGCCGTCGGTGAGGTAGCGCGTGGACTCGCGCACGGGCTCAGCCGCCACGACGGGCCAGGTTCTCGGCGACCTCCCGCTGCCACACCTCGTTGGCCCGCGTGGTGTCCACCTCGAACTCGAACCGCCGCACCATGTCGTCCTGCACGTCCTCGACGTCCACATAGAACTGCTCGTACCAGCGCCGAAGCTGGTACACCGGGCCGTCCTCCTCGCACAGCAGCGGATTGTCCACACGGGACTTGTTGCGCCAGATCTCGACGTCCTGCAGGAAGCCCACGCCGGTGTTCTTGGCGAACTTGCCGGCGATCTTGTTGGCCTGCGCGTCGTCCATGCCGGGGAACTTCTTGACGATCGCGCCCCACTGCAGGACGAACGAGTTGGGTGTCACCGGGTAGTGGCAGTTGATCAGCACGGTCTCGACCGTCGCCCCGTGGAAGTCGTTCCACAGATAGTCGATCATGTACGACGGGCCGTAGTACGAGGCCTCGGACCGGGTGGCGATGTCGTTGCCGGAGTAGGCCGAGCCGGCGTTGACGTCCGGCCGGGCCTTGGAGTTCAGGTACTGGCTGGCGGTGTGCCCCTCGAACACGTTCTTGAAGTACGTGGGGAAGGCGAAGTGCACGTAGAAGAAGTGGGCCATGTCGACCACGTTGTCGACGATCTCCCGGCAGTTGGCCCCTTCGATCAGCACCGAGTCCCAGGTCCAGTCGCTCCACTCGTCGGAGAAGGCCCCCTCGATGCGGGGGATGGCCAGCTCCGGCGGCGGCGGATTGCCCTGCGGGTCGTGCCACACGAACAGCTGGTGGTTCTGCTGGCACGTGATCCACGACCGGGTGCGGGCCCGCAGCGGCACCCGCTTGGCGTACGGGATGGACTTGCAGCGCCCGTCGCCGCCCCACCGCCAGTCGTGGAACGGGCAGGCGACCTCGGCCCCCTTGACGGTGCCCTGGCTCAGGTCGCCACCCATGTGCCGGCAGTAGGCGTCCAGCACGTTCAGCGACCCGTCCGAGCCCTGGAACACCACCAGTTTCGTGCCGAAGGCCTGCACGGCGTGCGGCTGCCCGTCGGCGAAGTCCTTGACCAGCCCCAGGCAGTGCCAG
Organism: Kutzneria sp.; assembly: GCA_035492655.1. Classification (GTDB taxonomy): domain Bacteria; phylum Actinomycetota; class Actinomycetes; order Mycobacteriales; family Pseudonocardiaceae; genus Kutzneria. The sequence goes on along the minus strand of DATJJB010000151.1, from coordinate 188 downwards.
CCCCGAGCGAACCGGGACGGCGGCGCGCCGGCCTCGATCGTGCGGACGTCGGTACCCATCACACCTCCAGAGGCGACTACTGGAACAGGTTATAGTTTTGCGGGCCCGGATGGCTACCGCCAGCGGTCGACACAAACGAGAACACGTTCTAGTCTAGGCTCCATGAGCGAGCAGGTGACCGCGGCGGT
>DATJJB010000150.1:0-12693 GCA_035492655.1 Kutzneria sp. | reverse complement strand
TCACCCGAGCATGGCTCAACGACTGGCCGATGCCGGAGATCAGCTCCCGAGCATGCTCTTCAGCCTCGGCGCACTGTGGCTCTTGCTGCGCTTCCTGCGGACCGCGGCCCAACACGGCCCCTACGCGAGCGCGGTGCCTGGTCGCCTGGCCGCCTTCGGCTGGTTCACCCTGATCGGCGGTCCGGTCAGCAGCGCGCTGGAGGCCCTGTCCCGCACCAGCCTGCTGGCCGGCCTGGCGCCCGACACGCCCGCCGCGAGCTGGATCGACCGCTGGTTCTCGGCTTTCCCTGACTGGTCGGTCGTCGCCGGCGTCGCCGCGCTGACGTTCGCCCACATCCTGCGCATCGGCGTCGGCATGCGCGAGGACCTCGAAGGCACGGTCTGATGTCCATTTCCGTGCACCTGGACGAACTGCTGGCGGCCCGTGGCATGACGTTGAGCCAGCTGGCCAACGAGGTCGGCATCACGGTGGTGAACCTGTCGGTGCTCAAGAACGGCCGGGCGAAGGCCATTCGCTTCTCCACCTTGTCCAGGCTCTGCGAGGTGCTCGAGTGCCAGCCGGGCGACCTGCTGCGCCACCGACCACCACCGTGAGACACCACCGAGCCGTGCCATGACGGCGACGGCACGGCGAAACCTGGTAGGAGCGGCACCATGCCGGTCGCTAGGGTTCCGGCGGTGACCGATGCCGCGCGGGGCCGTGCTCTCGGCCGGGTGTTCAACGAGGTGCCGGAGCTCTATGACCGGGTCCGGCCGGGCTATCCGGACGAGTTGTTCGCGGATCTCGCCGACGTCACCGGCCTGACCGAACGGTCCGCCGTGCTGGAGGTGGGGTGCGGCACCGGTCAGGCGACGCGGTCGCTGGCCGCGCTCGGCTGCTCGGTGACCGCGATCGAGCCGGGCGAGGAGATGGCGGCACTGGCTCGCCGACGCACGACTGTCGATGTCGAGACGTCAAGGTTCGAGGAGTGGGCGGACCGCGGCCGGCGCTTCGACGTCCTGGTGGCGGCGTCGTCGTGGCACTGGGTCGATCCGACGATCGGCTGGCGGCGGGCCCACGAGGTGCTTCGTCCCGGCGGGTGGATGGCGCTGCTCGGCCACGTCACGGTCCGCCGGCCGGGGGAGCCCGAGGTCTACGCCGAAACGGCCGACCTACATGAACGGTTCTGCCCCGGGCATCCGGGCTGGGGTCATCCGCCGCTCGAGGACGACGTGCGCGGCACCGACGAGGGCTGGGGACTTGTCGACGATCCCGGCCGCCTGTTCGGTCCGACGATCGTGCGCTGGTATCCGACCGTGCAGTGGTTCGACGGGGCCGGCTTCGCTGATCTGCTGCGCTCGCTGTCGCTGTACCGGGCGCTCGACCCCGATGTCCGGGAACCGCTGCTGGACGCCATCGCCGAGCGCATCCGCACCCAGCTCGGCGATCGCGTGTCCCGCCGCTATCTGAGTGTTCTCCGCGTGGGACAACGCGCCGGGTGACAGGGGCCGCGCCGAGGCGCGGCCCCTGTTCGTGCTACTCGGCCATGGCGGCGATGAGGCTGGCCGGACGCATGTCGGTCCAGGTCCGCTCGATGTAGTCGAGGCTGTCCTGTCGGGCGGCCGGGCCGTTGGCGACGGTCCAGCCGGCCGGCACGGGGACGAACTCCGGCCACAGCGAGTGCTGGTTCTCCTCGTTGACGAGCACGAGGTAGCTGGCGTCGTTGTCCTCGAACGGGTTGGTCATCGCGTTTCTCCTTGGTTCATCCTGGTGGCCACGAGCCGCCCGATGGCGGCGCCGTGGTCGGCGTGCAGAAGCTGCTCATGGGTGGCGGGGAACTGGTGCTGGCTCACGGATCGGACGTGCGGGGCCCAGAGGCCGGGATCGGCCCAGGGGCGCTGGTCCTCGGTGGCGACGACGAGCAGCAGGTCGCCGTCGAAGACGGGGGGTTCGCGGTGGGCGGTGACGACGACGTTGGCGACGGTGGCGTCGAGGACCCGGGCGAGCTGAGCCTCGGAGAAGCCACGCATCTCCTCGTCGGTGCCGAGCAGCCGGATGAGCTCGGCCGGCAGGTCGGCGGGCGCTTCGCCTGAGGCGAGGCCGAGGCGGACGTAGCCGGCGTAGAGGTCCTCGTGCACCTGACCGGCGGACATGGGCCGGCGTAGGGACGGCTCGACCGGATAGGCGTCGAGCACGGCCAACAGCGCGACCTCGTCGCCGGACTGCTGGAGGGCGGCGGCGACGGCGTGGGCCAGGTGTCCGCCCATGGACCAGCCGAGCAGGTGGTACGGCCCGGTGGGCTGCACCTTCCGGATCTGGTCGACGTAGTCGCCGACAAGCTCCTCCAGGCTCGCGGGCGGCTCGCCGCCGGACAGATTGCGCGACTGGAGGCCGTAGACGGGGGTGTCGCGGTCGAGGCCACGCAGCAGGGTGGAGTAGCACCAGCTCAACCCGCCGACGGGATGCACGCAGAACAGCGGGAAACCGTCGCCGCCGGCCCGCAGCGGCAGCAGCATGGCGAACGGGTCCCGCTCGTCGCCCTCGTCGAGCTGCGCGGACAGCTCGGCGACGGTGGCGGCGTCGAACAGGGTGCGGATGCTGAGCTGCGCGCCGAGCACCGCGCCGATCTTGCTGACCAGCTGGGTGGCCAGCAGCGAATGCCCGCCGAGATCGAAGAAGTTGTCGTCGATGGACACCGAGTCGACCTTGAGCACCTCGGCGAACAGCTGGCACAGCAACAACTCCCGCGGCGAGCGCGGCCCTCGGCCCTCGGTGACGGCATGCGTGGGCGCGGGCAGGGCCCGGCGGTCGACCTTGCCGTTGGGGGTCAGCGGCAGCTCGGCGAGCGGCACGAACACCGAGGGCACGTAGTACTCGGGCAGCGACGCGCCGACGAATCGCCGTAACGCCAAGGGATCCAGGTTGTCGCCGACGACGTACGCAACCAGGGCGGCGTCGTGCACGGCGACCGCGACGGCGGCGATGTCGGGGTGCCGGCCGAGGGCGGCTTCGACCTCGCCGAGCTCGATGCGCAGCCCGCGGACCTTGACCTGGTCGTCGGACCGGCCGACGAACTCCAGCTGCCCGTCGGCCCGTCGCCGCACGACGTCGCCGGTGCGGTACATGCGGCTTCCGTTGGCGGCAAAGGGGTCGGCGACGAACCGCTCGCCGGTCAGCCCCGGCCGCCGCAGGTAGCCCCGGGCCAGACCGGCGCCGGCAAGGTACAGCTCGCCCGGCACGCCAACGGGAACCGGCGTCAGTCGGCTGTCCAGCACGTACGCCGTGACGTTGTTGACCGGCGAGCCGATCAGCACCGGATTGGCCTCGTCGCCCCAGATCGCGAAGGTGGACTCGATGGTCGCCTCGGTCGGCCCGTAGGCGTTGATCAGCATCCGGCCCTGCTGCCACGCCCTGATCACCTCGGGCCGGGACGGCTCGCCGCCGGTCACCAGCACCTCGAGCTTGGGCAGCTCGCGTGGTTCCACCGTGGCCAGCACGGCGGCCGGCACGGTGGCGTGCGTGATGTCCTTGGCCGCCAGGTACTCCCCGAAGTCGGCGCCGGCCGGCGGGATCACCAGGCAGCCGCCGAAGAACAGCGCCTGCGCCAGCTCGGACATCGACACGTCGAAGCTGGGGGAGACGAAGGTCAGCACCCGCCGGTCGGTGTTGTCGCCGAACCGCCGGCCGTACTCGGCGATCAGGTTGAGCAGCGCGCGATGCGGCACGACCACGCCCTTGGGGCGGCCGGTCGAACCGGACGTGTAGATCACGTACGCGCAGTCCTCCGGCCGCACGACGACTTCGGGGTTGTCGCTGCCGAAGTCCGTGTCCACCGAATCGATGACACAGACGGGAGAGACGTCGCCGAGGATGAAGTCGATGCGCTCGGCCGGGTAGCCGGGGTCGACCGGGACATAGCCGGCGCCGGACTTGAGGATGGCCAGGCAGGCGATGATCAGCTCGATGGACGGCCGCAGTGTGACGGCCACGTACTCGCCGGGCCGCGCGCCCTGCGCGATCAGCTGGTGCGCCAACCGATTGGCGCGCTCGTTGAGCTCGGCGTAGGTCAAGGTCTCGTCGCCGCACTCCACGGCCGGCAGCGTCGGTGTGCGGCGCACCTGCGCCTCGAAGGCCGCCGGCAACGTGGTCAGATCATGCCTGAAGTCCAGACCTCGCAACGGCTTCCGCTCGTCCCCGGTGAGCACGTCGACGCTGCTCACGCGACTCTGCGGGGCGCTGACCACGGCCGCGATCAGAAGCGTGAACCGGTCCACAATGGACTTGGCGGTGGAGCGGTCGAACAGATCGGTGGCGTACTCCAGCACGCCCTTGATGCCATCGCCTTCGGCCAGCACGAACGACAGGTCGAACCGCGTGGTGCCGGTGGCGACCTCGTGCGGCCGAACGGCCAGCCCGGGCAGCGCCAGCTCGCCGTCGCTGTTGTTCTGCAAGGCCAACAGCACCTGGAACAGCGGGTGGTGGGTCAGCGACCGGGTCGGGTTCACCACCTCGACGAGCCGCTCGAACGGCACGTCCTGGTTGGCGTACGCGGCCAGGTCGGCGGTGCGGACCCGGTGCAGCAGCTCGGTGAACGTTGGATCGCCCGACACGTCGTTGCGCAGCACCAATGTGTTGACGAAGAACCCGACAAGGTCGTCCAGCGCCTCGTCGAGACGACCGGCGACCGGCGTGCCGATGGCGATGTCACTGCCCGCGCCGAGGCGGTTGAGCAGCGCGGCCAGCGCCGCCTGAAGGATCATGAACGCCGTGGTGCCGGTCGCCCGGGCCAACTGGGCGATCCCGGCCTGGACGTCCGCGCCGAGCTCGAACTCGACGACATCGCCGCCACGGGTGGCCTGTGCGGTGCGCGGACGGTCGGTCGGCAGCTCGATGGCGTCCGGCAGCCCGGCCAGGGCCTGCCGCCAGTGCGCCAACTGCCCCGACAGCACGCTGGTCGGATCGTCGTCGGCCCCGAGAACGTCCTGCTGCCACACCGTGTAGTCGGCGTACTGGACCGTCAGCGGCGGCAGGTCCTGACCCGAGTAGGCGGCCGACAGGTCGCGGAACAGCGGGGACAGCGACCAGCCGTCGCTGGCGATGTGGTGCACCAGCAGCAGAAGCACGTGCTCGGTGTCGCTGACCCGGGCCAGCGTGGCCCGGATCGGGATCTCGTCGGCCAGGTCGAACGCGTACCCGGCCGCGTCGGCCAACGCCGTCGGCGTCAGATCGACGATCTCGAACGGCGCCTCGGCGGCGGCCAGAATCCGTTGGTACGGCTGGCCGTCCACGTCCGGGAACACGGTCCGCAGGCTCTCGTGCCGGGCCAGCACCTTGGCGATCGCCGCCCGCAGCGCCGGGATGTCCAGCGTGCCGGTCAGATGCAGCGCCATGGTCAGGTTGTACGAGGCGCTGGGCCCCTCCATGCGGTGCAGGAACCACAGCCGCCGCTGCGCGAACGACAACGGCACCAGCTCAGGGCGTTCAGCGGCCAGCACCGGCGGGCGGGTGGTGCCGCCGGCGGCGACGAGCGAGGCCAGCCCCGCCGCCGTCGGCGTGTCGAAGACGGCGCGGATCGGCAGTTCCGCGCCGAACACCGTGCGGATCCGGCTGAGCAGCTTCACCGCCGACAGCGACTGCCCGCCCAGCGCGAAGAAGTCGGCGTCCGGGCGCACGCTGTCGACGCCCAGGATCTCCGCGAACACCGTGCAGAGGATCTCCTCCTGCGGCGTCCGTGGCTCGGCGATCTCCACGGCGACCTCGCCGGTCTCGGGAGCGCTCAGGTCGAGCGCGGCCAGCGGGCTGCCGAAGTCGTCCCTGGTCAGCAGGTCGGTGAGCCGGTCGACAACGGCCTGGACCGTCTCCTCGGTGAAGGCGTCCGGCCGGTACTCCAGCCGGAGTTGCAGCCGGCCCTGCCGGGTGCCGGCGGTCAGCCGCAGCGGCAGGTGCGCGGCGTCGTAGCCGGCGATGTCCGTGACGGTCACGCCCCGGATCGGCTCCGCCGGCGTCTCGTCCAGCGGGTAGTTCAACACCACGGTGACGGTGTCGAACATCTCGCCCTGGCCGGCGGCGCGCTGGATGTCGGCCAGCCGCAAGTGCTGGTGCCCCAACAGCTTCGCCTGCTCGGCCTGAGCGCGGGCGTAGTTCTCGGCCGGCGACAGCGCACGGTCGATGATGATCCGCACCGGGACCGTGTTGATGAACAGGCCGACCATCGACTCGATACCCGGCACCTCCGGCGGCCGCCCCGACACCACGGCCCCGAAGACCACGTCGTCGCGTCCGGTGAGCTCGGACAGCACCACCGCCCAGGCGCCCTGGACACCAGCGTTCAACGTCAACCCGTTGGCCCGGTTGGCATCGAGCAGCCGCGCGGTGTCCGCCACGGACAGTTCGGTGTCGACGGCCGACGGCATGATCGTGCCGGTCAGCTCCGGCGCGACCTTCGTCGCGCCGTCGAGGCCGCTCAGCGCCGTGGCCCAGGCCGACTCCGCCGCCGCCCGGTCCTGCTTGGCCAACCACGCCAGGTAGTTGCGGTACGGCGTCACCGGCGGCAGCGGGCCGCCGCCGTACAGCGTCCACAGCTCGCCCAGCAGCAGCGGCGCCGACCAGCCGTCGATCAGGATGTGGTGGCAGGTCAACACCACGCAGAACTCCTGCGCGCCAAGGCTGATCACCGCGAAGCGCAGGGCCGGCGGCTTGGCCAGCTCGAACCGCTCCGCCCGCTCGGCGGCCAGGATGCCGTCCACGTCACTCTCCGTGGCAGTGACTTCCCGCCACGGCAGTACCACGTTGCGATGTAAGACCTGTATGCCCTGATGGGTCTTACGCTGACGGAAGCCGGCCCGCAGATTGCCGTGCCGGCGCAACAGCTGCTCGGCGGCCGCGCGCAGCGCGGCGGTGTCCAGCGGGCCGCGCACCCGGACGACCAGCTGTGTGTTGTAGACGTCGTCCTCGCCGGACAGGGCGTGGAACAGCATGCCCTCCTGCAACGGCGTCAGCGGCAGGACGTCATCGAACGCGGGCGTGCTCATTCGGCGAACCTCAATTCCGCTTCCAGCGCCTCGATCTCGTCCTGGTCGAGCTCCAGGAACAGGTCGGACGGGGTGTAGCCGCCGGTGTCGTCGCGACTGGCCAGCGAGCGCAGCGCGGCGAACCACAGGGTGGCCAGCTCCGTCACCTCGGCTTCGGTGAGCAGCGCCGACGGCCACTGCCAGGTCGCGGTCAGCCGCGGCCCGTCGGCGGTGTCCTCGGTGACGGCGCTGAGCTGCACGGTGTGCGTCGCCGGCATGTCGGCGTCGCGACCGGGCGGCCCGTCGACAACATCCGTTGTCGCGGCGAACCGGCCCAGGTAGTTGAAGCCCAGCCGCGGCGATCCGGCGAGTTCGGGGTGACCGTGCAGGTAGCGCAGCTGGCCGTAGCCGATGCCGTTGTCCGGCAACGCCCTTCGCTGCTCCTTGACCCGCTTGATCGCCTGCGACTCGTCGTCGCCGGGGTCGAGCTTGATCGGGGCGAGCGCGGTGAACCAGCCGACCGTGCGGGAGGTGTCGACGTCGTCGGGCCGGCCGTGGCTCTCCATGTCCACCAGCACCGGCTCGGTCATGCCGCGCCAGCGCTGCACGGCCAGCGCCAGGCCGGCCAGCAGCACGTCGTCCACGCTGCCGTGCACAGCCGCCGGCACGGTGGTGAGCAGCGGCTCGGTCTCCGCCGGCGACAGGGTCATGGTGACCTCTCGCAACGTGGCGACGGTGTCGCGACCGGGGTCGAGCGCCGGCAGGAAGTCCTTGGCCTGCACCACTTCCCGCCACAGTGGCAGTTCGCTGCGGCGATCCTGCGCGTACAGCCGTTGCGACCATTCGCGGACGGAGAACGTGGCCGGTGCCAGCGGCTTGCCGGCGAGGGCGTCGTGCAGATCGGGGAGCAGGATCCGCCACGACACGCCGTCCACCGCGAGGTGGTGCACGACGACCAGCAGCTTGTCACCGTTCCGTACGGCCCGGAAGACCTTGCCTTCCAACGGGTTGAGCCACTCGGCGGCGGTGGCGAAGTCGCCGTCGTGCAGAACCGCCTTGACGGCGTCACGTGGCCGGACCTCGAGGTCGCCGTCGGGCAGCAGTTGGAGGCGCAGGGCGTCGTGCGTGTCGAGCAGTGCTTGGAGCGCCTCGACCAGCCGCTCCTGGGGGAGGTCGGCCGGGATGTCGACGACCATGGACTGGTTGAAGCCGTTGGACGGGCCGCCCAGTTCCCGCAGCCAGTGCATGATCGGCGTCGGCGCGAACCGGCCGATGCCGGCGTCCGGGTCGGACTCGTCCGGCGTGGCCTCGGTCGCGACCAGGGCCAGTGCCTCGACGGTCTGGTGCTGGAACACGTCCTTGGCCGTGACGACCAGGCCGGCGGCGCGGGCCCGGGCGACCAGCTGGATGGACAGGATCGAGTCGCCGCCGAGGTGGAAGAAGCCGTCGTCGACCGACACCGTCGGCACGCCGAGCACCTCGGCGAACAGCCCGGCCAGCAGTTCCTCGCGCGGGGTGCGGGCGGCGACGCCGGAGGAGTCGGCGGTGTAGTCGGGGGCGGGCAGGGCCTTGCGGTCGATCTTGCCGTTGGGCAGCAGCGGCAGGGCGTCGAGCTGCACGTAGGCCGCCGGCACCATGTACTCGGGCAGGGTCTCCTTGACCGACTCCTGATCGGCCTCGCCGACCACGTACGCGACGATCTTGCCGTCGCGGACGATGACCGTGGCCCGCTCGACGGTGTCCTGGTGTTCGAGGACGTTCTCGATCTCGCCGAGTTCGATCCGGAAGCCGCGGACCTTGACCTGGTGGTCCGCGCGGCCGATGTACTCCAGCTCGCCGGTCGAGGTCCAGCGGGCGAGGTCGCCGGTGCGGTACATCCGGGTGCCGGCCGCGCCGAAGGGGTTGGCGACGAAGCGTTCCGAGGTCAGCGCCGCGCGGTGGAGGTACCCGCGGGCCAGGCCCGCGCCGGCGACGTACAGCTCACCGACTACGCCCGGTGCGACCGGGTTGAGCGCCGCGTCCAGCACGTAGACCTGGGCGTTGACGATCGGCCGGCCGATCGGGGCGACGACTTCACCGTTTACCGGCGTGCTCATGGTGGCGCAGACCGTGGTTTCGGTCGGGCCGTAGGCGTTGATCATGCGGCGGCCCTGGGACCACTGGCCGGTCAGGGCCGGCGGGCACGCTTCACCGGCGACAACAAGTGTTGTCACGGAGGGCAGGTCCGGCAGCACCGACAGCGCGGTCGGAGGTAACGTCACATGCGTTACTTCGGCCTCGGCGACCAGCTCGGCCATGGTGTCGCCCGGCATCACGCGCTCCGGCGGGGCCACCACCAGGCACGCCCCGGAGAGCAGGCTCATGCACAGTTCCCAGGCCGCGGCGTCGAAGCTGAGCGCCGCGAACTGGAGCACGCGGCTGCCTGCCCCGACCTTGAAGGCCCGCATCTGTTGGGTTAGCAGGCTGGCGACGCCGGCGTGGGTGACGACGACGCCCTTGGGGCGACCGGTGGAGCCGGAGGTGTAGATGATGTAAGCGGAGTTGGTCAGGCCGGCCCGTGGTGCCAGTGGGGCGTCGTCGAAGGCCGAGGCGTCGAGCGGCTGGTCGATGGTCAGGACCGGGGCGCAGTCTTCGAGCATGTAGGCGATGCGGTCGGCCGGGTAGGTCGGGTCGATCGGCAGGTAGGCGCCGCCGGCCTTGTGCACCGCCAACACCGTGACCACCATGTCGATCGACCGGGGAAGGGCCACCGCGACAAAGCTTTCCGGGCCGACGTGCTGCTCGATGAGCAGCCGGGCCAGCTGGTTGGCACGGCGGTCCAGCTCGGCGTAGCTCAGCTCGGTGCCCTCGAAGATCAGCGCCGGCGCGTCGGGGTTCTCGGTCACGCGGCGGGTGAACAGCTCGGGGACGGTGAGCTGCGGGACTTCCTCGGCGGAAGCGTTCCAGTCGACCAGCGTCCGGTCCCGTTCGGGCGGGGTGAGCAGCTGGATGGTGCTGATCGGCGCGGACGCGTTGCCGGCCGCCGCACGCAGGACCGTGATCAGGCGCTCCACCATGAGCTCGGCCGTCGCGCGGTCGAACAGGTCGGTGGCGAACTCCAGCATGCCGGTGAGGCCGGCGGCGGATTCGCCGAGGCTCAGCGACAGATCGAACTTGGCCACGCCGGCGTCCACCGACTCGATCTCGCCGGCCATGTCGAGCTCGGCCGCCGCGTTGTTCTGGAAGATCAGCATCGTCTGGAACAACGGGTGGTGCGACAGCGACCGGGTCGGCGCCAGGGCGTCCACCAGCCGTTCGAACGGCACGTCCTGGTGGGCGAAGGCGGCCAGGTCGGCGTCGCGGACGCGGGTCAGCAGGTCGCGGAAGGTGGGGTTGCCGCTCAGGTCGGTGCGCAGCACGACCGTGTTGACGAAGAAGCCGACCACGTCTTCCAGGGCCTCGTCGCCGCGACCGGCGACGACGGTGCCGAGCGGAATGTCGTTGCCGGCACCGAGCTTCTCGAACGTCACCGCCAACGCCGCCTGCACGACCATGAACAGCGTCGTGCCGGTTTCCTTGGCCAGCTTGGACAACTGCTTGTGCAGCTTGGGCTCTACCGTCACATCGACGTAGTCACCTTGGTAGCTGGCGACAGTCGGCCTCGGCCGGTCGGTCGGGATCTCCAGCAGCTCCGGCAACCCGGCCAGCTTGGCCGTCCAGTACTCGACCTGCTCGTCGATCGGCAGACTCTGTTGCCACACCGCGTAATCCGCGTACTGCACGGGCAGCGGCGCCCAAGTCGGCGCTCCGCCGTCGAGCCGGGCCGTGTAGGCGGCCGAGAGGTCACGGCACAGCGGCGCGAACGACCAGCCGTCGCTGACGATGTGGTGCACCACCAGGACAAGAAGGTCGCCGTCGAACAGGGTGGCGCGGATCGGGAGGTCGGTCGTCAGCTCGAAACCGCGCCGGGCCTCGGTTTCCGGGGTGTCGGCCGGGCCGGCGACGACCAGCGGGAGGTGGGCGTCGCGCAGGATCTCCTGGCGCGGGCGGCCGTCGGTGCTGGGGAAGACGGTGCGGAGCGACTCGTGCCGGATGAGGACGTCGTTGAGGGCGGCCTCCAGGGCGGTCGGGTCGACCGCGCTGGTAAATCGGATCGCCAGCGGGACGTTGTAGGTGGCGTTGGGCCCTTCGAGCTGGTGCAGGAACCAGAGTCGGCGCTGGGCATAGGACAGCGGGATCTCGGTCGGCCGCGGGCCGGCGGTGACGCGGCTGCGGGTGGCGGTCGCGTCGTCGAGACGGGCCGCGAGCTCGGCGACCGTCGGCGCCTCGAACAGGTCGCGGACCTTGGGCTCCACGCCGAGCGCGGACCGGATGCGGCCGATCAGGCGGGTGGCCAGCAGGGAGTGGCCGCCGAGGTCGAAGAAGCTGTCGTCGATGGTGACCCGGTCGACGTCCAGCACGGCGGCGAACAGTCCACAGAGGACTTCCTCGCGTGGGGTACGAGGGGCACGACCGACACCGGCGGCGTAGTCCGGAGCGGGCAGGGCCTTGCGGTCGATCTTGCCGTTGGGCAGTAGCGGCAGCGCGTCGAGCTGCACGTAAGCCGCCGGCGCCATGTACTCGGGCAGCAACTCGCGGGCGGCGGCGGGATCAGGTGTGCCGACCACGTAGGCCACGATGCGATCGTCGCGGACGACAACCGTCGCCTGCTCGACGCCGTCCTGGTGTTCGAGGACGTTCTCGATCTCGCCCAGCTCGATCCGGAAGCCGCGCAGCTTCACCTGGTGATCGGCGCGGCCGAGATAGTCGAGCTGGCCATCGGCGGTCCACCGGGCGAGGTCGCCGGTGCGGTACATGCGGGTGCCCGGCGCGCCGAACGGGTTGGCGACGAAGCGTTCCGCCGAGAGCGCCGCGCGGTGCAGGTAGCCACGGGCGAGACCCGCGCCAGCGACGTACAGCTCGCCGACGACACCGGGGGCAACCGGCCGGAGGTAGGTGTCCAGGACGTACACCTGGGCATTGACGATCGGCCGGCCGATCGGAGCCACGACTTCGCCGCTCACCGGTGCGCTCATGGTGGCGCAAACGGTTGTCTCGGTCGGGCCGTAGGCGTTGATCATGCGGCGGCCCTGGGACCACTGGCCCATCAGCGCCGGCGGGCAGGCCTCACCGGCGACAACAAGTGTTGTCACGGAGGGCATGTCCGGGAGCTCGGCCAGTGCGGTGGGAGGTAACGTCACATGCGTTACTTCCGTCTCGGCGACCAGTTCGGCCAGCGGCGCACCGGGCATCACCCGCTCCTGCGGGGCCAGCACCACGCAGGCGCCGGAGAGCAGGCCCATGCACAGTTCCCAGGCCGCGGCGTCGAAGCTCAGCGCCGCGAACTGGAGGACCCTGGAGCCGGCCCCGACCTCGAACGCCCGCATCTGCTGCGTCAGCAGGCTGGCGACACCGGCATGGGTGACGACAACGCCCTTGGGACGGCCGGTCGAGCCCGAGGTGTAGATGACATAGGCCGAGTTCGTCAGCCCCGCGCGTGATTCCAGCGGCGCGTCGTCGAAGGCCGAGGCGTCCAGCGGCTGATCGATGGTGAGGACCGGGGCGCAGTCTTCGAGCATGTAGGCGATGCGGTCGGCCGGGTAGGTCGGGTCGATCGGCAGGTAGGCACCGCCGGCCTTGTGCACGGCCAGCAGGGTCACGACCATGTCGATCGAGCGGGGGAGC
>DATJJB010000149.1:0-9818 GCA_035492655.1 Kutzneria sp. | reverse complement strand
TCCAGCGGCGTCGCCGCCGGTAGGATCGTCGCAGTTCGGCAGGGGTCCGTGCTCGCGACCGCGTTCCATCCCGAGCTCACCGGCGACGAGCGCGTGCACCGCCTGTTCGTGGAGACTGTCCGCGCGGCCTGATGGCGTCGTGAGGAACGGTCGTCGAGGTCGTCGAGTCTGACGGAGGAAGTTTCATGAGCGGCCACTCCAAGTGGGCGACTACCAAGCACAAGAAGGCCGCGATCGACGCCAAGCGCGGCAAGCTGTTCGCGCGGCTGATCAAGAACATCGAGGTGGCGGCCCGCACCGGGGGCAGTGACCCCGACGGCAACCCGACGCTGTTCGACGCCATCCAGAAGGCCCGCAAGAACTCGGTCCCGCTGGACAACATCGAGCGGGCCCGCAAGCGGGGCGGCGGCGAGGAGGCCGGCGGCGCCGACTGGCAGACGATCATGTACGAGGGCTACGGGCCCAACGGCGTGGCCGTGTTGATCGAGTGCCTTACCGACAACCGCAACCGGGCGGCGTCCGAGGTGCGCACCGCGATGACCCGCAACGGCGGCAGCATGGCCGACCCGGGCTCGGTGGCCTACCTGTTCTCCCGCAAGGGCGTGGTGCTCATGCCGAAGAACGACGTGTCCGAGGACGACGTCCTGATGGCCGTGCTGGACGCGGGCGCGGAGGAGGTCAACGACCTCGGCGAGAGCTTCGAGATCGTGTCCGAGGCCGGCGACATGATCCCGGTGCGCAAGGCGCTGCAGGATGCCGGCTACGACTACGAGTCGGCCGAGGCCAACTTCCTGCCGTCCATGACGGTGCAGCTGGAGGCCGAGGGCGCGCGCAAGATGTTCAAGCTGATCGACGCGCTGGAGGACTGCGACGACGTGCAGAACGTCTTCGCCAACTTCGACGTGTCCGACGAGGTCATGGCCGAGGTCGACGCCTGAGGTTGACAGATTTCCGTTGCCCGGCAACGAGAGTTGCCGGGCAACACTTTGTCTTGACACGTTTTCTGTGCAGAATGGCCACGTGCCCGTCAACCCTGCGCTGAACAACCTCTCCCAAGAAGACCGCGATCTGCGGCAGTGGCTGCTCAAGCAGGCGGAGGACCACGGCAACGCGGTGGTCGAGGTGGCCGGCGACGAGCGTGGCGCGCCGTACTGCTTCACGGTCGGCGCCTGGCGGCGGTTCGGCGTGGCCGAGGCGGTCGTCATCGGGCTGCCGCTGGAGCTGGGCCGGGTGCTCATCACCGCGTACGTGAACGAGGCGCGCCAAGGCGTTCGGTTCCAGCCGGGGCAGCTGTACCGGCAGTTCTTCAACGGCGTGCCGATCACCGTGGAGCGGGTGGCCCGCGGCTACTACCCCGAGTTCTTCGGCAGCGCCTTCCTGTTGTACCCCACCGGCGATTTCCCCGCGGTGCAGCTGATCGTGCCGTCCGAGGGCGGCTACTGGCCGTGGCATCCCCAGGCGCCGCAGGGCTTCGCGCAGTGGCAGCCGGTGCTGACCATGAGCGGCCGCCCCGAGTCCTGGCGCCCGGGCATCGACGGCGCCTGATGCAGGGAAGGACGCCTTACCTGCATTGGACGCAGGTAAGGCGTCCTTCCCTGCATCACGGGCGTTGCGGCGTGTTGCCGACGGAGCCGATCTTCGGGCCCGGTAGTGTCCCTCCTCGAACGGGTGTTCGGCGATGGAGGCGGGACGAAGTGCGGGTGCTTGGCGTCGACCCTGGCCTGACGCGCTGCGGCCTTGGCGTGGTCGACGGCGGCCCGGGGCGCACGGTGCGCTGCGTCGAGGTGGGCGTGGCCCGGACCCCGGCGGACGACGACCTGGCCCGCCGCCTGCTCCAGCTGTCCGAGGTGGTGGAGGACTGGCTGGACCGACACCGCCCCGAGGTGGTGGCGATCGAGCGGGTGTTCAGCCAGCACAACGTGCGCACGGCGATGGGCACGGCCCAGGCCGGTGGGGTGGTGGCACTGCTGGCGGCCAAGCGGGGTCTGCCGGTCGCGTTCCACACGCCGAGCGAGGTGAAGGCGGCGGTCACGGGCTCGGGCACGGCGGACAAGGCGCAGGTCACGGCCATGGTGACCCGCCTGTTGGGGCTGACCGTGGCGCCGAAGCCGGCGGACGCCGCGGACGCGCTGGCGCTGGGCATCTGCCACCTGTGGCGGGCGCCGCTGATGGCCCGGCTGGCGCAGGCCGAGGCCCGCGCCGCGGAACTGCAACGTCGACACAAGGCCCGGCTGGCCGAGGCCGTGAACAGGGGAGTAGCCCGGTGATCTCGTCGGTACGTGGACCGGTGCTGTCCATCGCCCTGGACCATGCCGTCATCGAGGTCGGCGGCCTGGGCTACGCGGTGCTGGCCACGCCGACGACGCTGGCCGGCCTGCGCCGCGGCGACGAGGCGATGCTGCACACCGCCCTGATCGTGCGCGAGGACTCGCTGACCCTGTACGGCTTCACCGACCCGGACGCGCGCGGCCTGTTCGGCCTGCTGCTGACGGTGTCGGGTATCGGCCCGAAGATCGCGCTGGCCACGCTGGCCGTGCTGGAGCCGGACAAGCTGCGGGCGGCGCTGGCCGAGGGCAACACCTCGATGCTGACGCAGGTGCCGGGCATCGGCCGCAAGGGCGCGGAACGGCTGATCATCGAGCTGCGGGACAAGGTCGGCGCGCTGACCAGCGGCACCCCCGGACCCGAGGTGAGCGCGGACGCCGAGCTGGTGCGCGCGCAGGTCACGGAGGCGTTGCTGGGCCTCGGCTTCGCGGCCAAGCCGGCCGAGCAGGCGGTGGACGCGGTACTGGCCAAGGACGGCGCCCAGAACACGGCGGCGGTGCTGCGGCAGGCGCTGACCTCGTTGGGGCGCAAGCGATGAGCGAGTACGACGAGCACGGCCCGCTGTCCGCGTTGGCGGAGCCGACCGAACGGGACGTGGAGTCGACGCTGCGGCCGCGCCGGATGGCCGAGTTCGTCGGCCAGCCGCGGGTCCGCGAGCAGCTGGAGCTGGTGCTGCGCGGCGCGCAGATGCGCGGCCAGCCGCCGGACCACGTGCTGCTGTCCGGCCCGCCCGGGCTGGGCAAGACCAGCCTGTCCATGATCATCGCCGCCGAGCTGGGCAGCGCCATCCGGATCACCTCGGGCCCGGCGCTGGAGCGGGCCGGCGACCTCGCCGCGATGCTGTCCAACCTGGTCGAGGGCGACGTCCTGTTCATCGACGAGATCCATCGCATCGCGCGCCCGGCCGAAGAGATGCTGTACCTCGCCATGGAGGACTTCCGGGTCGACGTGGTCGTCGGCAAGGGCCCCGGCGCGACCTCGATCCCGTTGGAGATCGCGCCGTTCACGCTGGTCGGCGCGACCACTCGGTCCGGCTCGTTGACCGGTCCGCTGCGGGACCGCTTCGGTTTCACCGGCCATATGGAGTTCTACACGCCGGAGGAATTGCAACAAGTTCTGCACCGTTCGGCCTCGATCCTGGGCATGGATCTGCCGGGTGAGGGCGCGGCGGAGATCGCGCGGCGCTCCCGCGGCACACCCCGTATCGCCAACCGGCTGCTGCGCCGGGTCCGCGACTACGCCGAGGTGCGGGCCGACGGCGTGATCAGCACCGACGTCGCCAAGGCCGCGCTGGCCGTCTACGACGTGGACGACCTCGGCCTCGACCGGCTGGACCGCGCGGTGCTGAACGCGCTGGTCAGGAGCTTCCACGGGGGCCCGGTCGGGGTGGCGACACTGGCCGTCGCGGTGGGGGAGGAGCCCACCACGGTGGAGGAGGTCTGCGAGCCGTTCCTGGTTCGCGCCGGCATGCTCGCGCGCACCCCGCGGGGCCGCGTCGCGACCGCCGCCGCGTGGTACCACATGGGTCTGACGCCGCCGGCCGAAGCGCCGGGCGAGCCCCCAGCCACGGGTTATGGCCGATAAGCCGTGTGGCAGACTCAATGGGCATACCCAGCATGTGACGCCCGCCGAAGGTATGGGCCGTCGCCGAACGGAGAATGATGGACCCCTCGAACCTGCTGCTTCCGCTTCTGATCATCCTGGTCGGCGGCATGCTCTTCTTCGGCAGCCGTCGCCAGCGCAAGGCGGTGGCGGCGCAGCAGCAGCTGCAGACGTCGCTGACCGTCGGCGACCGGGTGATGACCACGTCCGGCCTGTTCGCCACGGTGGCGGGTGTCGACTCGGAGACCGACATCGAGCTCGAGATCGCGCCGGGCGTGGTGACGACCTGGCTGCGGGCCGCGGTCCGCGAGAAGGTGAACCCGACGACCGACTCGGACGTCGTGGAGACCGAGGACACGGACGAGGAGCCCACCGCGGGCGAGCCGGCGAGCACCGCCGAGATCGCTCCCCCGCTGGAGAGCAAGAGCAAGAGCTGAGCCGTCCGGCCGGTGCGGGGTCGTCCATCAGGGGCGACCTCGCACAGTGACGCGCGCCTCACACGGTGGGGAGTACGCTGCGACCTCGCCCGCACTCTGACCGCCACGTGCGGGCACCCTGTCGCCCGGCCCGGGCCTCGGGGTACACCACCGACAACTATCAGCACGAGGAGACCGACCGACCGTGGCACCTCCGGCCGGGCAGATCCGCCCAGTGCGTTACCTGGGTGTCTTCGCCCTCATCGTGGTCGTGCTCTATGCCTTGGTGTTCTTCACCGGCAATGGAAAGCCGACGCCCAAACTCGGTATCGACCTGCAAGGGGGCACGCGGGTCACGCTGACCGCGATCTCTCCGGACGGCAAGCCACCGGCACAGGACTCCCTCAACCAGGCCCGCCAGATCCTGGCCGACCGCGTCAACGGCAACGGCGTCTCCGGCGCCGAGATCGTCCAGGACGGCAGCAACCTGGTCATCACCGCGCCGGGCAACGACGGCGACCAGCTGAAGTCGGTGAGCCAGCCGGCCGTGCTGAAGTTCCGGCCGGTGCTGATCGACGCCCAGTCGGGCCAGCCGATGATCCTGCCGGTCACCCCGCCGAGCACCTCGAGCAAGCCGACGACCAGCGGCAACACCGTCAAGCCGAGCGGCTCGACCACGCCGACCAGCACCTCGGCCACGTCGACCTCGACCTCGGCCAAGCCGCAGGGCATGCCGGTGCCGATGAAGCAGGCCGCGCCGACCACGACGACGAACCCGCCGTCCTCCACGTCGGCCTCCTCGACCACCACGACCGGCCCGCCGCCCAGTGTCAGCGGTGTCGCGGACCCGAACCAGGCCAAGACGATCCAGGCGGCCAAGGCGGTCCGGCAGAACCCGGCCGTGGCCAGCGACCCGACCGCGCAGCAGGCCGCGTTCGCCGCGCTGGACTGCTCCAAGCCCGACCCGCTGGCCGGCTACGACGACTCGAAGCTGCCGCTGGTCACCTGCGACCGCGACCACACGAGCAAGTACATCCTGGGCCCGTCCTTCCTGGAGGGTAAGGAGATCGCCACCGCGCAGTCGCAGTTCGACTCGCAGCAGGCGCAGTGGATCGTCACGCTGACCTTCAAGGCCGACGGGGCCAAGGTCTGGGCCGACTACACCGGCAAGAACGTCGGCCAGTACGCCGCGTTCACGCTGGACGGCCAGGTGCAGTCCGCGCCCAAGATCAACCAGCAGATCATCGGCAACACCGAGATCAGCGGCTCGTTCACCCAGGCCTCGTCCAAGCAGCTGGCCAACTCGCTGAGCTACGGCTCGCTGCCGCTGTCCTTCACCGTCTCGGAGAACCAGACGGTGTCGGCCACGCTGGGCCTGTCCTCGATGCAGGCCGGTCTGCTGGCCGGCGGCATCGGTCTGCTGCTGGTGATCATCTACTGCCTCTTCTACTACCGGGCGCTCGGCGTGCTGACGCTGCTCTCGCTGGTCTGCTCCGGCCTGGTCGTGTACGCGATCCTGGTGCTGTTCGGGCGGTGGATCAACTACAGCCTCGACCTGCCCGGCATCGCCGGTTTCATCATCGCCATCGGTATCACCGCCGACTCCTTCGTGGTGTTCTTCGAACGAATGAAGGACGAAGTGCGCGAGGGCCGGTCGTTCCGGTCCGCGGTGCCACGGGCCTGGGTCCGGGCCCGGCGCACGATCCTGTCGGCCGACGGCGTCAGCTTCCTCGCCGCCGCGGTGCTGTACACGCTGGCCGTCGGCGACGTGCGCGGCTTCGCGTTCACCACCGGCATGTCCACGGTGATCGACCTGCTCGTGGTCTTCATCGTCACGCACCCGCTGGTGGCGCTGGCCTCCCGCTCGAAGACCCTGTCCAAGCCGGCCTTCTCCGGCCTCGGCGCCGTGCACGACGCCGGCGTCGAGCTGCGCGCCGCCGAGCGGGCCGCCAACCCCGTGAAGGAGGCGTGACGTGTCGACTCCAGTGAAGCCGCCGAAGCACGGTGTCCTGCACAACCTGTACGTCGGCACCGGCGCTTTCGACATCATCGGCAAGCGCAAGCGCTGGTACATCGCGTTCGCCGTGCTGATCGCGATCTGCCTCGGCTCGATGGCCATCAAGGGCTTCAACTACGGCATCGAGTTCAGCGGCGGCACGCAGATCCAGATGCCGGTGAAGGGCCAGAACGGCAACGCCACCGTCGACGACGCGCTCGCGGTCTACAAGCAGACCCTCGGCCGCGACGCCGAGCAGGGGCAGACCGTCGGCTCGGGCAACTCGTCGACCATCCAGCTGCGCTCGGTGCCGCTGGACGGCACCCAGGTGGTCAAGCTCAAGGAAGCGCTGTTCGCCAAGTTCAAGCCGCTGGGCACGAACGGGCAGCCCAACCAGCAGTCCATCAGCGACAGCGCGGTCAGCTCGTCCTGGGGCGGCGAGATCTCCCAGAAGGCGCTCATCGCGCTGGCCGTGTTCCTGGTGCTGGTGACCATCTTCCTGGCGTTCTACTTCGAACGCGCGATGGCCGTTGCGGCGCTGGGCTCGCTGGTCAACGACCTGATCGTGACCGCGGGCGTGTACTCCATCGTCGGCTTCGAGGTCACGCCGGCGACGGTGATCGGCTTCCTGACCATTCTGGGCTTCTCGCTGTACGACACCGTGGTCGTGTTCGACAAGGTCCGGGAGAACACCCGAGGCCTGCTCAAGCTGACCCGGCGCACCTACGGCGAGGCGGCCAACCTGGCCGTCAACCAGACCCTGATGCGCTCCATCAACACCTCGCTGATCGCGCTGCTGCCGGTGCTCGGCCTGCTCGTGGTCGGCGTCGTGCTGCTGGGCGTTGGCACGCTCCAGGACCTGGCGCTGATCCAGCTCACCGGTATGTTGGTCGGCGCGGTCTCGTCGATCTTCCTGGCCACCCCGCTGGTGGTGGACCTGAAGATGCGCGACCCGAAGTACAAGCTGCAGGCCGAGCGGGTCGCCCACCGCCGCGCCAACCTGGCCCGCAAGGCCGAGTTGGCGGCCCAGGGTCTTGAGGACGGCGAGGACTTCGACCCGAGCGACGACGAGGCGCTGAGCGCCGAGATTCGCAAGGAGAAGGCCATGGCCGCGGCAGCCAGCACGCCGTCGCGCACGCCCAAGGCCCGGCCGTCGGGCAAGAGCGGCCGTCCGACCGGGAAGAGGCGGCACTGAGCACCACAGCACTCGACGGCGCGCTCGGGCTCATCCGGGAGGTCTCCGACTTCCCCGAGCCCGGCGTGCTGTTCCGGGACATCAGCCCGGTGCTCGCCGACCCGGCGGCCTTCCGCGTCCTGGTGGACGCGATGGCCGCCGGGTTGCCGGCCGGCACCGACGCCGTGGTCGCCATCGAGGCCCGCGGCTTCATCCTCGGCGCGGCCATCGCCTACGCCAGCGGCCTCGGCCTGGTGTGCGTGCGCAAGCCGGGCAAGCTGCCGGCGGTGCGCCACCGGGTCAGCTACGCGCTGGAGTACGGCACCGCCACCCTGGAACTGCCCGAGGACACCATTCGCGCAGGTCAGCGGGTGGCCATCGTGGACGACGTGCTGGCGACCGGCGGCACCGTCGCCGCCACCCGTGAGCTGGTCGAACACGCCGGCGGCATCGTCACCGGCGTCTCGGTCATCCTGGAGCTGGCCTTCCTCAAGGGCCGCGACCGCGTCCCCGGAGTGGATGTGACGGCGCTGCTCACAGACTGAAATGTGAACAGCGTTGACTAGTGCGGCCGATATTCGTCCCACGTTCGTCGTGTCGAGCGGCACGCTTGTCGTGATCCGGAATCGTCCGGCTCGATCCAGAGTTATCCTCGGTGCAGTAACTTTGTCACCCCGATAGCACCGGGAGTGTGGTTGAGCCAAGACGTCGAACCCGCCGCATCGCCACAGCCGGTGGCTGCTCGGCCACCCTCGGCGACGCGTCGGGTGCGCGCGCGCCTGGCCCGCCGGATCACCGCGCAGCGCGCCGCACCGGTCAAGCAGGTGCTGGAGCCGCTGGCCGCGGTGCACCGCGAACTGCACCCCAAGGCCGACCTCGGCCTGCTCCAGTTCGCCTACGACGTCGCCGAGGAGAAGCACCGCAGTCAGCGGCGCAAGTCCGGCGACCCGTACATCACCCACCCGCTGGCCGTCGCCACCATCCTGGCCGAGCTGGGCATGGACACCACCACGCTGGTCGCCGCCCTGCTGCACGACACCGTCGAGGACACCGACTACTCGCTCGACCTGCTCAGCGAGGACTTCGGCGACGAGGTGGCGCACCTGGTCGACGGCGTCACCAAGCTGGACAAGGTCAAGCTGGGCGCGGCGGCCGAGGCCGAGACCATCCGCAAGATGGTCATCGCGATGGCCCGCGACCCCCGGGTGCTGGTGATCAAGCTGGCCGACCGGCTGCACAACATGCGCACCATGCGCTTCCTGCCGCCGGAGAAGCAGGCCCGCAAGGCCCGCGAGACGCTGGAGGTGCTGGCCCCGCTGGCCCACCGCCTCGGCATGGCCACCGTGAAGTGGGAGCTGGAGGACCTGGCCTTCGCCATCCTGCAGCCCAAGAAGTACGACGAGATCGTGCGGCTGGTGGCCAACCGGGCCCCGTCCCGGGACACCTACCTGCGCAAGGTCGTCGACGAGCTGAACAGCCAGCTCGAGTCGTCCCGGATCAACGCCAAGGTCGAGGGCCGGCCCAAGCACTACTACTCGATCAACCAGAAGATGATCGTCCGGGGCCGCGACTTCGACGACATCCACGACCTGGTCGGCGTGCGCATCATGGTCGACGACGTGCGCGACTGCTACGCGGCGATGGGCGTGGTGCACGCGCTGTGGCAGCCGATGCCCGGCCGGTTCAAGGACTACATCGCCCAGCCCCGGTTCGGCGTCTACCAGTCGCTGCACACCACCGTGATCGGGCCGGACGGCAAGCCGCTCGAGGTGCAGATCCGCACCCACGACATGCACCGCACCGCCGAGTACGGCATCGCCGCGCACTGGCGGTACAAGGAGACCAAGGGCACCCACTCCGGCCGCGGCGTCGAGGTCGACGAGATGGCCTGGATGCGGCAGCTGCTGGACTGGCAGCGGGAGGCCGCCGACCCGGGCGAGTTCCTCGAGGCGCTGCGCTACGACCTGGCCGCCCGCGAGATCTTCGTGTTCACGCCCAAGGGCGACGTGGAGACGCTGCCGGCGGACTCGACGCCGGTGGACTTCGCCTACGCCGTGCACACCGAGGTCGGCAACCGCTGCATCGGCGCGCGGGTCAACGGCCGGCTGGTGGCGCTGGAGCGCAAGCTGGAGAACGGCGAGGTCGTCGAGATCTTCACCTCGAAGGCCGAGGGCGCCGGTCCCAGCCGGGACTGGCTGGCCTTCGTCGCCTCGCCGCGGGCCAAGGCCAAGATCAAGCAGTGGTTCGCCAAGGAGCGCCGCGAGGAGGCGATCGAGGCCGGCAAGGAGTCGATCGCCAAGGAGGT
>DATJJB010000148.1:0-14940 GCA_035492655.1 Kutzneria sp. | reverse complement strand
GTCGGCGTGCTGGAACGCCGTTGGTGGCTGGCGGCTTCCTGTTGCGCGGCAGCGGGTCTGGTCCGGCCCAGCTCGGGTGTCCTGATCCTCATCGTGATCGTGGCCGCCATCGTCTACGGCCGGTCGCCCAAGGCGTGGGTCGCGGCGGTCGTCTGTCCACTCGGGCTGGTCGCGTTCCTCGGCTGGGTCGCGGACCGCACCGGCAGCCTGACCGGCTGGTTCACCGTGCAGAAGGCCGGCTGGGGCACGGCCTTCGACTTCGGGGCCAACACCTGGGAGTTCATCCGCTACGTCCTGACCGGCGACGTCTCGGTCATGGAGACGGCCAACATGCTGGTGGTGCTGGGCGCCATTGTGCTGTGCGTGCTCGGCGTGCTGCGGAAACTCCCCTGGCCGCTCATCGCGTACGGAATCGGGCTGGTCGTGATGACGGCCGGGTCGAGCGGCGTGACCTACTCCAAGATGCGGCTGCTGGTGCCGGCGTTCACGCTGCTGATCCCGGTGGCGATCGGGTTGGCCCGCCGCCGCAGCGGCACCGTGCTGGCTGTGCTCGTCGCATCGGCGCTGCTCAGCGGCTGGATCGGGGCCTACGCGTTGACCGGGTGGAAGTACGCCATCTGAGCGAAAGGGCAACATCCGGCGTTCGGCGTGAACCGGTGCCGACACCCGTCCGTGTACCTCGCGAACGGCTCCCGGACCCGCCGGAACCGCTTGTCCCGCTGGAGAATCCCGATGATCCGCACGACTGTCGCGTCCGTTGCCGCACTGGCTGCCGTTGCCGTGCTGACGACCGGCTGCGCTCGGGTCGTCGCCGGCACGAGTGCGGTCGAGCGCCCCGACCCGAACCAGGTCGCCGGGCTGGCCGTGACCAGCGGCGCCAGCGGCCCGCGGCCCGGCGTGGCCGACGCCGGGCTGCCGGTGGCCAATACCGACGGCAGCGCGGTGGACCGGCTGGCCGAGAACGCCGTCGCCGACGTGCAGTCGTTCTGGGAGCAGGAGTTGCCGGCCGACTTCGGCAAGGAGTTCAAGCCGGTCAAGGGCTTGCTCTCGTACGAGTCGACCGGGCCGGCACTGAAGGTGTGCAACTCCAGCACCGCCGGGCTGGTCAACGCCTTCTACTGTCAGAGCGACGACACCGTGTCCTGGGACCGGGCCGAGTTGCTGCCGCGGCTCAACGACTCCTTCGGCCCGATGTCCGTCGTGGCCGTGCTGGCCCACGAGCTCGGCCACGCCGTGCAGTTCCGGCTCGGCAACGTCAACCAGGCCACGCCGACGATCGTCAAGGAGCAGCAGGCCGACTGCTACGCCGGCACGTTCTTCCGCGCGGTGGCCGAGGGCAAGGCGCCGCACTTCCAGCTCTCCACCGGCCCCGGCCTCAACTCGATCATGGCCACGCTGTTCTTCATCCGCGACACCGCCGGCTCCAGTGCCGCCGCCAATGGCGCGCACGGCAACGCTTTCGACCGGGTGACCGCGTTCCAGCTCGGCTTCTCGGACGGCGCCAAGCGCTGTGCGCAGATCGACGTGCGCGAGGTGCGGGGCCGGATCACCGAGCAGCAGTTCGACCCCAAGGACCAGGATCAGGGCCTGGGCAAGGGAAATCTCCGGGTCGACGACCCCAGCGCGCTGCGGGACCTGCAGACCACGCTCAAGGCGGCCTTCCCGGCGGCCAAGGCGCAGCTGGTGACCGGCGCCCAGTCCTGTTCGGACGCCAAGGTCACCTCGCCGGCGTTTTACTGCCCCGGCAACGACAAGGTCTCTCTCGACCTGACCAACCTGGCGCGGATCGGCACGCCGCCGCGGCAGGGCGCCAAAGGAGGCATCGGTGACTTCGCCGCTTTCGCCGAGATCGCGTCGCGGTACGCACTCGCCGTCGAACACGCGACCGGGCACCCCGTCGACGGTCCGGCGACCGGCCAGCTCACGGCGTGCCTGACCGGCATGTGGGCCGGCACGATCACGCCCGAGCACCAGGGGGCGCTGCAACTGTCGCCCGGCGACCTGGACGAGGCCGTGGCCGAGATGCTGATGGGGGCCAGCCTGATCGCCGCCGACGTGAACGGCGCGGGTGTGCCCTCCGGCTTCGCGCGGGTGCAGGCCTTCCGGGACGGGTTCACCTCGACCGGGCCGGCCATCTGCACCAGCAAGTACTGATACCCACACGGCATCACAGGCGCGGCAAAGGGTCTTGGACGTGATGGCCTGACCGGGGCGAAGCTCTTGTCAGGGCAACGAAAGGATCCAAGCCATGAAGGTCTTCGTCACCGGCGGCTCCGGCTATGTGGGCGGTCCGACGATCCGGGCGCTGGTGCGGCACGGCCACGAGGTCGCCGCACTGGCCCGTAACGACAAGTCCGGCGCCGTGGTGGAAAGCGCCGGCGCGACCGCCGTCCGTGGCGGACTGACCGACACGGATGTGTTGCGGGAACAGGCTTCCCAGGCCGACGCGGCGATCCATCTGGGCATGGCCGGCGAGCGGACCGCCGAGGTCGACCTCGCCGCCGCGCTGGCCATGCAGGACGGGCTGGCCGATCGCGGCACCTACGTGCACACCGGCGGCACCTGGGTTTTCGGCGACACCAACGGGATCGCCGACGAGCGGCACCCGATGGCCCCGCCGGCGCTCACGTCGTGGCGGCTGGACAACGAGAAGCAGGTGCTGGCCGGCGGCGGCCGGCCGGTGATCGTCATGCCCGGTCTGGTCTACGGCAACAACGGCGGCCTGATCGAGGCGTTCTACCTCGACCCGGCGCGCAGGTCCGGCGAGCTGGTCCAGATCGGCGACGGCCGCACGCACTGGGCACTGGTGCATGTCGAGGACCTGGCCGACCTGTACGTGCGGGCCCTGGAGGCCAAGCCGCGCAGCGTTTTCGTCGGCGTTGACGACCAGAACCCGACCATCGCCGACGTCAGCCGCTCGCTGGCCCACGCCGCCGGCGTGCCGATCAAGGTCGTCGACCTGGCCGAGGCCACCCGGCGGATGGGCCCCATCGCCGAGGCGTTCGCCCTCGACCAGCAGCTCACCGCGGCCAGGGCCCGGCGCGAGCTCGGCTGGCAGCCCCGGCACACCGACGCCGTCGCCGAGCTCGCCCTGTAGCGGTGGCCCCGCCCGTGATCTGCGGCGATACTGGCCAGTGATGGACATCGACCTGCGCAAACTGCGTTACTTCGTCGCCGTCGCCGAGGAGCTGCACTTCGGGCGCGCGGCGGAGCGGCTGCACATCGCGCAGCCGGTGTTGTCCCGGCAGATCCGGGCGCTGGAGGACGAGCTCAAGGCGCAGCTGTTCGTCCGGGACCGGCGGCGCACGGAGTTGACGGCGGCGGGGGAGCAGCTGCTGACCGACGCGCGGCCGTTGCTGGCCAGTGCCAACGCCCTGCGGCTGCGGGTGGGGCAGGCGGCGCGGGGCAAGAACGCCTTCACGGTCGGGTTCATGCCGGGCCTGATCGTCACCGCCGCCGTGCGGGCGCTGTCCGAGCGGCACGAAGGGCTGACGGTCAACGTGGTCCGCACCAACTGGGACGACCAGGTCGAGGTGGTGCACGACGGCCGGGTGGACGTCTCCTTCATCCGGCTGCCGGTGGACCAGTCGGGGCTGACCGTGCGGCCGCTGCTGACCGAGCCGCGGGTGGCCGTGCTGCCGGCCGACCACCGGCTGGCCGGCAAGGAGACGATCGCCATCGCCGACCTGGCCGACGAGCACCTGCTGCAGAACCCGGACGCGGTCCCGGAGTGGCGCGATATCGCCACTGAGCTGCGGGAAGGCACCCGGGTGCCGGTAGGGCACTTCGCCGCGGTGGAGGAGAAGCTGGAGCACGTGGCCACTGGACGGGGAGTAACGGTGTTGCCGTTGTCCACGGCGACGTTCTACACCCGGCCGGACATCGTGCATGTGCCGGTCCGCGACCTCCCGCCCAACCAGGTCTGCCTGGCCTGGGAGGCGGGCCGCCGCAGCCGGCTCATTCAGGAGTTCGCAACCCTGGCCGAGGCGGCGTTGTCGCCGGAGTGACCAGGCTCCGTGTTCGCTCAGCCGGTGCCGACCAGCGCGCAGCCGATGGCGAACTCGGTGGCCGGGTCGCAGCCGATGAGCTCCTCGACCAACTCGTCCCGGATCGTGGCGGTGAACGTGGTGCGCAGGCCGAGGGCGGTGGCGGTGAGCGACAGGGTCTGGTTCATGTGCCCGGCGTCGAGTTGCAGCATGCGGTACGCCCGCGGCGTGTCCTGATCGCGGACGATGCTGGTGTAGAAGACGGCCAGGGCGGCGCCGGCGACCCACGACTGGTCGCCGCAGGCCGCGATCAGGTCGTCGTCGGGCACGGCGTCACCGACCAGAGCGAGCTCGTGCGGACGGCAGTCGTAGTGGTAGACGCCGGGCCTGAGCCCGTCGACATCCCGTACTGCCGCGTACAGTTCGGTCGAGTTGACCGCGCTGGCCTGCAACAGCGCGCCGAGCGAGGCCAGCGGCAGCGGACCGCGGCCGAAATCCCGGCGGTCGTGGCGATGCCGGAGCACGTCGAGCAGATCTCGGTGCCGCCACTGGGCATGCTCGGCCGAGGGCAGCGGGATCCGTTCGGTGTCATGGAAGGTGTCGACCGACCGAAGCCGGTCGACGGGCCCGTCCGGGTCGAGGAAGTGGGTGTCGCGGGTGGTCCGCGTCGAGTAGTGGTACGCCCGCGTGACCGGTCCCCAGCGGCCCCAGGCGTGCAGCACGGCCTGCTCCTGGGCATCGCGCTGGGAGCCCTCGGCGACCAGGACGTCGTTGGCCAGCAGCGCATCCCGGGCCGGCCGCAGCCGCTCCGGCACCGAGTCGCGGTCCCGCCAGCGCAGGAACCACCGCATCACCTCGTCGGTGTCGGTGCCCAGCACGAACTGCCGGTGGTCCAGGTAGTCGTCCCAGACGACCTGGCCATCGATGATGAACACCCCGCCGCACGCGGAGACCCGCAGCCGCATCAGGCCACGCCGGGCGACACGGCGTCGGTGTCCACAAACTCGTCCATGACCGTCAGGTTATCGTCGTCTAACCGACGGTGCCCCGGCCGGGACCGTCCACGACCTGGATCAACTGCCCGTTCGACCGTAGGCGCGGGCCTGGATGCGGTACAGCCGCGCGTATCGGCCGTCCGCGGCCATCAGTTCGGCGTGCGAGCCCTGTTCGACCAGCCGGCTGCCGTCGAGCACGAGGATCAGGTCGGCCAGCCGCACGGTTGCCAGCCGATGTGAGACCAACACCGTCACCCCGCGGCCGCCGGCGTCGGCATAGCGCTCGAACAGCGCGTCCTCGGTGGCGGCATCGAGCGCCGAGGTGGGCTCGTCCAGCACGAGCAGCAGCGGATCGGGGCGCATGAAGCCGCGCGCCAGCGCCACCTTCTGCCACTGGCCGTGCGAGAGATCGACGCCGTTCTCCCAGGTGACGCCCAGCTGTCGGGCCAGGTCCGGCACCGCGTCGCCGGCGCCGGCCCGGGCGACGGCCGTGCGAAGTGCGACAGGATCGCCGATCCGCGGCAGGTCGCCGACGCCGATGGATTCGCCGGCGGTGTACTCGAACGGGAAGAAGTCCTGGAACGCCCCGGACACCCGCTCCCGCCACCGCGCCGGATCGATCGTGGCCAGGTCGACGCCGTCCACCAGGATGCGGCCGGCGGTCGGCTCGTAGAGCCGGCACAGCAGCTTGACCAGCGTCGACTTGCCGGCCCCGTTCTCGCCCACGACGGCGACGGTGGTGCCGGCGTCGAGGGTGACGGTGACGTCGTCGAGCACGTTTCGCTCGGTGCCGGGGTAGCGGAACGTGACGTGCTCCAGGTGGATGCCGTGGTCGAGGCGTTGCGGCGGTTCACGGTCCGCGTTCCGCGTCTGGGCGGCGGCGTAGTCCTCCAGCCAGGCCAGCCGGCGCGAGACGTCGAGCCAGATCGTGCGGAAGAAGTGCGTCTGCTGCACGGTGTTGGCGACGTACTGGGCGAGCCGGCCGCCGGCGGCGAGCACGAGCAGCAGCGTCGGCGGCTGGTGCACGGCCGAGGCGATGGCGGCCAGGAAGGCCAGGCCGAACAGGGCGTGCGCGGCAGCCTGCCAGCCGGCCGTCTGCCAGCGGGCCCGGGCCAGCGGCCGGTGCCGCTCACGCCAGGCCTCGCGCCGCAGTGTGACGATCTTGTTCTGGACGCCGAAGACGCGGATCTCCTTGGCCGGGCTGGGCGTCGTGCCCAGCTCGAACAGGTGCTTGGCCAGCCGGTCGTGCTGCGCGCCGGCCTCCTCGGCCCGTCGCTCGGCATTGGCCCGCAACGTCGACACCAGCACCGCGGGGACGGCGGCGACGCCGAGCAGCCCGAACCACGGGTTCGCGGACATCAGCAGGCCCACGGTGATCGCCAGGCGGGCCAGCGCGCCCAGGGCCGCGAAGAGCTGCTGGTACAGCTCGCTCAGCGCGTCGGCGTGATCGCGCAGCACCGAGATCCGGTCCATTATCTCGGGCCGTTCGTGGTGCTCCATGGTCGTGACGGTCGACTGCAGGCGGGCGACGTGCTCCTCCATGACGATCGCCGCGCGGTCGGCGAAGCGCCGGTTGGCCCGGGCGCTGACCGTGGCCAGCAGCCAGCTGCCGATGGGCAGCACGGCCAGCAGCGCCGCCGCCAGGGCGATGTTCGTGGCGAGCAGGGAGAAAGCCAGTGCCAGCAAGGCATCCGGCACGGCGGCGGCGATGGTGGTCACGAAGGCCACCGCGATCAGCGTCGGGCTGGCCCGGTAGCCGAGCCGGAGCGAGCGGAGCAGGGAGGGCAGCCAGCCCGGCAGCTCAGTCATGCTGGAACCTCGCCGCCTGGAGGTCGAACATCGTGCGGTACTTGCCGTTCGCCGCCATCAGCTCGTCGTGGCTGCCCAACTCCGCCACCTTTCCGTTGTCCAGCACGCAGATCCGGTCGGCCTGTCGTACCGTGCCGAAGCGGTGCGACACCAGGATGGTCGTGCAGCCCCTGGTGTGCTGGAGAAATCGCGTGAACGCCTCGGTCTCGCCCTTGATGTCCAGCTGCGCGGTCGGCTCGTCCAGCACGACGATGCCGGCGCCCTGTTTCACCGCGGCCAGCGCCCGGGCCAGCGCGATCCGCTGCCACTGGCCGCCGGACAGGTCCGTGCCGCCGTCGTATCCCTTGGACAGCACCGTGTCCAGATCGGCGAACTCCGCGTCGGTGGCCGCCAGCGCGGCGCGAACGTCCTCTTCGGACGCTCCGGTCGGGGCCACATTGTCCTTGAGCGGCAACTGGTAGCGGATGAAGTCCTGGAACACCGCGGTGACGTTGCCCCGCCAGCTGGTGAGGTCCAGGGCCTTCAGGTCGATGCCGTCGGCCTCGACCGTGCCGCCGGTCGGGTCGTAGAGCCGGCAGATCAGCTTGACCAGCGTGGTCTTGCCGGCGCCGTTCAGTCCGACCACGGCCAGCGAGGTGCCGGCCGGGATGTCCAGGTCAAGGCCGTCCAGCACCGGCCGGTCGGCGTTCGGGTAGCTGAATCGGACCTGACGAAACCGCAGGGCCGTGCCGGTGGGGATGCGCGATCCGCCGGGTAGATCGCCGACCTCGGCCATGCTCCGGTCCAGGCGATTCGCCGCCCGCACGGCCTCGATCGCCGGCGGCAGTGCCCAGTTCAGGCCGCCGAAGGCCAGCGCCGCCGTGCCGATCGCCGCCTGGGCGAAGGTCGCCTTCACGCCCAGTGCGGCGGTATCGGTCGCCAGTGTCCAGAACACCAGGCCGTTGGCCACGGCCAGCACGGCCAGCGTGACGCCGAGCCCGCGCTGCCGCAGTGTGGTGGCCCGCCAGCGCAGGTCGACCAGCTTCCGTCTGTTGTGGACGAACTGGCGGACCGTCCAGTCGCTCAGGCCGAACAGCCGGATCTCCTTGCCCGCCGGGGGATCCACCGCAAGCCGGTACGTGTACTCGGCGCGCCGCTGGGCGTACTGCACATCCGGCGTGTCCCGGTTGAACCGCGTGGCGTCCCGGAGCAACCAGTGCGTGGCCAGCCAGGCCGTGCCCAGCAGCGCGCCGGCCCACCAGTGGTACGTCGCCAGCAGGATCGCCTGGCCAGCGCCGGCCAGCGCCTCCACCAGGCTGCCGGCGATCAGACCCATCGACAGCGCCAGCGGCGGGCCCGAGATGCCCAGGTCGAAGTCCCGGGCCACGGCCAGTTCACCGGTCAGGGCGGTCGATTCCAGGTGGGCGATGCCCGGCGGGCCGGTCGCCGCCGTGATCAGCCGGTCCTGGAGCCGGGACGACAGGTGGGCGCCCAGGTTCGTGCTGACCTGGCCGTGCACCGGGGCAAGGATCTGCATCAGCAGGAATACCGTGCCGAGGCCGACCAGCGGGCCGGTCTTGTCCGGCGCGGCGATCAGTGAGCCGACCTCGTATGCGAAAGCCGCCGGCAGCATTGCCTGCGCCAGCACCAGAATCCACCAGGCCGTGGCCAGCCCGCGATGGGCGCGCCACAGCGCGCCGACGAAGTCCCCCATGAGGCCCGGCATTCAACCTGACCGGGCGGCGTCGCGCAACCGGGTTCGGGTGTCAAGCGTGAGCAGCGCCGCTCAGCGGCTCAGCGACGGCACCGACTGCCGCGAGGTGGCGTGGCACTGGTACCAGAGCTGGAACTCACGCAGCACGGCCCGGTCGAGCTGCCAGCCCGACACGGCCGGCGCGGGCACGGCGGCCAGCAGGCGGCCGCGATCGAAGGTCTTGTTGCCGGTGAGGTACGACCGGAAGAACTCGATCTTGCGATCGAACTCGCGGTCGGCGGCGGTGAAGGCGGCGTCGGAGTAGGTGTAGTGCGGGCGGGGCAGCCCGGCGACATCGAACATGAGGTCGAGGCCGTCGCCGAGGCGGATGCCGGTGGGATGGGTCAGGTGGAAGATGCCGGCGTGCCCGGAGCGGCTGAGTGACACCGCGTCGGCGGCGACGAGGTCGACCGGGGCGAGGTCGACCGGGGTGGCGCGGTCGGCCCGAAGGCGCAGCGGCCGGGTGCGGACCGCGGGATCGCCGAGCATGGACAGCATGCGGTCCAGCTGCACGAGTTGACGATGTATGCCGTACATGCCGGAGTGTCCGCCGACCACGGCACGGGTCACGCTGTGCCCGATGACGATGCCGGGTCGCAGGATCCGCGTCACCATGCCCTCGGCGGCCAGCACGACCCACTCGGCGGCGATCTTGCTTTCCTCGTAACGGTTGTTGTGCAACGGGTCCGTGACCGGACGCTCACGGACCGTCCCATAACGACGGCCAGCCACATAGGCGGTGCTGAAGTGGTTGAAAGACCGGCAACCCAGCTCGGTCGCGAGGTCGACGGCGTGCCGGGTGCCCAGCACATTGGTGCGGTGCAAACCTTCCCAGTGGCGCTCCTCGTAGCGCTGGTCGGCGGCGCAGTGCCAGAACTCCGTGCCACGCAAACGCGACGGATCGACGCCGCACAGCGGAAGATCGACGTCGGCGGCCACGACCAGGCAGCGGTGTCGGATGTCGTCGGCGAACGACTCGCCGTGCCCGAAGGCCCGCGCGGCGTCGGTCAGGGCGGTGGTGAGTCGGGTCGAGGCGTCGCTGCGGCCGGGACGGACCAGGCAGGTCACGTCCGCGTCGGTGCGGCGCAGCAGCTCCAGCACGAGCGCGGCACCGACCAGGCCGGTTGCTCCGGTGACGACGTGCACGACGATGCCTCTTCCCTCCCCAGCAGCGGTTCTTCCGATGCTAGCCAGCGGAGGGGATCGGTTCAGCGCACGTTCGGGCCGACTTGCCCGTGCAAAGGTGCCTCGTGCCGGCCGAACGTGTGCGCTGGGCCACAGTCGCGCCGGGCGTAGGCTGGCGGCCATGGCAGTCGTGAAGATCAACGCGGTCGAGGTCCCCGAAGGCCAGGGCGAGGAGCTGGAGAAGCGGTTCGCGGCCCGCGCCGGCGCGGTCGACGCCGAGCCCGGCTTCCTGGGCTTCGAGCTGCTGCGCCCGGTGGGCGGCGAGACCCGCTACTTCGTCTACACCCGCTGGGAGTCCGACGAGGCCTACCAGGCGTGGGCGGCCAAGGCCTTCGGCAACCACGGTGGCGGCCGGCCGGTGGGGACCGGCGCCAACCTGTTGGAGTTCGAGGTCGTGCTCAGCGCCGGACCGAAGTCGGCCTGACCACCGAGTTGTACGCCCGCGTCAGCGCGGCCGTCGGGTCCTCCGGCAGCCGCGCGGCGCGCCAGGCGAGGTAGCCGTCCGGCCGGACCAGCAGTGCGCCGTCCTCCTCGATTTCCCTGGCCCGCAACCAATCCCCGTATGCGTCGCGCAGCCCGTCGACCCCGATCCGGGTCACGGTGACCGGCAGCGCCGCGGCGGCGTCGACCCAGGCCGCGCCGGAAATGCCGGTGAGCAACGTGAAACGGCCGTGGCCGACAAGGTCCAGTGTGGACAGTCGATGGCCGTCCGCGCCGACCAGCCACACGTGCGGCAGCCGTGCGCCGGGCCGGGTGGTGGCCTGGACGTAGAGCTCTTTGTCCTTGCGGAACACTTCTGCCGGCGAACCGTCCGGGATCACCGCGGTCGACTCGTAGCGCTGGTTCATCTCCACGCCGTGCGCGTTGAACTCGAAGTTCTTCAACTCGATGGCCTCGGCCATCCGGGCCCGCCGCGCCGCCCCGTCCGCGTCCGGCGCGTCCAACGCCTTCATGCCCAACGTGATCGCCTCGTCGTCACCGCCGCCGGCGATGCCCAGTGTCTCGAAGATCGGCAGGAACTGGTCGCGGCTGAGGTTGGCCCGGTCGACGATCTGCCGGCCCACCGGGGCGCGCTCGGCGGTGTAGGTGTCCAGCAGCGCCGGATCCGCCTCGCCGCGCAACACCATGGCCAGCTTCCAGGCCAGGTTGTACGAGTCCTGAACGGACGTGTTGGAGCCAAGGCCGTTCGACGGCGGGTGCCGGTGCACGGCGTCGCCGGCGCAGAACACCCGGCCCGACGAGTATTCGGTGGCATAGCTGTGGTTGACCGTCCACAGTGACGTCGACTCGATGGCCACGTCCAGCTCGGCGTCGCCGACCAGGTCCCGCACGATCGCCGTGGCCGCCGCGTCGTCGACCTCCGGCGGCGCCTGGTCGATGTCGTAACCCCAGGTCAGCAGCCACTTGTGCCACGGGCGCACGCACCGGACCAGTCCCATGCCGATGCCGCCGGTCTCGGCGCCGGGCCGCATCACCCAGTACAGGATGCTGGGCCGGTGCTGCACGTAGCGGCTCAGGTCGGCCTCGAAGACGATGTTCATGCTGCCGGCCTTGCCGGTGCGGCCGGCGACCGGCAGGCCGATCTGCTCGGCCACCAGGCTGCGGCCGCCGTCGGCGCCGATCAGGTAGCGGGCCCGGATGGTCTGCGTCTCGCCGCGCACCCGGTCCAGCACGGTCGCCGTGACACCGTGGTCATCCTGGTGCAGGGAAAGGAATTCCGTGTCGAAGCGGACCTTCGCGCCGCGTTCGGCGGCCCGCGAGACCAGGATCGGCTCCAGGTAGGTCTGCGGCAGGTCGATCATGCCGCACGGGCTGGCCGCGCCGTACTCGGTCGCCGAGGCGTCGCCGGTGCCCCACGTGCGGATGCGCCCGATCTCCTGGCCGGCCAACGAGGTGCACAGCACCGTGTCGCCCATCAGGTGCTGCGGGGTGCCCTGCGCCTCGGCCTCGGCCTGGATGCCGAGATCGCGCAGGACCTCCATGGTGCGCTGGTTGGTGATGTGCGCCCGTGGCGTGTTCGCCACCCAGCCGTACTTCGTGATGAGCGTGGTCCTGACGCCGTAGGTGGCCAGCAGCAGCGCGGCCGACCCGCCGGCCGGCCCGCTGCCGACGACCAGGACATCCGTGTCGTGGGTCATCGGCCGAGTATGTTCGGGTCAGCCCCGCTTCGCCTGCACGGAATGCGCGCCGGGCTGCACGTTGTGGGCACGTGCGCGCAGCGCTCCCGGAGTCGTGCCCAGCCGCGTGCGCATCACCCGGGTGAGGTGCTCCTGGTGGCTGAATCCACATCGGACGGCGATGTCGGCAATAGGCAATGTGCTTGTATGCAACATACGTTGTGCGTGTTTGAGCCGCAGGCCGACCAGGTAGCGGTGGGGCGTGTCGCCGGTGCTGACCTTGAACTGCCGCACGAACTGGCTGATGCTCAGCGCCGCCGCATCGGCCAGGTCGGCCAGCGGCAACGGTTCCGCGATACGGGCCTCGATCAGGTCGCGGACGGCCGCGAGCTGGCGTTCGGTGAGACCGGCGGCCGGTAGCGGCTGACGTCGACGGGCCAGATGACTGGCCAGCAGCGTGGTCAGGTGATCGACGTACGTGCGGGCCGACGGCTCCCAGTCGCGCAGCACCGCATCCAACGCCAGTATCAGTTGCTCGACGAGTGGGTCGACGGCACCGACTTCCTCGGCCAGTTCGACGTGTCCGTCGAAGGCGTCGTCGGTCAGGTAGACGTGCACGGTGTTCAGACTGCCGCCCAATTCCACGGTCAGCTCGTGCCCGGCCGGGTGCACGAACAGGCCGCCGGCCGGCACCGTGCACGGACGGCTCCGCCCGCGGCTCACCTGTACTGGCCCGTCCAGATGGAGGATGACCATGCTGGTGCCGGCGGCGTCGAAGCTGGCGCGGTAGGCCCGCTCGGCCTGGGTGGACACGAAGACCTGGTCCCAGCCCAGTCCGGCGCTGGACCGCCTCGGCCGCACCCACGGCTGGCTGAGGATGCCGTTGGTGTCACGAAGGCCGAGTTCGCGCACGGGTGTAAGCCTACGTCCCATTAGTTGAACTCGCAACTACCCGTGGTGGCTGGAATCGATCGGTGGTCAGCCGACAAGCCACTCACGGGGTGCGCCGGCGGCCCGGTTGGATCTGTTCATGCCAACAACAGTGCAGTTCATCGGCGGTCCGACCGCCCTGCTCGACCTCGGCGGCGTGCGTTTCCTGACCGATCCGACCTTCGACCCGCCGGGCGACCACCCGATCGGCAACCGGGTCCAGGTCAAGCTCATCGGACCGGCGCTCGGCCCCGACGAACTCGGGCCGGTGGACGCCGTCCTGCTGTCCCACGACCAGCACCCGGACAACCTCGACGACCTCGGCCGCGAGTACCTCCAGCGGGTGCCGCTCGTGCTCGGCACCGCCGGCACGGCCGAGCGGATCGGCGGCCCGGCCCGGGAACTGCCGCTGTGGCAGGGCGTCGACGTGGGCGGCGTGCGGGTCACCGGCGTGCCGGCGCGGCACGGGCCGATGGGCAGCGAGTACCTGACCGGCGAGGTCCGCGGCTTCGTGCTCACCGGTCCCGGCCTGCCGACCGTCTACGTCAGCGGGGACAACGCGTCGCTGGGGATCGTGCGGGAGATCGCCGACAACCTCGGGCCGATCGACATCGCCGTGCTGTTCGGCGGCCACGGTCGCAGCGCGCTGATGGACGCGTACCTGACCCTCGGCGCCGACCAGTTGGCCACCGCGACGGAGATCCTTGACGTCAAGATCGTGGTGCCGATCCACATCGACGGCTGGGGCCACTTCACCGAGGACCGGTCGGCCGTGCCGGCGGCGTTCGCCAAGCGTGGTCTGTCCGACCGGCTGGTAATGCCGACGCCTGGCGACGTGGTGATACTGGGCGAATGAGCCGGGACAAGGCCACCGTCGCGGTGCTGATGTTCGACCGCGCGCCGATGTTCGAGACGTCGGTGCCGATCAGCGTGTTCGGCGTGGACCGGATCTCCAGCGGTGCGCCGGCCTTCACCCTCCGGCCGGTCGCCGGCGAACCGGGGCCGCTGACGACCACCGGTGGCGTGCAGATCGTGCCGCCGTACGGGCTGGACGCGCTGGACGGGGCCGGCATCATCGTCGCCCCGTCGTGGCGCAACACCGCCGAGCGGCCGCCGGAGCCCGCGCTGCGGGCCCTGCGTGCCGCGCACGAGGACGGCGCGCTGGTCATCGGCCAATGCATGGGCGCTTTCGTGCTGGCCGCCGCCGGGCTGCTCGACGGCCGGCGTGCCGCCACGCATTGGTTCCACGCCCCGGTGTTGGCCGCTTCGTACCCGCATGTGACCGTGGATGCCGACGTCTTGTACTGCGACGACGGCGACGTGATCACCAGCGGCGGCTCCGCCGCCGGCATCGACGCGTGCCTGCACGTGGTGCGGCGGCTGTGGGGCGCGTCCGCCGCGACGGCCATCGCGCGGCGGATGATCGTTGCGCCGCAACGCAGTGGCGGGCAGGCGCAGTACATCGACCACCCCATCCTGGAGATGCCCGACGGCGACCAGCTGGCGCAGGCGATGACCTTCGCCTTGGAGCATCTGGACGAGGCGTTGGAGGTCGACGTGTTGGCCGCCCGTGCGCACCTGTCCCGCCGCACCTTCGACCGTCAGTTCCGGGCCGTCGTGGGCATCTCGCCGCTGCAATGGCTGCTGCACCAACGAATTCTCCACGCGCAGCGGATGCTGGAGCAGACCGACCTGCCCGTCGACGTCATCGCCCGGCGGGTCGGCTTCACCGCCGGTGTCTCGCTGCGACCGTCGTTCCGGCGCATCGTCGGCGTCAGCCCGCAGGACTACCGGAAGACGTTCAAGCCGAGGGGAGTCGTCGATGACGGTCGGGGTCGGGCGCATGGGAACGCCGTTGATCGCCCGGCTGGTCGCGTCCGGACATGACGTCGTCGCCGCCGACCTTGCTGCTTACTCCCCTGTGGACTGTCGCTTGTGGATAGACCTCACCGGCGGTTCTCCTGACATCGTCGGTCCCCATCTCCCTCTAGGTCGGTGGTTCGGGCATGCCCTGTTGGCCACCGAGTCCCTGCTTTTGGCGTCACGGCAAGGAATTTCTGGGGAACGCATGCGGTCCCTGCTCGTCGGCGGCGCTGGTGACAGTGCCTTCGCTCAGCGGCATCTGCCGGCGTTGCTGGCCGGCGACCATCTGCGGGACTTCGGGTTGGACCGCTGTCTCGAGGAGA
>DATJJB010000147.1:0-11312 GCA_035492655.1 Kutzneria sp. | reverse complement strand
CACGTGGGCAAGGCCCAGGTCGGATCGCTGGCCCCCGGGCGTGTGGTCGGCGACGGCCGCTACCGCCTCCTCGCGCAGTTCGGCGTGGACGAGCGGGGCGACGCGCACCTCTGGCGCGCCCGGGACGGGCAGCTGAAGCGGGACGTCGCGCTGACCCTGCTGGTCGGTGACCCGGCCGACCCCGAAGCCGCCCGGCTGGCCCGGCGGACGCTCGAACGCGCGACGCACGCGTCGAAGTTCGGCCACGGCGGCGTCGCCCGCGTGCTGGACGTGCTCGCCCTCGGCAGCGGCGTCACCTCGAGCGAAGGCCTGCTCGGCGTCGTCGTCGCGGAATGGACCAAAGGCAGCGACCTGGTCGACCTCGTCGCCCAGCGGCCGGTCGCGCCGGCCGCGGCCGCGCGGATGGTGCAGGCGCTGGCCGAGGCCGTCGAGCAGGCCCACCAGAACGGGCTCGTCCTCGGGCTCGACCACCCCCAGCGGCTGCGGCTGACGCCGAACGGCGCGCTGAAGCTCGCGTTCCCCGGCCCGCTGCCGGAGGCGACGCTGCGCGACGACGTCAAGGCGCTCGGCGCGGTCCTGTACCTGCTGCTGACCGGCCGCTGGGCGCTGCCCGGCGGGCCGGAGGGGCTGCCGGTCGCGCCGGTCGGCCCCAACGGCAGCGTCGTCGCCCCGCGCAGCCTGCACCCGATGGTCCCGCACTCGCTGTCCACGGTGGCCGTGCGCAGCCTGGAGGACACCAGCGTCGGCGGCATCCGCACCGGCGCCGCCATCCTGGCCGTGCTGGACGAGATCGCCGAGGCCGAGGCCGAGACCGGGCTCATCCCGGTGGTGCCCGACGAGCCCGAGGACGACGTCGTCTGGACGACCCAGCGGCCGGTCAAGGACTCCCGGCGCACCCGCAAGCTGGTCATCGGCGTCAGTGCGCTGGCCGTGGCCACGCTGCTGGTGCTGGGCTGGATCGCCATGCAGGTGGTCGGCTTCTTCAACGAGAACAACACCAAGGGCGACGGCGGGCCGCCGCTGGTCATCAGCCAGGTGGTGCCGACCAGCGACACCAAGCAGTCGGTCAACAACGCGCCCACGGCCACCGCCGGTCCGGTCAAGCCGGCCGGCGTCACGGTGTTCAACGTGGCCAGCGACCCGGACAGCCCCAGCAAGGGCGGGCTGGCCACCGACGGCGACCCCAACACCTCGTGGCGGACCGACAAGTACCTGAACAACTTCCCGGCGCTCAAGCCCGGCATCGGGCTGATGGCCACCTTCAGCACGCCGGTCAAGCTGGCCCAGGTCGTGATCACCTCGCCGAGCGCCAACACCAAGATCGAGATCCGCACCGCGGCCAGCGGCACGCCGCAGCTGCAGCAGACCCTGGTCGTCGGCACCGGCGTGCTGGGCTCGGGCGACACGATCATCCCGGTGAAGATGGCCACGCCCAGCGACCGCATCGTCGTGTGGATCACGAGCATGAGCCCGAGCGGCAAGTTGTGGGCCTCGCAGCTGTCCGAGGTGAAGTTCATCGGAGCCAAGTAGGCCGTCCGGTGATCACCTGTTCGGCCGCATCAAGAGGTCTGAACGCAGGACCGATATCCTCAGCACGTGACCGCAGCCGCCAGCTCGGACGCCGACCTGATAGCGGCTCATGCCGCCGGCGATCCGCATGCTTTCGGGGAGTTGGTCAGGCGACATCGGGACCGGATGTGGGCGGTGGCCGTACGCACCCTCCGCGATCCCGACGAGGCGGCTGACGCGCTCCAAGAGGCATTCATCTCCGCGTTCCGCGCGGCCGGATCGTTCCGCGCCGAGTCGCAGGTGACCACCTGGCTGCACCGCATCGTGGTGAACGCCTGCCTGGACCGGATCCGCCGGCGCAAACCGACGGTGCCGCTGCCGGAGGCCGGCGCGCAGGAGCCGAGCGTGCCCCGCGACGCGGTGGCGGAGCTGCAGACCCGGATGGTCGTCCAGGAGGCGTTGCACGTGCTGCCCGACGAGCAGCGCGTGCCGATCGTCATGGTCGACGTCGAGGGATACTCCGTGGCGGAGACCGCGAAGCTGCTCGGTATCGCCGAGGGCACCGTGAAAAGCCGCTGCGCCCGGGGCCGGACGAAGCTGGCGAAACTTCTCGGGCACCTGCGGAACCCAAGTGCAGATGCGAACGTCCCAGGTAGTGCACAGGGTTCGCACTCGCAACGCCACTGGGAGGGCCGATGAACGGGGATTCGCCCCACGGCGAGCAGCCGTGGTCCGTTGACCTGCTCGCCGACCTGCACGCGGACGGCGGCGACCGGTCCCGGCTCGACGCCGACGCGCTGGCCGTGTTGTCCGCCCTGGACGCCACCCAGGCCGAGCTGTCGGCG
The DNA here is from genome assembly GCA_035492655.1 of Kutzneria sp. Lineage (GTDB taxonomy): Bacteria > Actinomycetota > Actinomycetes > Mycobacteriales > Pseudonocardiaceae > Kutzneria. The sequence goes on along the minus strand of DATJJB010000147.1, from coordinate 8,958 downwards.
TTGCCGCCGATGCGTATGCCCGAGCACGTCGCCGCTCGTCTGGACGCCGCGCTGGCCGCTGAGGCCGCCGCCCGTGCCAGCGGCCCGATCCCGGTCACGCCCATGCCGCTGGCCACCGGCCCCGTGCCGCCCCTGACCGGCGCTGTGCCGCCGCCCGTGCCCCTGCGGCCGGCGGTAGCTCCGCAGCAGTCCTCCGGCCCGATGGCGCCGGTCGTCGACCTGGCCGCCGCCCGTCGTCGTCGCAATCGCTTGCTGGGCATCGCCGGCGGCGTGGTCACCGCGGCGGCCGTGGCGATCGGCATCGTGGCCGTCACACTGCCCGGCAACGTCACCACCGGCACGCCGCAGGCCATCCCCAACACCAGCATCCAGACCGATCCGCAGAACACGGGTCCGCTGGCCCTGCGCAGCGAGGACCTGCCCGCCGCCGGACTCAAGGCACTCGGCACGCACGACTACGGGCCGTTCACCGATAACGCCAAGCTCAGCGCCTGCCTGGTGGCCAACGGTCTGGACGGCAAGACCAAGCCGATCGCCGGCCGGCGGGCCACCGTCGACGGCAAACCGGGCGTGATGTTCCTGCTCTCCACCGGCCAGGCCGTCCGCTACCAGCTGCTGGTGGTGGGCAACGACTGCGCCGCCGGCAACCCGGCGACCTTCGCCAACACCACCATCGGCGGCCGCTAGCCGGGGCGACGGCCGGCCTGGTGCCGGCCGTCACTCTCCGGTGTGGAATGCCGGCCACCTACCATCGCGTTCAACAGGATGTCTGGCGAGCGCGATACGGAGGTCGTGTCAGTGGCGGCGGAATCAGAAGTCCGGAACCTGATCATCGTCGGGTCCGGCCCCGCGGGCTACACCGCGGCGGTGTACGCGGCCAGGGCGCAGTTGGAGCCGCTGGTGTTCGAGGGCACCCAGTTCGGCGGCGCCCTGATGACCACGACCGAGGTGGAGAACTACCCCGGCTTCCGCGACGGCATCATGGGCCCCGAGCTCATGGAGCAGATGCGCGCGCAGGCCGAGCGCTTCGGCGCCGAGCTGCGCACCGAGGACGTCGAGCAGGTCGAGCTGACCGGCGAGATCAAGTACGTCACCGCCAACGGCGTCCGCCACGCCGCCCGCGCGGTGGTGCTGGCGATGGGCGCGGCCGCCCGCTACCTGGACATCCCTGGCGAGCAGAAGCTGCTCGGCCGCGGCGTGTCGGCCTGTGCCACCTGTGACGGCTTCTTCTTCCGCGACCAGGACATCGCGGTGGTCGGCGGCGGCGACTCGGCGATGGAGGAGGCCACCTTCCTCACCCGCTTCGCCCGCAGCGTCACGATCATCCACCGGCGCGAGGAGTTCCGCGCCTCCCGGATCATGCTGGAGCGGGCCCGGGCCAACGACAAGATCAGGTGGCTGCTGAACACCGAGGTGCTCGAGGTGCTCGGCGACACCACGGTCAGCGGCGTCAAGATCCGCGACACCCGTACCGGCGAGGAGTCCGAGCTCGCGGTGACGGGCCTGTTCATGGCGATCGGCCACGACCCGCGCAGCGCGCTGGTCAAGGGCCAGGTCGACCTCGACGAGGACGGCTACGTGCAGGTGCTGGCGCCGTCCACCTACACCAAGCTCGACGGCGTGTTCGCGGCCGGTGACCTGGTCGACCACACCTACCGGCAGGCCATCACCGCCTCCGGCTCGGGTTGCGCGGCGGCCATCGACGCTGAACGCTGGCTGGCCGAGCACGCCGACGCCGCGGCCGAACCCGAGGCCACCGCCGTCCCCGTCAACTGACGTCCCTCCCTTCCATCCCGTAGGAGATCACCATGGCCGGCAACACCGTCACCGTCACGGACAAGTCCTTCGACCAGGACGTCCTCAAGAGCGACAAGCCGGTGCTCGTCGACTTCTGGGCGACGTGGTGCGGCCCGTGCAAGATGGTCGCGCCGGTGCTCGAGGAGATCGCCGGTGAGCACGCCGACAAGCTGACCGTGGCCAAGCTCGACATCGACGCCAACCCGGACATCGCCCGCAAGTACCAGATCATGTCGGTGCCGACCATGATGCTGTTCCAGGGCGGCGAGCCGGTGAAGCAGATCGTCGGCGCCAAGCCGAAGGCCGCGATGCTGGCGGAGCTCTCCCAGGTGCTGTGACACGCCGCGAGGCAACCCTTTCGAGTGGCCCGTGCGTCTTACTCTTCGACGCACGGGCTTCTCGTTCGTCTTGGGCCGTTCGGACCATTTGCGTAATGGGCCGAACGCTCTGAGTAGCCCCGTTCTGAGCATTGTCACGGACAGGGCACAATGAAGCGTCACACACCGCGCCGGAGGTATCCGGCGCCCTAGACGAGCGAGGGTGTATGCAGGTTCTCCGTCGCGGTGACGTCGGTCCGGCTGTTGCCGAGATCAGGTCGACTCTCATCGCGCTGGGGCTGCTGTCCGGGAACCCGCAGGACGGCGAGGTGGTCTTCGACGCCGAGGTGGAGCACGCGGTTCGCTCCTTCCAGCAGCAGCGAGGCCTGATCACCGACGGTCTGGTCGGCCCGGCCACCTACGCGTCCCTGCGCGCCGCCACCTACCAGCTCGGCGACCGACCCCTGACCTACCTGGTGTCGCACCCGCTGACCGGCGACGACGTCGCCGCCCTGCAGGAGCGCCTGCTGGAGCTGGGCTTCGACGCGGGCCGCCACACCGGCGTGTTCGACCAGCAGACCGAGCTGGCGCTGCGCAACTTCCAGCGTGAGTACGGCCTGACCACGGACGGCATCTGCGGCGCCGAGACGGTGCGCGCGCTGCGCCAGCTGACGCCCAAGGTGCGCGGCGGCCGGCCGGTGCTGCTGCGCGAGCAGGAGCAGGTCCGCCGGGCCGGGCCGCGACTGCGCGGCAAGCGCATCGTGATCGACCCGGGCCATGGCGGCCGGGATCGCGGCGTGGTCGTCGGCACGCACAGCGAGGCCGACCTGGTGTGGGACCTGGCCCGTCGGCTGGAGGGCCGCATGCAGGCCACCGGCATGGAGGCGCTGCTGTCCCGCGGGCCCGACCAGTGCCCGCCGGAGAAGGAGCGGGCCCGGTTCGCCAACGAGGCCGGCGCCGACCTGATCCTGTCGCTGCACACCGACGCCAACGCCTCTCCGCAGGCCAGCGGCGTCGCCACGTTCCACTACGGCACCGGCAACGGCACCACCACGTCCACCGTGGGCGAGACGCTGGCCGGCTTCATCCAGCGCGAGCTGGTCGCCCGCACCGGGCTGCCGGACTGCCGTACGCACGGCCGGACCTGGGACATCCTGCGCATGACGCGCTGCCCGGCGATGCGGGTCGAGGTCGGCTACCTGACCAACGCGGGGGACCGGGCCAAGCTGGCCGATCCGGCGTTCCGGGACACCGTCGCCGAGGGCATCCTGGTCGCGGTGAAGCGGCTCTACCTGCTGGGCGAGAACGACCAGCCGACCGGCACCTTCACCTTCGCCGACCTGATCCGGCACGAGCTGGCCAAAGCCGAGTAAGCGCCAAATCGACAAAACGCCCCGCTGGCCGGCGGGGCGTTTTCTCATGCCGGGCGAAGACTGGGTTCGGCGCTGCCGACACCGGTGATCGTCACGGTGCCGAGCAGCCGTTCCAGCGCCGCCTCCACGTCTTCCTTCCACGACAGCGCCGTGCGCAGCTCCAGGCGCAGCCGGGGCCAACGCGGGTGCGGTCGGACCGTCTTGAAGCCGACGGAGAGCAGGAAGTTGGCCGGGATGACGCAGCCGGCCTCGTCGTCGATGGACGCGTCGCTGAACGCCTCGATCGCCTTCACGCCGCGGCGGGTGAGGTCCTTGGCCACCGCCTGCACCAGCACCCGGCCCAGGCCGCCCCGCTCGAACTCGGGCAACACCCGCAGCGCGGTCAGCAACACGGCGTCGGCCGACACCGGGGCGGTGGGGAAGGCGACGGCCCTGGGCACCGCGCTCGGCGGCGCGTACATGGCATAGCCGGCCGGCACGTTGTCCACGTAGATGATCCGACCGCAGGAGCCCCACTCCAGCAGCACGCTGGAGACCCAGGCCTCCTTCTCGAAGTCGGTCTGGCCGTACTCCTCGGCCTGTTCCTTCAGATGCGGCGCGAGCTCCCAGAACACGCATTTGCGGCACCGCTTGGGGAGGTGCTCCAGGTTGTCCAGAGTGACGCCCACAACGCGCCGCGACACCCGACCTCCCACGCGCAGACTCGAACCCCGCGTGACCCCACGGGAACCGGACCAGCATAGGCCGGTGTGACGAGCGTCGGAAGGACTCAGCCCCGATCGGGACGCCCGTTACACTCATCTGATCTACCACGCCTCACAAGTTGAGGGAGGCAGGCGTGAGCGACACCGGATCTCAGCCGGCGCACCAGGCCGGACGCAGCCTCGACCCGCACCTCGGCCGCTACGCGGCGCGCACGGCGGGCATGACGGCATCTGAGATTCGAGCGCTCTTCGCGGTGGCGAGCCGCCCCGAGGTTGTCTCCCTTGCCGGCGGCATGCCCTATCTTTCCGCACTTCCGCTGGACTCGCTGGCCGCCGACGTCGGCCAGTTGATCGCCACCGACGGACTGACCGCGCTGCAGTACGGCTCGGCCCAGGGCACCGTCGAGCTGCGCGAGCAGATCTGCGAGGTGATGGCGCTCGAGGGCATCACCGCGCACCCCGACGACGTGGTGGTCACGGTCGGCTCCCAGATGGGGCTGGACATGGTCACCCGGGTCTTCTGCGATCCGGGTGACGTCGTGTTGGCCGAGGCCCCGTCGTACGTGGGCGCACTGGGCACCTTCACCGCCTACCAGGCCCAGGTCGTGCACGTCGAGATGGACGACGCCGGCCTGGTGCCCGAGGCGCTGCGCCAGGCCCTGGTCGCCGTGCGGGCCAGCGGTCGACGGGTGAAGTTCCTCTACACGATCCCCAACTTCCAGAACCCCGCCGGCGTCACGCTGTCCGTGGCGCGTCGGGCCGAGATCCTGGAGATCTGCGCCCAGCACGACGTGCTGGTGGTCGAGGACAACCCGTACGGCCTGCTCGGCTTCGACGGCCAGACCTATCCGGCGCTGCGCTCGGCCGACCCCACCAACGTGGTCTACCTCGGCTCGTTCTCCAAGACCTTCGCCCCCGGCCTTCGGGTCGGCTGGGTGCTCGCGCCGCACGCCGTGCGCGAGAAGCTGGTGCTGGCCGCCGAGTCCGCGACGCTGTGCCCGCCCGCCTTCACCCAGGCCGTGGTCAGCCGCTACCTGTCGCAGCACGACTGGAAGGGCCAGATCAAGACCTACCGGGAGGCGTACCGGGAGCGCCGGGACGCCACGCTGGCCGCCATGGAGCAGCAGCTGCCGGCCGGGTGCACGTGGACCAAGCCCCAGGGCGGCTTCTACGTGTGGCTGACCGTGCCCGAGGGGCTGGACACCAAGGCCATGCTGCCGCGGGCCGTCACGCAGCGCGTGGCCTACGTGCCCGGCACCGCGTTCTACGCCGACAGCTTCGGCAGCCGGCAGATGCGGCTGTCGTACTGCTACCCGACTCCGGAGCGGATCCGGGAGGGCGTTCGCCGCCTGGCCGCCGTGCTGGAGGGGGAGCTGGAGCTGCTGAACACGTTCGGCACCGTGCAGCACCGCCGCCTGTCCGGCGCGCAGACGCCGACGCCGGACACCGCCTGACCGTCATCTACGGTGGCTCCCATGTCGGATCGCTGGGTGGCCGTGCTGTCGGGTGGGTTGTCGCACGAGCGGGACGTGTCGTTGCGCTCGGGTCGCCGGTTGTCGGCCGCCCTTCGCTCGGTCGGGTTGACCGTCGAGGAGTGGGATGCCGACGCCGGCCTCCTGGAGCGCCTGCGCAGCAACCGCCCCGACGCCGTGGTCGTCGCCCTGCATGGTGGTGAGGGCGAGAACGGCTCCATCCAGTCGATCCTCGAGATGTTCGGCGTGCCCTACGTCGGGACCGACTCTCGGGCTTGCCGCCGGGCGTGGGACAAGCCCACTGCGAAGGCTGAGCTGGCTCGTGTCGGCCTCACCACGCCCGACTGGGTCGTCCTACCCCACAGCACTTTCCGGGAGCTCGGCGCCCAGGCTGTGCTTGACGCCCTCGTCGACCGCATCGGCCTGCCCTTGATCCTCAAGCCCGACCAGGGCGGTTCCGCCCTCGGCACCCAGGTCGTCCGTGAGGCCTCCGAGCTGCCCGCCGCCATGGTCGGCTGCCTCGCCTACGGCGACACCGTCTTGGCCGAGCAGTTCGTCGCCGGCATCGAGGTCGCCGTTGGTGTGCTCGACGGTCCTTCCGGCCCCGAGGCCCTCCCCGCCGTCGAGATCAGTCCCACCACCGGCACCTACGACTACACCGCCCGCTACACCGCCGGCCTGACGGAGTTCCACACCCCCGCCCGACTCTCCGCCTCCGCCAGCACCGAGGTCGGCGAGCTAGCCGTAGCCGCCCACCGCCTCCTCGGCCTTCGCGACGTCTCCCGCACCACCGCCATCGTCGCCCCCGATGGAACGGTGAATTTCCTCCAGGTCAACGTCTCTCCCGGCCTCACCGAGACCTCGTTGCTCCCCATGGCCATCGAGGCCGCCGGCCGCTCCCTCGGCGACACCTTCGCCGCCTTGATCGAGCGCGCCGTCACCCGCGGGCCCCGCTGACCCTCTCCCGCTCGGCTGCCCCTCCGGCAGCCGAGCCGTGGGCGGCTCAGCACTTGCTGCCGCCCTCCGTCTTCGACCGTCGGGCTGCAGTTCACGCCGAGCCATTCCGCGGCCCCACAGATCCCGCCGGCGCGCCTTCACTGACACTGCCGCGGGCGACCACTCCCCGCTCTCCGCAGCCGCCGGCCCTCCGGCACCCGTTGCCGCCGGTTTCTTCACCCTCCGGGCAGACCGAACCGCATCCCTCGGAGCTCAGCTCCACGCGCGGCCCGCTTAGCCCTCAGCCCGGCTCGCACTCACCGCCACGCAACCGAGCTCTTCGGGATCTGATCCGACAGCCTCCGAGCGCGCGCGTGATCCCTCCGACCGCCGAGTAAGTCCGCGCAGTCGCGCAGCCGAACGCGCTTCGCTTCGCTGCCGCCGCTGCGATTGATTCACGTGAAACACCGTCGCAGTCCGACCGCGCTCGGTGTCGCCCCCGTTGCCGCCCGGTGTCGCGTTCCCTCGGCCACCGGGCGCCTCTCGTGCCCCACTTTTCCCATCGTCACCGTGACGTAAGTCGTCAAGGTGATGGGATCTCCCCGATCTGTGTCTGATTTGTCGCATCCGGCGCGATGAGGCCGACGATGCGTTCGAGGTCGTCGACCGACCCGAACTCGACGACGATGCGGCCCTTACGGCGGCCGAGTTCGACCTTCACCCGAGTGTCGAACGAGTCCGACAGGCGGTCGGCGAGGTCCTGGAGACCGGGGGCGTGGATGGGCTTGCGGGGAGCGGGCTTCGGCTTGGCCGGTGCCTCGTTCTTGGCGAGCGTCACCATTTCCTCGGTAGCCCGGACCGAGAGCCCCTCGGCGATGATGCGGGCGGCGAGTTCCTCCTGCGCGCCGGAGTCCTCCAGACCGAGCAGCGCCCGGGCATGCCCGGCCGACAGCACACCGGCGGCGACGCGCCGCTGCACCGGCAGCGGCAGCTTGAGCAACCGGATGGTGTTGGTGATGACCGGCCGGCTGCGACCTATGCGCGAGGCCAGTTCCTCGTGCGTCACCTCGAACTCGTCCAGCAACTGCTGGTAGGCCGCCGCCTCTTCCAACGGGTTCAGCTGAGCCCGGTGGATGTTCTCCAGCAGTGCGTCGCGCAGCATGGCGGCGTCGGCGGTCTGGCGCACGATGGCCGGGATGGCGTCCAGGCCGGCTCGCTGGGATGCGCGCCAGCGGCGCTCACCCATGACCAACTCATACGCGCCGCGACCCAGCTCCCGTACCACGATCGGCTGCATGAGGCCGAACTCGCGGATGGAGTGCTCCAGCTCGGCCAGCGCGTCCTCGTCGAAGACCTGGCGGGGCTGCTTCGGGTTGGGCTTGATCTCGGTGATCGGCACCTCGCGGTAGACCGCGCCGGCCACCGTGTTGCCACCGACCACCGCCGGGGGAGCGGCGTCCGGCAGGACGCCGACCGGGGCGCTCGACCCGTTGGTCTCGGTCGGCGGTGGTCCCTGCGGGATCAGTGCGGCCAGGCCGCGGCCGAGGCCGCCCTTACGTTCCGGCGGTGTCATGCGCTCTCCATCTCGGTGCCGCGGTCGGCGATCTCACGGGCGGCGTCCAGGTAGCTCATCGCACCCCGGGAGCCCGGGTCGTAGGCCAGCACCGTCTGGCCGTAGCCGGGTGCCTCCGAGACCTTCACGCTGCGGGGGATGACCGTCTGCAGGCAGGTGTCGCCGAAGTGGCCGCGCACCTCACTGGTCACCTGGTCGGCCAACTTGGTGCGGCCGTCGTACATGGTGAGCAGGATGGTGGAGACGTCCAGCGCCGGGTTCAGGTGCGCCTTGACGAGATCGATGTTGCGCAGCAGCTGGCCGAGTCCCTCCAGCGCGTAGTACTCGCACTGGATCGGGATCAGCACCTCCTTGGCCGCGACGAGCGCGTTGACCGTGAGCAGGCCGAGCGAGGGCGGGCAGTCGATGAAGACGTAGTCGATGCCGAGCGCGTCCAGCGCCTCGTTGGACAGGGCCTCCTTGAGGCGGGACTCGCGGGCCACCATGGAGACGAGTTCGATCTCCGCGCCGGCCAGGTCGATGGTGGCCGGCACGCAGTACAGGTTGGGCGACTGCTCGCTGACCGCCGCCGCGTCGGCGATGGAGATCTCGCCGATCAGCACCTCGTAGACCGACGGGGTGCCGGAGCGGTGCTCGATGGCCAGGGCGGTGCTGGCGTTGCCCTGCGGGTCGAGGTCGATCACGAGCGTCTTCAGGCCGTGCAGGGCGAGCGCGGCGGCCAGGTTGACCGTGCTGGTCGTCTTGCCGACGCCGCCCTTCTGGTTGGCCACCGTCATGATGCGGCGG
>DATJJB010000146.1:0-28891 GCA_035492655.1 Kutzneria sp. | reverse complement strand
CGGGTCCGAGATGTCCGGCAAGATCAGATTGAGGTGAGGAGGAACAGTGACCGAGCTTGCGAGGGCACCATTGAGCGCAGGGACCTGGGTCGCAGACCCGCCGAGCGCTAGCGAGGTGGGCCTGTGACCGAGCTTGCGAGGGCACCATTCAACGCAGGGACCTGGGTCGCAGACCCGCCGAGCGCCAGCGAGGTGGGCCTGTGAGCCTCGGGGACCTGCTGCGGGAATTGACGCCGCAGGTCCTCGCGGCCCTGGTTCGCCGCTACGGCCACTTCGACACCGCCGAGGACGCGGTGCAGGAGGCGTTGCTCGCGGCCGCGCAACAGTGGCCGGCCGGAAGGCCGGCCGACCCCAAGGCGTGGCTGATCACCGTGGCGTCGCGACGGCTGACCGACCTGTTGCGCAGCAACAGTTCCCGTGAGCGACGGGAAAGCCTGTGGGTGCCGCCCGAACAGCACGCGTCGGCCGAGGACGACTCGCTGGTGCTGCTTTTCCTTTGCTGCCAGCCGAGTCTGTCACCGTCCTCGCAGATCGCCTTGACGCTGCGAGCGGTCGGCGGCCTGACCACGGCCGAGATCGCGCGGGCGTTCCTCGTGCCGGAAGCGACGATGACGCGGCGGATCAGCCGGGCCAAGCAGACCATCAGGGCCAGTGGCGTGTCGTTCGGGCTGCCGGCCGACGACCGGCTGCCGGTGGTGCTGCACGTGCTGTACCTGATCTTCAACGAGGGCTACGCGTCGACTGCCGGCTCGTCGTTGCACCGGGTCGAGCTGTCGGCCGAGGCGATCCGGTTGACGCGGATGGTGCACCGGCTGCGGCCGGACGACGCGGAAGTCGCCGGACTGCTGGCGTTGATGCTGCTCATCGACGCCCGGCGGCCGGCTCGTACCGGCCCGCACGGCGAGCTGGTGCCGATGGCCGAGCAGGACCGGAACCTGTGGAACGCCAAGGACATCAGCGAAGGCGTCGCTTTGGTGACCGCGGCCCTTGAGCAGGGTTCTCCCGGCCCGTACCAGCTTCAGGCGGCCATCGCGGCCGTGCATGACGAGGCGCCGAGCTATGCGGAAACCGATTGGCCGCAGATCGTCGGCCTGTACGGGCTGCTGCGTCGACTCTCCCCCGACAACCCGGTGCTGGCGCTGAACAACGCGGTCGCGGTGGCGATGGTCGACGGGCCGGCGAAAGGCTTGGCGCTGCTGGACGACCGGCTCGGCGACGACCATCGGCTGCATTCCGTACGGGCTCATCTGCTGGAGATGTCCGGCGATCACGCGGCGGCGCGGGCGTCGTACCGCGAGGCGGCTCGTCGGGCGATGAGCCTGCCCCAGCAGCGCTACCTCAACGCCCGCGCCGATCGCCTCGCGGACGGTTGACAGAAGTCGGGTTAGGTGGCCCGAACGGAGTAGTCCTACGCTCCGAACCGGTCGCTGATCGGCGGCCGTCAACCGGAAGGCACTCCCATGGTCGCGCTTGACAGGTCGTCGAGTTGCAGTAAACATTTACTGCATGAGCAGTCGGGACGTGTTGCTGGCGGCCGCGGCCGAGGAGTTCGCGCGCAACGGGCTGAAGGGGACGCGGATCCGGGAGATCGTGCAGCGCTCGGGCGTGAACGAGCGGATGATCTACCACCACTTCGGCAGCAAGGAAGGCCTGTTCCGGGCGGTCATGGAGCAGGCGTTCGGCGGCGTCGGCCAGGCCTTGCGCGAAGTGCTGGCCGAGGCCGTGCGACTGGAGCCGTACGAGGGCATGCGGCTGGCGTTCACCACGCTGTTCGACCTCGTGCACAGCCGACCGCTGCTGGTTCCGCTGGCGTTGCAGGAAGGCATCGGCGGCTGGGGCGTTCGCCCGCCGCTGGTCGTCGAGCAACTGCCGGCGCAACTGCGTGACCTGTACGAACGTGGCGTCGCAGCCGGGACTTTCCGGTCCGATGTGGACTTCGACGTGCTGTACGCGACGACCGTGACCGCGCTGATGGCGACGCCGGGCACCTCGGGCCGGTTCTCGCTGCTGGCCGATCGAAACATGGACGAGCTGCGCGACCAGATCGTCGCGCTGCTGTTGGACGGACTGACAGGGGGAGACAGATGACGGTGTTGGTGGTGGGGGCCGGCCCGACCGGCCTGACCATGGCGCTGGACCTGGCCCGGCGGGGCGTGCCGGTGCGGGTGATCGACAAGGCGCCGGCCTACTTCGTCGGCTCGCGGGGCAAGGGGATCCAGGACCGCACCCTCGAGGTGTTCGCGGACCTCGGGATCCGGGACGAGATCATGGCGGCCGGCCGGCACATGACGTCGCGGACGTACGTGAACGGCGAGCACACCAGCGACAGGACGGTGACCTCGCTGATCATTCCGCAGTGGCAGGTCGAGGAGACGCTGCGGGACAAGCTCGGCGAGTACGGCGTGAAGGTTGAGCTGGACACCGAGCTGCTCGATCTCGACGGCACGACGAACCACGGCCGGATCGAGCACGACTACCTGGTCGGCTGCGACGGCGGCCGCAGCACGGTCCGCAAGCTGCTGGGCGTGCCGTTCGAGGGCGAGACGGCCGACGGCGAACACCTGATGCTGCTCGGCGACGTCGAGGTCAGCGGCCTGGACCCGGATCTCTGGCACATGTGGGTCGGGAACGGTTTCTACGCGCTGTGTCCCTTCCGCACGGTCCCACAGTGGCAGGTGCAGATCGTGCCGCCGGAGCCGCTCGGCGAGCAGCCCTCGCTCGAGGTGTTCCAACGCCTGTTCGACGAGATGGTCGGCCTGCCGGGGGTGACGCTGAGCAACCCGACCTGGCTGTCGACCTACCGGGTGAACGTCCGGATGGTGCGCGACTTCCGGGTGGGCAAGGTCTTCCTGGCCGGCGACGCGGCGCACGTGCATCCGCCGGCCGGCGGCCTCGGCATGAACACCGGCATCCAGGACGCCTACAACCTGGGCTGGAAACTGGCCGCGGTGATCAACGGCGAGGCCGGCGACGCGCTGCTCGACACCTACGAGGCGGAGCGGCGGCCGATCGCCGAGTGGACGCTGGACACCAGCTCGACCGGGCTGCGGAAGATCGCCGAGGCGGTGCAGGCCGGCACCGGCGGCATCGACGCGGCCGTCAGCCCGGAGCACAAGCAGCTGGGGCTCGGCTACCCACGCAGTCCGCTGTCCCGCAACCTGGTCAGCTGGGACGGGCCGGCCGCCGGCTGGCGCGCGCCGTGGCAGGACTCGTTGCGGCGGCAGGACTTCACCCTGTTGACCTTCGACGACGTGCGGGTGCTTGTCCGTCCCGACGGCTACATCGGCGCCGTCGGCGGTCCCGAGGACGACCTGAGCGTGTCGACCTACCTAATGGATAGGTAGCACCTGGACCATTTGACAGGGCCGCCCGCGCGTGCCACTATCGGTTCACATTCCGAACCGACAGGGGGACGTGATGGGCGGCTTCCACGACGGTGAGCTGGCCGTGCAGGAGCGGGCCGGCGTGCGGTACCTGGCCCAGCGACTCGGGCCCATGCTCGCGCCGCCCAACCTCTCCGGCGGTGCCGGACGATTCCTCGCCGGGCGGGACCTCGCCGTCATCACCGCTCGCGACCACGCCGGCCAACTCTGGACGTCTCCGCTGGTCGCCCATGCCGGCTTCCTCGACGGCTACAACGCCCTGCTGCACGTCAATGCCTTGCCGCACAAGGGTGATCCACTGCACGACCTGCCCGCCGGGCAGCAGATCGGCATGGTCGCCATCGACTTCGCCGCCCGGCGCCGCATGCGTGTCAACGGTGTGCTCACTCGCGTCGACGGCGGTCTGCACATCGAGGTCGAGCAGGCTTACGGCAACTGCCCCCAGCACATCAACCCCGACCACCGCCTGCCGCCCGCGCCGCACCCTTCCCTCACCGACCGGGCCGCTTTGATCGGGGCCGCCGACACCTTCTTCCTCGGCACCATCCACCCCTTCCGCGGCGCCGACGCCTCCCATCGCGGCGGCGAGCCCGGCTTCGTCCATCTCGACGGCGACGACCTGTGGTGGGACGACCTGCCCGGCAACAACATGTTCAACAGCCTCGGCAACATCACCGCCAACGACGAGGCCGCCCTGCTCTTCCTCGACTTCGACACCGGCGCCCGCCTGCACCTGTCCGGCCGCGCCGAGATCGAGTGGAACGGCACGGACCGGCGGGTGCGGTTTCGGGTGGCGGCGAAGAAGTAGGTCAGCCCATGCTCTTCTGACCGTCGATGGTCTCGCGGATGATGTCGGCGTGGCCGGCGTGCTGGGCGGTCTCGGCGATGACGTGGGTCAGCACGCGACGCATCGTCCAGCGGGTGTTCGGCGGGAACCACGGGGCCTCGGGCAGGGGCTGGCTCTGGTTGAGGTCGGCGCCGGCGGTAAGCAGCTCGTCGGTGCGGGCGGCCACCGCCTCGTACTCGGCGAGCAGGCCGGCCAGGGTCTCGCCGGGGAGCATGCGGAAGCTGGTGACGTGGCCCTCGAAGTCCTGGCCGGAGTGGGCTTCCGGCCCCGAGATCATGAAGTCGTACCAGCCCTTCTCGGCCCGGGTGACGTGCTTGATCAGGCCGCCGAGGCAGAGCTCGCTGGCGGTCGGCGTGAGCGCGGCCTGCTCGTCGGTGAGGCCCTGCACGGTGTGCCGCAGGAAGAACCGGTGCTTGCCCAGCGCCTCCAGCAGGTCGGCGTGCTCGCCGGTCAGCGTGGTCTCGGTGGTGGTCATGGTGGCCGCCTCTCGTTGTTCTCTGCCCTGTTGAGAACCACGTTAGAGGTCATTGCGGACAGGTTCGGTCCTCAATCCGGGAGGAGTCACGGGCAGTTCCACGGCGTTGGAGACGTCGCGGATCTCGGCCTTGACCTTCGCCATGATCTTGGCGGTGCCGGGCAGGTAGGGCATGAGGCGCATCATGGTCATGTTGAGCCACAACGTGAACCGAGAGCCGGCGACCATCCGCTTGATGTTGTCGGCCTGCTTCTGGTTCACGGTGACGAAGTGCCGCATGCGCTGCTCGTAGGCGGCGAAGGCAACCTGGTGATCGCCGGCGGCGGCGAGCTCGTGGGCCAGCACGTAGGCGCCGACGAGGGCGAGGCTGGTGCCCTGACCGGAGGCGGGCGACGGCCCGTAGGCGGCGTCGCCGACCAGCGCGACCCGGCCGGTGGACCAGCGCTCCATCTCCACGACGCTCATGCCGTCGAAGTAGAAGTCGGGGGCGTCGGGCATGGCGGCGAGCAGCTGCGGGGCGATCCAGCCGTGCGGGGCGAAGGTCTCGGCCAGCAACTCCCGTTGGCGGGCGGTGTCGCGACGGTCGTAGGTCAGGCCCTCGGAGGCGAACAGGAAGGCGGCCTTGGCTTCGGTGTCCTGCCGGGTGCTGTAGACGTTGAGGGTCCGGCCCTTCTCGGCCTGGATGGTCTCCCAGCGGTCCAGGTCGAGCAGGTTGGGCACGCTGAAGATGGCGATGTGGTGGCCGAGCGAGCGCAGGAACCGCTCCTCGGGCCCGAAGGCCAGCGCCCGGACCGTGGAGTGCAGGCCGTCGGCCCCGATGACCAGGTCGAACCGGCGCGGCAGGGACCGCTCGAACTCGACGGTGACACCGTCGGCGTGCTCGGTCATCGACGTGATCGAGTCGCCGTAGACGTACTCGACGCCCTCGGTGGCGCCACGCAGGATGCGGGCCAGGTCGCCGCGTAGGATCTCGACGTCGGTGGGCTCGCGGAAGCCGACGGTGTCGGCGTCCATCTCGACGATGGTGCGGCCCTTGCGGTCGAGGAACGCGCCGCCGCGCATGTCGGTGTGGTGCCGGCGAACCTCGTCGGCGATGCCCATCCGCTCGAGGACGGTCATGGCCGCGCCGCGGACGTCGATCTTGTAGCCGCCGGGGCGGGGCGCGGGAGAGCGCTCCACGACGGTGACGTTGCTGCCGAACTCACGCAGCCAGTAGGCGAGGGCGGGGCCGGCGATGCTGGCGCCGGAGATCAGGATGTCCATGCCGCAGACTCTGCGGCGGGCGATTCACCACGGGCTCACGAAGTGCTCACGGAGCCGGTGAACGGCCTGCTCCCAGCTGAGCTCGCCGCCGGACAGCCCCTGCTCGGCGAACGCCGCGATGGGCAGGTTCAGCCTGGTCAGGGCCTCGTCACGGGCCTGCTGGAAGTGCTCACGGGCCCGTTCGGCATCGCCGTCAGCGACGGCGATGGCACCCAGTCCGCACAGGATGCGGGCCCGGATCTCGGCGGCGATGATCGGTCCCGGCCGGTATTCGGAGAGCGCTCTTCCGTACAGCTCGCGGGCCGTGTCCAGGTCGCCGGCCAGGCGGGCGATCTCGCCGAGACCCCGGTGCGCGGCGGCCAGCGCCGGCGGGGTGTTGAGCTCGGCCACCCGCTCGTAGACGGCCCGCGCGGCCGCCACCTCGCCGATCCGCAGCAGGTTGTCGGCCCGGCGGCACTGCAACTCCGCCGCGTCCTCGACGTCGCCGAGCTCGCCGATCACTTGCAGCGCCTCGTCGGCCAGCGCCAGCGAGGCCACTGGATCACCCTCCAGCGCGGCGACGCCGGCCAGCTGGTCGAGCGTGTTGGCGATGCCCCACCGGTCCCCCACCTCGCGGAACGAGCCGAGCGCCTGCCCGAAGGCGGCCCGCGAGGCGGTCAGGTCGGCGTAGTAGAGGGTGCGCAGGCCCTCGGCCGTCTCCAGGAAGGCACGGGACCACGGGTCGTCGCCGAACATCGCCATGGTGATCACCTCGGCGGTGCCGATCGCCGCCCACAGCATCACCAGGTACGGGAACCGCAGCGTGCGCCCGAAGTCGCGCATCAGCTCGGTGACCCGGTCCAGGTGCATGTCGGCACTGATCGCGCAGAGCGCGTACTCCTCGACCAAGCCCTCGGGAACGCGCTCTCCCACGGCGTCCAGGAGCTCGACCAGCAGCGGCAGGCCCTCGCTGCGCAGTCCTCGCAAGTACAGGTACCAGGCAGTGTTGGCGGCCAGCCGGAGAGCGCTCTCCGGATCTGCTCCGACGGCCCAGCGCAGGGCGGCCATCAGGTTGGCGTGCTCGGCCGTCAGCTTGGCCAGCCACGCCAGCTGCTCCCCCGTACGCAGCCGCGGCTCCGCCTCCTCGGCCAGCCGCAGGAAATACGAGGCGTGGCTGCGACGGGCCTGCTCCTCCTCGTCGCCGAGTTGGTCGACGCAGAACGCGCGGACCGTCTCCAGCATTCGGTAGCGGCCGCCGTTCACCTCGACCAGCGACTTGTCGACCAGGCCGGCCAGCACGTCGGCCGGCAGGCCACAGACCTCCTCGGCCACGGAAAGTGTTGCCCCGCCAGCGAAAACCGCCAGTCGCTTGGCCATCGTGCGCTCGTCCGGGTCGAGCAGGTCCCAGCTCCAGGCCACCACCGCGCGCAGCGTTTGGTGCCGGGGCTCGGCCGTGCGATCCCCGTGCGAGAGCTGTCGCAGCCGGGACTCCACCTCGTCCAGCTCGAACGAACGCAATCGCGCCGCCGCCAGCTCGATGCCCAGCGGCAGGCCGTCCACCGCCGCACAGATCCGGCCGACCGTCGCCGGGTCGAGGCCGTAGCCCGGACGCACCGCGTGGGCCCGCTCCTCGAACAACCGGATCGTGTCCGGGCCGGCCAGCGGTGGCAGTGGGCAGAGCGATTCCCCTGTCACACCAAGGGCTTCCCGGCTCGTCGCCAGGATCCGCAGCTCCTCGCACCCCGCTAGCAACTGCCGAGCCAGCCGGGCCGCGCCGTCGACGACGTGCTCGCAGTTGTCCAGAACGAGCAGGATTCGACGGTCCGCCAGGCTGGATATCAGGCGTGCCACCGGATCCGGCAACTCATGGCCGGCGAACAGGCCCGCATCACGGATTCCGAGCGCCGCGATCACCGCCTGCGGCACTTGCGCCCCGTCGCCCAGCCCGGCGAGCTCGACGAAGCAGACCTCAGGCATCCGCCTCGCCGACTCGATTGCCAGGCGCGTCTTGCCTGCGCCGCCGGGACCGATGATCGTCACCAGGCGGGAGCGTTCCAGGGCGGTGGTCACCTGGCGGATCTCGTTGTCACGGCCGACGAAGCTGGTGAGCTGGGCGGGAACGGGGCGGACGGGGTTGGCGCCGCGGAGGACGGCGAGGTGGGCGCCGGCGAGCTCGGCGGAGGGGTCGGTGCCGAACTCGTCGGCCAGGGTTCGGCGGGCGTCGTCGAAGCTGGCGAGGGCCTCGGCCTGGCGGCCGTCGGCGGCGAGGGCGCGCATCAGCTGGCCACGGAGGCGTTCGCGGTAGGGGTGTTCCGCGCTGAGCTGCCGGAGTTCGGCGATGTCGGGGCGGCCGAGGGCGAGGTCGGTCTCGATGCGGTCCTCGAAAGCCGACAAGCGGAGATCGGCCAGCCGGACGGTGGGGGCGGGGCCGCGCCACAACTCCAGGGCCTCGGTGAGAGCTTTGCGGGCGTTGGCGTGATCACCGAGGGCCAGCAGCTCCCGGCCGGCAGCGGCCAGGTGCTCGAAGCGATGGGCGTCGATCTCGGCCGGGTCGATGGTCAGCAGGTAGCCGACGGGATGCCGGACGAGGGTGCCCTCGGGCAGCACAGCACGGAGCCGGGAGACCTGGGACTGCAAGGCGTGCTGGGCGTTGCCGGGAGGCTCCTCGCCGTACACGGCGTCGACCAGCTGCTCGAAAGGCACGGGCCGGCCGACGCTCAGCGCCAGCGCCGCGAGTAGCGCCCGAGGCCGAGGCCCGCCCAGGGCGACCGGGCTCCCGTCGGGCCCCCACAGCTCGACCGCGCCGAGCACACCGATCCGCACGCGGCCATTCTGCCTCGTCGGCTGGCCGGCGGGAGGAACTATGGAACTGCTGGTACGTCCGGCGCTGAGGCCGCCGAGGCACAGGTCCGCAGCTGGTGGAACGAGAAGCACATCGAGCATTTCGCGGCCAACGAGCGGGCCGGGGCGTTCTACGAACGCGAGGGGTTCACGGTGGACCGGGTAGAGCCCAGTCCGACCGGGAACCCCTCGCTGAACGTGGTGTGGCGGGTCAGGGATTGACGGTGCCGCCCACGGTGTAGCCGTAGGGAAGGACGGCCAGGGTCTGCGAACCGTTGGCGACGCTGGTGTTGCTGAGCACGTTCACCGTGCCGCTGACGGCGGTGCCGGGGGCAGCGACGGGTTTGAAGGTGCCGGTGAACAGCGAGGTGGAGCCGGCGGCGAGGTAGATCGGGGCGCCGAAGGTGATGTCGCCGGCGGTGGAGGTGAGCCGCAGGGTGCGGCCGATACCGGTGGTGTTGGTGACGCGGAAGAACACCGTCCGACCGGCCGACACGGTGCCGGACGGCAGGTTGTAGGCGAAGGCGTCGGAGCGGTCGTAGCCGACGGTGCCGGCCATCTGCTGGGTGAACTCGTTGCCGCTGACGGTGAGCCGCAGCACGACGTCGATCTCCCACCGGCCGGGCTTGGGATTGGCGGTGACGAGTGCGGCATCGGCGATCGGCTGCGTAGCACCAACGCCCTGCACGGTGGTGGTCGGCGAGGTGTCGGTGGTGACGACCTTGCCGTCCGGGTCGATGAGGTAGTAGGTCAACACGTTGTCCGGACTGGCGTCGGCGGTGTGGAAGTTGACGTCGAGGTCCTTCTTGCCGGCCGGCACGTCGATGTTGAACGTGCTGACCTGGCCGACCTGCCGCCCGACGGTGCTGGTGATCGTGGTGGTGAACTTGCCGCCGGCGCCGGGAATGAGCGTCCGCCGCTGCACGGGCAGCGAGGTGCGGGCGCCGTTGCCGGCGACGAACTGCACGGACTCGGGGTGGTCCCCCGGCGCGGCCGGCATGTCCACGCTCAACGGCACGTCGACACCGGCGTGCGCCGGGATGGTGATGGCGTCGGTGGCCTTCTTGGTCACGTAGTGCTGACCCATGGTGCGGAAGGAGATGTTGCCACGGTACGAACCCGGCACGTTCGGCGGCGACTGGAGGTGCGCCCGGCCGTTGGCCCACAGGATCTTCGCGGTCCAGGTGCCGGCAGCAGGCGCGGCCACCTCGACGTGCTGAAGATTCGGCACGGAGCCGAACTTGGCCGAGCCCGAGGGCGGAGTGCCGTAGTCGTAGGAGATCTGGCTCAACCGGCCGGCCGGGTCGACCAGGGTGAAGGACAGAATGGTGCCGTTGGTCGGATCCGGCGTGATCATGTCGACGCTGAGCCGGTCCAGCCCGGCCGGCACGGTGAAGGTGATCGGCGAGGCGGCGGTGGCGCCGTAGGCCGGCACCGGCAGCGAAGGATCGGGCGCGCTGACCGGCTCGGTGACGGTGGAGCCGAACTGCTTGGCAGAGCCCAGTTCCCGGTACGTCCCCTTGACCGTCGTCGGCGCGCTGCTGGCGTTGTAGAGGCTCACGGTCTGCGCGCTGGCACCGGCATTGGCCGTGACGTCCAATTGGGACGGTGACGGGACCAGGGCCGGGGCCTCAGGTGCGTCGGACGTGCCGCCGGGGGCCTGCTGGGCCGCGCGGACGGCGGCGTACACGTCGAGCAGGCCGGCGCCCTGCTGATCGGCCGGCGCACCAACATCCTTGGCCGTGCCGGTGAGGATCTGCTTGACGAGCGCGGGAGTCGGCTTCACGCCGTTGTGCGTGTCGGCGTACGCCTGGATGACGTCGGCCGCCGCACCGGCGACCAGCGGGCACGACTCGCTGGTGCCGCCAAACGCCTCGGTCAAGGTGTTGGTCGGGCAGTCGGAGCCGATCGGGCTGCACGCGGCCATGCCGCCGTAGCCCGGGGCGACCAGGTCGACGACGCGGTTGTTGGGCGCGGTGCCGCCGGAGGACAGCGGGGTGATGTCGTTGTTGATCCAGCCGTCGTAGCCATAGGCCTGGGCGTTGAGCCGCAACGTGTTCGTCGCGCCGACGGCGATCACCTGCGGGTCGGTGGCCGGCGAGGAGACGGTGCCGGAGACACCGCTGTCGCCGGAGGAGACCACCACGGTGACGCCGGCCGCGACGGCGGCGTCGTTGGCCGCGTAGAACACGGAATAGCGGCCGGGGCGCGGGGTGTAGCCGTACGACTCGGAGATCACGTCGGCGTGCTCGACCACCACGGCGTGGTCGATGCCGGCCACCACCTGCGACTCGAGCTGGATGTCACCGGCGGCGCTCTCCGGAGTGTCGATCAGCCGGGTGTCGACCAGCGACGCGTCCGGGGCGACGCCCTTGATCCGGAAGGTGCAGCCGGCCGGCAGGCCCGAGAACGGCAGCTCCTTGCTGTAGTCGTAGGTGACAAGTCCCTGTCCGGCAACGGAAGAGGCGTCGCCGTAGTACTCGCCGTCGCTGTCGTCCTCGGTCGGGTCGGGCGCGTCGATGACCACGTGCGAGCCGTCAGGACGGACGAAGTTGGGGTTGCCGGCCAGCTCGTTCATGCCGTCGATGGCGACCAGCACGCCCTTGCCGGTGGCGATCCTGGACGCCTGCTCGGTGTCGCCCGGCTTGTCGGTCTCGACCTTGTCGACCGACAGCGCCTCCGGCTCCAGGAACGGCTTGGCCGGGTCGCTCGGACACAGCTTCTGGCTCAACCGGGCCGGTTTGGCCTGCGGCACCCGAGCCGGACTGTCCTGTGGCATCGCTTCATCCGGCACGATCTCGCGCACGGCCGGGTTGGCCCGCAGCCGGTTCACCTCGGCCGTGGACAGCTTGGCCGCGACCGCGTTCACGCTGACCAGCTGCGTGATGTCACTGCCGCCGTTGGCCTTGATGTCGGCCACGACCGACTGCTGGTCGTCACGGGTGGTGGTCGTGCGCTGCGAGCTCTGGGCCCGTAACTTCAGCTCGCTGTGCTGGTTGCCGAGCACCACGATCACCCGCCCGCCGTCCGCGGCGCCGTCCACCGCCGGCGCGAGCGGGGCCGCCTGGGCTGCTCCGGTGCCCAGCAGCGCCAACGCCGCGCTCATGGTCACAGTGGTCGCGAGCAGGCGAGATCTTTTCACGGGACCTACCTCGGGCAGTCGTCGCCGATGATCGTCAGCGGCCAGTCAATCCCGCACGGCCGGGCCGAAACAACCGACGAACGTCCACTGCCCGACCGACCAACGGCGGCTGGTCCCGTTGCCGCCCAAGGACTACGCTGACCGCCACGGCATTCGCCCGAACACCCCAAAACGGCCGAACCGGCTGGGGGCCGGCTCGGCCGTCAGGCGCGACCGGTTCAGTGGTCGCGTCGGGTCACCAACCGCGCCAACGCGGTCAGCTCGGCGGCGACCCGAGGCGCCGGGGCGGCCAAGGCGAGTTCGGCCAGCGCCAGATCGAGCTGGTCGACGGCCTCGCGCTGGGTCCACGACTTGCCGCCGGCCAGATCGACCAGTTCGGCGGCACGGGCAAGCTCCACATCGGACAGTGCGTCTTGCCTGCCGTACAAGGACGCGAGCTCGTCCGCCGCCGGCTCGCCGGAGGTGAGCGCGGCGACCACCGGCAGGGACTTCTTGCGGCTGACCAGATCGGAGTGCACGGGCTTGCCGGTCACCCGCGGATCACCCCAGATGCCGAGGAGATCATCGACGAGCTGGAAGGCCAGCCCAAGGTGCTCGCCGAACACCCGCATGTGCTCGACCTGCGCGGCGGTGCCGCCACCGTACAGCGCGCCGATGGCGGTGGAGCAGGCCAGCAGCGCGCCGGTCTTCGCGCTGGCCATGGCCAGGCACTCGGACAGGTCCACATCGGACCGTTGCTCGAAGGAGACGTCCTCGCACTGGCCCTCGACCAGGTCCTGCACGGCCGAGCTCATCATCCGCATCGCGTCCTGGGACCGCGGATGGCCGCTGCCGGCGAGCACGTCGAAGGCCAGCGTCAACAAGGCGTCGCCGGCCAGGATGGCCGGGCCGGTGCCGAAGACGGTCCACGCGGTCGGCCGGTGCCGCCGGCTGACGTCCCGGTCCATCACGTCGTCGTGCAGCAGCGAGAAGTTGTGCACCATCTCCACCGCGACGGCGGTCGGCACGGCGTCCACGACGGACCCGCCGACGGCCTCGGCGCACAGCACGGCCAGCGTGGGCCGGATGGCCTTGCCGGCGTCGCCGCTACGAGCCGAGCCGTCGGCGTCCCACCAGCCGTAGTGGTAGCCGGCGACCCGGCGCATGGACGTCGGCAGCGTGTCCACCGCCGCCCGCATCGCCGGATCCACCAGATTTCGGCTCCAGGCCAGCACATCGGTGGCCGAGCGGGGCTGCGAGATCACATCGATGGGAACCACCTCCGAGGTCACGGGGCGAACATCCGCACCGCGGACGTGCCGAAGCCGGTTGGCAGCGCGAACCCGTGCCCGCCACGGGACCGGACCAGCTCGGCTTCCCCGTAGCGCACGGTCTTCCGATGCCAGTTGAGGATCGCCGACATCCAGTCCTGGAGCTCGCGCACGTAGCTGTCGACGGCCCCGCGCTGTGCCGCGTTGAAACCGAATTCCTCGCACAGCGCGGGAATCTCGTGGTCGCGGGTGCGGATGAACTGCTCGACACGGGCGGTCATCAGGTCGTTGACCATGGCGACCGCCTGCTCCTTCGAGCAGTTCAGGAAGTTCTGCACGACCAGCACCATGTTGAGCAGCTCGCCCTCGTACTCGATCTCCTTCTGGTACGAGAAGATGTCGTTGAGCAAGCAGGCCTGGTCCTGGGCCGAGTCCTCGAGGCCGCGCACCTGGCTGGTGGCGAAGAACTCGTCCGGGATCAGGTCGGCCCGCGCGAACCGGGCCAGGCTCATGGTCAGATCGGAGCCGAACGTGCCGCGCCGCATCTCGATGTAGTCGACGGGATCGGGAATGCGGTTCTGCTGATGGCAGTCGGCTTCCCACACCCACGCGTCCAGCATCGTGTCGACCGCGCGCCGGAACAACGCCCGGTGCTTGTCCGGCATCGGCAACGCGGTGCGCACCCAGAGGTCCGCGAGCCCGCGCTCGTTGGCGTCGGTCGGCACCGGCATCGTCACGCAGTCCAGCGGCATGAACGCCTTGGTCCGCGCGACGAACGCCCGCGGGCCGGCCGGATCCCGGCCACGGAAGAACAGCTTCGGGAACAGGTCGTCCCCGTAGGTGCCCCAGGTCAGCCACTGCGAGCCGAGGTCGAGCTCGTCCTGGGTGCCGTCGGGATCGATGCCGGCGGCGCAGATCGGCAGGTCGAGCTCGACCATCTGCCGGTCGGTCCACACGCCCTCGCTGGTGAAGCCCATCGCCCGCGACCATGCCCACGTGTTCTGCCGGGACTGGTCCAGCAACGGGTTGAGGTGCAGCGGGAACGGCATGGTGAAGTCCGGCAACGAGGTCGGTCCCACGGCGTGTGGCGTGTGGGTGAAGCGCTTGAGCCGCTTGGGAAAGCCCAAACGAGAACCCAGAGTCCCCAATCCGGTGGGGCCGCCGGGCACCCAGCCGGTCGACGTGTCGGCGTTGGCGTTCATGTACCGGCTGGAACGCATGTGCCACTCGTGCCCGCCGGACTGCCAGTCCTGCAGGCCCCGGGCGTAGACCAGCACCGCGGCCCGCTCGTCCGGCCGCAGCCCGTACTGCTCGAACATGGTCGGCAGCTCGGTGAACACGGTGTGCTCGAACTGCTGCATACGGGAGGAGATCAGGTCGTTGGTCGCCTCCGCGGCCTCCTGCGTGGTGCAGCCCAGCGCCGTCTCCAGCACCAGGACCATGTTGGCGTTCTCGCCTTCCTCCTCCACCTCGCGCTGGTAGGAGAAGACGTCGTTACGCAGGTGCACGGCGTCGGCGAAGGTGTCCTTCAGCACCCGCATCGGCCGCGTCCGGGCGACCGAGTCCGGCACCTCGGCGCCGACCGCCACCTCGACCAGGTTGGCCGACCACGGCGCGCCGCCGACCTTGCGGCGCATCTCGATGTAGTCGATCGGGTTGGCCACCCGGCCCTCGTCGATGTTGACGATCTCCCACATGCACTCGACGAGCAGGTTGAGCGTGCTCTCGATGAAGCGGACCTTCCACTCCTGGCTCATCATCGGGATGGTGCGCCGCCACAGGTCGGTCAGCCCGGCCTCGACCGGGTTGGTCGGCGTCGCGGTGATCTCCCCGTGCAGCGGCATGAACGCGCGCAGCCCGTCCAGGTACTTCTTGGCGCCCTTGATGTCCTTGGGCTTCTTGTACAGCTCCAGGAAGTGGTCGTCGAAGAAGAACACCCAGACGTACCAGTCGGTGATCAGGTTGAGGATCTCGCCGGCGCACTCGGGATGGGTGTACGCGCACAGCAACGCGTAGTCCATCGCCTCCAGCCTGGCCTCGCTCCAAATGATCTCGCCGCCGGCGTAGGCCGGTGTGTCGACCATGTCGAAGTCGCGCGCCCACTTGCGGGTGTGGACGCGCGCGCCCTCCAGGTTCGGGTTCAGCCGCGCCGGGTGAACCTGATAGAAATCGGGGAGTTCGAACGGTTGTGCCACGGATCCCTCAGTTCCCCAGCTCGACGTCTTCCAGCACGCCGAGCGCGTCCGGCACCAGCACCGCGCACGAGTAGTAGGTGCTGACCAGGTAGGACAGGATCGCCTTGTCGCTGATCCCGGTGAAGCGCACCGAGAGGCCGGGCTCGCGCTCGTCGGGAATGCCGGTCTGGTGCAGGCCGATCACGCCGTTGTCGTCCTCGCCGGTGCGCATGGCCAGGATGGTGGTGGTGTTGAACTCGGGGTCGATCGGAATCTTGTCGCACGGCAGGATCGGCACCCCGCGCCAGGACTGCACCGGCCGGCCGTCCACGACCACCGGCTGCGGGTACAGCCGGCGCGCGGTGAGCTCACGGCCGAACGCGGCGATCGCCTTGGGGTGGGCCAGGAAGAACTTGGTCTTGCGCCGACGGGAGACCAGCTCGTCCATGTCGTCGGGGGTGGGCGCGCCGTTGCGGGTGTGCAGCCGCTGGCTGTGGTCGGCGTTGTGCAGCAGGCCGAAGTCCGGGTTGTTGAGCAGGTCGAACTCCTGGCGCTCGCGCAGCGCCTCGATGGTCAGCCGCAACTGCTCCTGCACCTGGTCGTGCGGGCCGTTGTAGAGGTCGGCGACGCGGGTGTGGATGCGCAGCATGGTCTGGGCGACGCTGAGCTCGTACTCGCGCGGGGACAGGTCGTAGTCCACGAACGTGCCGGGCAGGTCGATCTCGCCGGCGTGGCCGGCCGACATCTCGATCGCGGCCTCGCCGTGCTTGTTCTGCGACTTGCCGCCGCGCGCCCGGTAACCGTCCACATGGGACCGAAGCGCCGGCGCGCTGTCCATGATCTGCAGGAAGGTGCCGCGCGGCAGGGAAAGCACCACACAGCCGGTGTTGGCCCGCACGGAGAACGGCCAGCCGCCCTCGTCGACCAGGCTCTGCTCGCCGAAGTGGTCGCCGTCGGCCAGCGTGCCAAGCCCGGCCTCGTCGCCGTACTTGCCGGTGCCGACCTTGTCGACCCGGCCGTGCACGATCAGGTACAGCTCGTCGGCGGCCGAGCCGGCCGACACGATGGTGTCGCCGGCGGCGAAGTGCCGCTGGGTGAACCGGCCGGCCAGCGCGGCCAGCACCTCGGCGTCGTCGAAACCGCGCAGCGGAGCCAGTTCGCCGAGTTCGGCCGGGATCACCCGGACGCTGTCACCGGTGCTGACGAACTCGATGCGGCCGTCGCCGACGGTGTAGGTGAGTCGCCGGTTGACCCGGTAGTTCGCGCCCTTGGCCTCGACCCATGGCAGCTTGCGCAGCAGCCATCGCGGCGTGATGGCCTGCATCTGCGGGGCGGACTTGGTCGTCGTGGCCAGCTGCCGGGCGGCCGCTGTGCCAAGACTCAACTGGGAGGCTGCCGGGTCCAGGGTCTCGGTCACGACCTGTGGCTCCAATCACGGTGACACGGAAGGCTTTTCGGTGGCGACCCGCACGCCGACGGGGGATCGTCCCCGGCGGCGTGCGGGCGGTGTTCGCCGGGCCGGCCGCGGGCTGGTTGGGCCCGCGGCCGAGCCGGCACGCGTCGGGCGGTCAGTTGGCGCCGAGCTGGACGTCCTCGAGGATGCCGAGCGCGTCCGGCACCATCACCGCGGCCGAGTAGTAGACGCTGACCAGGTAGGAGATGATCGCCTTCTCGTTGATGTTCATGAACCGCACCGAAAGCCCCGGCTGGTACTCGTCGGGCAGCCCGGTCTGGTGCAGGCCGACGACGCCCTGGTTGTGCTCGTCGCCGGTGCGCATCAGGATGACCGAGCTGGTGCGCTGCTCGGTGATCGGGATCTTGTTGCAGGGCAGGATCGGGATGCCGCGCCAGGACGGCATCTGGTGGCCGCCGAAGTCGGTGTTGCCCGGGTAGATGCCGGCCCGGTTGCACTCCTGGCCGAAGGCCGCGATGGTGCGCGGGTGGGCCAGGAAGACCGTCGGCTCCTTCCACACCGTGGCCAGCAGGTTGTCCATGTCGTCCGGGGTGGGCGCGCCGCCGCGGGTGTGGATGCGCTGGCTGAACTCGGCGTTGTGCAGCAGGCCGAAGTCGCGGCTGTTGACCAGCTCGTGCTCCTGACGTTCGCGCAGGGCCTCGATGGTCAGGCGCAACTGCTGCTCGGTCTGGTTCATCGGCTGGTTGTAGAGATCGGCGACGCGGGTGTGCACCCGCAGCACGGTCTGCGCGACGGACAGCTCGTACTCGCGCGGCGAGGCGTCGTAGTCGACGAACGTGCCGGGCAGGTCGGGCTCGCCGGTGTGGCCGGAGGACAGGCTGATCTCGGCCTCGCCGCTGTCGTCGGCCCGGCCGAGCGCGGCGTTGGCCTGGAACATCACGACCTGCTCGCGCAGCTCGGCCGACTGGTCGGTCAGCGCCTGGAAGTCGGCGCGGGTCAACGAGAGCACGGTGGCGCTGGTGATCGCCTTGGCGGTGAAGTCCCAGTTGGCGTCCGGGTCGACCAGCGCGTCGACACCGAAGTAGTCGCCGTCGGCCAGCGTGCCGAGCACGGACTCGTCGCCGTACTTGCCGGTGCCGACCTTGTTGATCTTGCCGTGCGCGATGAGGTACACCCGGTCCGCGCCGCTGCCGTGCTCGGCGATCACGTCGCCGGGCGCGAACTCGTGCTGGCGGAACCGGTTGGCCAGCGCGTCGAGGACCTCCATCTCGTCGAAGCCGCGCAGCAGCGGGAGCTCGCCCAGCTCGGCCGGGATGACCCGGACGTCCGCGCCGGTCTTGGTGAACTCGATCCGGCCGTCGCCGACGGTGTAGCTCAGCCGCCGGTTGACCCGGTACACACCGCCGTTGACCTGCGTCCACGGCAGCACCCGCAGCAGCCAGCGCGAGGTGATGCCCTGCATCTGCGGCACGGACTTGGTCGTGGTCGACAGGTTCCGCGCGGCGGCCGTGCCCAGGCTCAGCTGGGACCGCCCTTGCTCAAGTCCTGCTCCCGGCTCCAACGTCTCCGTCACGACCGACAACTCCTCACCAGATCGACATAGAGGAAGAAAAAAGAGAAAAAGAATAGGCGGGACCCCAGTTCGCCCCACCCTCGCCGTCGTTAGCGAGACATTGGCGAATTGATCGCAGGACGATATGAGCGCCGACAGCAGCGAAACTAGCACCGCCGTTCAGCGGACGTACAGTCGCCCGAGCGGGTGACTATTGCACGGCCAGAAGTTTGGTCTTTTGTTCACCCAACCCGGCTAGTAACAACCCACCGTGCGTAGCACCGCCCACCGATATCGCCCGGTCACCGGCCGACAATAGGACAGCGGGGTATCAGTGCACCGCCATTCGGGTTCTCTTCATCACCGAACCCTCGGTCGACAAAGCGGGAAGGCGATCGCGGCGGCTTCGGCGATCGGGTGATGGGACGTCCGTCAACCCACCCGAAAGAGACACGACTCGGCAGAACAGGGCCGCCTTTCGGCCATCCGGGTGGCAAACGGGCACCGCCCGCGAACGCCGCCTGGTTGCGCCGACAACAAACAGGACGTGACCGATCACTCACCCAAAGTCACTGGATCGGGCAGAACAACTGTGTTATCCGCGTCGATCGAAATCGCTATCCATAAACCGGCAATGGGTCGCACGGCCCGCCGACATAACGCGGCGACCGCCGATCTCGTGCACTTACCCACCGCACCCATTGCCCGAAAGTTCGTGACACTTCGTCAGGTCACCGGTGTGACCCGGTCAGCTCTTCACGACGACCCGCGCGCACCCGGTACCGTCGGTGCACCCAGCCTGACGGGAGCACAGCGATGCGCGATGTCGGCGGCACCGGCCGACGGTTGATGCCGCGCGAGGAACGGGCCGCCAGCATCGTGGCCGCGGCCGCCCGCGCGTTCGCGAGCGGCGGCTACGCCGGCACCTCCATGGACGACGTGGCCGCGGAGGCCGGCGTCACCAAGATCATTCTGTATCGGCACTACGCCACCAAGAAGGACATCTACACCGCGGCGCTGGACGCCACCTGGCGGCGGCTGGTGGACAGCTCCCAGTTCGGCTACGACACCGCCGCCGGCCTGCGCGCGCTGCTGGCCGCCGCCCGCCGCGACCCGGCCGGCTTCACGCTGCTGTTCCGGCACGCGGTGCGCGAGCCGGTGTTCGCCGCGTACGCGCAGGAGTTGGTGGCGCAGACCGTGCTGGTCGCCGAGCAGACGCTGGGCGACTCGGTGCGCGACCCCCAACTGCGGTCGTGGCTGGCTCGCGGCGTGACCGACCTCGTGCTCAACTCGGTGCTCGAGTGGATCGCGACCGGGGATCCGGCCCGGGACGACGAAGCGGCCGGCCTGCTGTTCCAGACAGCCGCGGCGGTCATTGTCCACCACCGGTCAAGGGCGGCCCCCCGGTCGGTTGCACGACGATCGGATGGACTTCGCGAAACTGTATACTGACGAGTTGCGCAGGGAGTACTGTCGGGCCTCCACGGTCAAATCTGGGGAGGTGACAATGGCGACTGGCCAATTCCCGGCTGATGATGCCGAGACCGCCGCGAACGTCTTCGCTGGAGAACTCAAGCGTTGGCGGACGCTGCGCGGGCTGTCGAGGACCACACTCGCGCGACGGATGGGCTACGACCGCTCATACGTGTCCAAAGTGGAGAGTGGGGCCAAACCGCCGTCCCGGGACTTCGCCTTTCACGCAGAGAAGGCGTTGCACTCGGGTGGCGCGCTGTACAACGCGTATCGGGAGCACAGCAGCTCGGTCGAGCGGTCCAAGGCCGACGGCCAGCTGGTGCGCACCGCGTCGAGGCCGACGCAGCCGTACGCGGACCTGATCGCCGGTGGCGTGCCACCGGCGGGGCGGTAGATCGGGTCGAACCTCGCCGATCGGGAAAAGGTGGCGCGAACCCCCGCCGTGCCGACTGAGCTTCCCGTGACGCGACCAGGCGGGTCACAGCCAGTGACCCGCCTGGTTTCATTTTCAAGTAGTTGCAGGTTTAGGAAGCGGTAACCACGGCGGTCCCCCGGATGTGTCGGGGGGCCGTTATGTTCATTTCGTGAACGAACCGAGCGAAGCGATTCGACTCGGGAAGGCGGCCCAGATCTCCGGCGTGTAGAAGTGGCCGCCGGGCAGCTCGTCCACCCGCACCCGGCCGCCGGCCAGCTCGGTCCACCGCTGCGCGTGCCCGGCCGGGGCCCGGCCGTCCTCCGCGCCGTAGATGACCTGCATCGGCGCCTGCACCGTGGTGCCCGGCCGGTACCGGTAGCTGCGGCTCACCGTGAGGTCGGCCCGCAGCAGCGAGACCGCCATGTCGACCAGCTCCGGCTCGTCCAGCAGCGCCTGCGGCAGCTGGCCGACCGTGCTCATCCAGTGCACCAGCTCCTCGTTGCTCTGCTCCAGGTTGGGCGGCGTGCCGTCACGAACCGGCCAGTCCGTCGGCGCCTCGCTGGCCGACACGGTCAGCGCCGTCGGCCCACGGCCGCGTCGTTCGGCCCTGGCCGCCACCTCGAACGCCATCACCGCGCCCATGCTGTGTCCGAACAGCACATACGGCCGATCCGCGACATCGGTGACGACGGCGTCGACCACGTCGTCGCACAGCGGGTCCCACTCGGTGGCGTACGGCTCGGTGAACCGACTCTCCCGCCCCGGATAGCAGACCAGCACCAGCTCGGTGTCGTCCGGCAGCTGCGTCGCCCACGGCCGGAACGGGGCGGTGCCGCCGCCGCTGTAGCCGATGCACACCAGCACCCGGCTCGCCTGGGGCCGCTCCCGCGGCCGGACCAAGATCTTGGCTCCCGTGCTCACCGGATCAACCTAACCCGTGCCCGTAGCCTGGTGGGGTGCGCCTGCTACCGCCCCAGGCCCGCCGACCCGCCGTCGGCCTCGTCGTGCTGTGCGTCGCCGTCGTCGCCGTGGGGGCGGCGCTCTACCACCGGCAGCGTCGCGCGGGCTCGTTCGACAACACCGTGGACGACTGGCTGTTCACGATCTTCGGGCGCTTTCGGGTGCTGCTGTACCAGCTGCTGCACGTCGCCGATCTGCCCATCGTGGGCACGGTGCTCGTAGTCGTGGCCGTGACGGCGCTGCTGCGGGCCCGTCCGGACATCGCCGCGCTGGCGGTGATCGGCCCGGCCGTGGCGATCGGGCTGACCGAGGTGGTGCTGAAGCCGTTGGTGCAGCGCCGGTACAACAACTGGCTGTCCTATCCCAGCGGGCACACCGTCGGCATGCTCTCGACCTGCACGGTGCTGGGCGTGATCGTGCTCGGCGCCGGACTGACCCTTGCGCTGCGCGTGGCAATCGGGGCGCTGCTGTTGGCGGTGTCCGTGCTCGTGGTGCTGGCGCTGATCGTCGACGGATTCCACTACTTCACCGACACCGTCGCCGGTGTCGCGCTGTCCGTCGGCGTCGTGCTGCTGGTGGCGTTGGTGGTCGACCGGGTCACGGTCACGCGGCCGATCGTGCGCACGACGGCGTCGGCCTGACCCCACGAACGGCGGAATTGCCGGAAGTTGCACTTAGGCGGTTCTTTACATCGTCGCCCAGCATCGCGAAAATCCTTGACCAAGGCGATGAGTGAGGTGACGGCGTGCGACGGCTTGCGATCGTGCTGGCAGCGCTACTGACCGTGTCCACGGCACTACCCGCAGCCGCGGCGCGGGCAGCTTCCATTGCCGCGCCACGGGAACTGCGCGGGATGTGGATCGCCAGCGTGGCCAACATCGACTGGCCGTCCAAGGCTGGACTGCCGGCGGCGCAGCAGAAGCAGGAGTACGTGAGCCTGCTCGACCGGGCCCAGGCAATCGGCGTGAACGCCGTGTTTGTGCAGATTCGCCCCACTGCCGACGCTTTCTACCCGTCCTCGCTCGAACCGTGGTCGCAGTACCTGACCGGGACGCAGGGCCAGGATCCCGGCTACGACCCGCTGCGATTCCTGGTCGACGAGGCGCACAAGCGTGACCTCGAATTCCACGCGTGGTTCAACCCGTACCGGATCAGCCTGCAGGGCGACGTCACCAAGCTCGTGCCGACGCATCCGGCGCGGCTGCATCCCGACTGGGTCGTCGGCTACGGCAACCAGCTCTACTACAACCCCGGCATTCCGGCCGTACGGCGGTTCGTGGAGCGGGTCATCCTCGACACGACCCGCCGCTACGACCTCGACGGCGTGCACTTCGACGACTACTTCTACCCGTATCCCGTTGCCGGGCAACAGTTCCCCGACCAGGCGACATTCGCCCAGTACGGCGGTGACTTCGCGACCATCGCCGACTGGCGGCGGGACAACGTGAACAAGCTGATCAGCGAGCTGTCGTCGCGGATCCACGGGATGAAGCCGTGGATCGCGTTCGGCGTCAGCCCCTTCGGCATCTGGCGGGACGCGCGCACCGATCCGACCGGCTCCGACACGCAGGGCGGCGTGCACGACTACGACGACCTGTACGCCGACACCCGGACCTGGATCCGCAACCGGTGGGTCGACTACATCGCGCCGCAGCTCTACTGGCCCGTCGGCTACACCATCGCCGACTACGGCAAGTTGCTGCCGTGGTGGGCCCATGAGGTCGCCGGCACCGGGGTCTCGCTGTACATCGGCCAGGCCGTGTACAAGATCGGCACGCCCAGCCCGGCCGCGTGGCTGAACCCCGAGGAGATGCCCCGGCACATCGCCCTCAACCGGGCCACGCCCGGCGTGAACGGCGACATCCTGTACAACACCAACACCTTGCTGGCCAATCCGCTGGGCTTCGCCGACCGCCTGCGTACCGATCTCTACGCCCAGCCGGCCATCGTCCCGGTGCGGCCCACCGTCGCCGGACACGCCCCGCTGCCGCCGTTCCTGCTGCCGCTGCACGGGAACACCTTGCACTGGCTCGGTTTCGGCACGTCCTATGCCGTCTACCAGGACGGCAACCTGCTCACCACCTTGCGCGGCAACACCTTCACCCTGCCCACTGGCCGGCACAGCTACACGGTCACCGCGCTGGACCGTACGCACCACGAGAGCCGCCCGAGCATCACCGAGGAGTACCGATGAGCCCTGTGCACAACAGGTTGACCAGGCTCGCCGTGGTGGGCACCGTCGCCGGTGCCCTCATCGCGCAGCTGACCGCCGCCCCCGCCGTCGCCGCGACCACCGCCGCGCCGGTCGACTTCCACCAGTGGACCAGCGCCGACTTCCACAGTGGACACTCCGATGGCCTGCTCGTCCGCAACGGCCTGGTCATCGGCCGGCCCGCCGGCAGCGTCCAGCACACCGAGCCGGCCTTGGGCACCACCCGGACCTACGACTACGGCACCTGGACTTCTCCCCGCTACAGCCAGCGTTTCGGCGCCACCCAGCTGATCGCGTCGTGGAACGCCGCCACGCCGGCCGGCACCTGGCTCCAGGTCGAGATGCGGGGCACGTCCTCCACCGGGGCCCAGACCGGTTGGTACGTCATGGGTCGGTGGGCCTCCGGCGACCAGGACATCCACCGGACCAGCGTGCCCGACCAGACCGACGCCACCGGCACCATCGACGTCGACACCTTCGAGGCCGCCGACGGTGTGCAGCTGATGTCGTACCAGCTTCGGGTCACCCTCTACCGCCTCCAGGGCACGCACGTCTCCCCCACCCTGCGCATGGTCGGGGCCATGACCTCGGCCATTCCCGACCGTTTCTCGGTGCCCACCAGTCCTGCCGGCGGCGCGTGGGGCATCGAACTGCCCGTTCCCCGCTATTCCCAGGACATCCACAAGGGCCAGTACCCCGAGTACGACGGCGGCGGCGAGGCCTGGTGCAGCCCCACCTCGACCCAGATGGTCGTCGAGTACTGGGGCAAACACCCCACCGCGCAACAACTTTCCTGGGTCGACCCGTCCTACGCCGATCCCCAGGTCGACTACGCCGCCCGCAACACCTACGACTACGACTACCAGGGCGCCGGCAACTGGCCGTTCAACGCCGCCTACGCCGCCAGCTACGGGCTCGACGCGCACATCACCCGACTGCATTCGTTGCAGGACATGGAGCGCTACATCCGGCGCGGCATCCCCGTGATCACCTCGCAGTCCTTCCAGGCCAGCGAGCTCGACGGCGCCGGCTACTCCACGTCCGGGCACATCATGGTCGTCATCGGCTTCACCAAGACCGGCGACGTCATCGTCAACGACCCGGCCTCCAACGACGACCCGGCCGTGCGCAACGTCTACAAGCGCAGCCAGTTCGAGAACGTCTGGCTCCGCACCGAACGCCCCCTGCCGTCCGGCGGCACCGGCAGCGGCTCAGGCGGCGTGGTCTACATCGTCACGCCCCACGGGATGCCCCTGCCCTAGCGATCAGCCGCATGTTGTGCGGGTTGAGCTCGTTGGCGTTGACCATCTCGGTGGCGACCTCGGTGACGAAGTCATCGGCGTCGCCACCGAGCTTCTTGGCCTGCTCGGCCAGGCCGGCGGCCTTCATGATCTGGCCCAACGTCACGGGGTCGGCGACGAACTGGGCGTCGAGCTCGGTCGGCGGCAGCTCGATGGCGAGGCCGGTGGCCACCAACCGCTCGACGACCTCGTCGGCGGGGTGCTGGTGCATGGCGAACGGGGTGTCGGCGAGCCGGTCCCGCCAGCGCGGCCGGCTCATCACCTCTTCGAGCATGATCACCGGATCCGGCTGGTGCCGGGGGTTGGCCCGGCTCCACTGCAACACCAAGGCCCCGCCCGGGGCGACGGCGGCGGCCATCGCCGGCAACGCGTGGTCGATGTCGTCGAGCCAGTGCAGCACCCATGAGCAGTGCACGATGTCGAATGCCCCGGGTTCCAGCTGGAGCTCCCGGGCGTCACGGACCTCGACGGTCACGGGCAGCCCGGCGCACAACTCCCGCGTCGCCTCGACCATCGCCGGGGAGAAGTCGCTGGCCGTCACGGTATAACCCCGTGCGGCCAGCTCCCGGGTGATCTCCCCGCTGCCACAGCCCACATCGGCCAACCGGCCACCGCGCAGACCGGCCAACTCCAATGCCTCGAGGGCGGTGCGGATCTGGCGGCTGTTGGCACGCCGGTAATGCTCGGGAGTCCAGGTCTGGCGGTCCGTCACGCCCCGATCACACCACGGATCACCAGCGGGTGGCGGTGAAATCGACCGGTCGTGGCTCCAACAACGCTGTCCGGGCGGTCAGATCGGCCATCCGCGCGGTCATCTCGTCGGCCGGCAGGCGTTTGCGGTCGCCATGGCCGGGCAGCACGTACTCGAACCGGATGAGCGGGGCGGTTCGGGCAAGGGACTCGGCCAGCACCCGGATGTCGTACCAGGTCACAGCTTCGGCGACCTCGAGGTCGCCGGTGGTGCGGGACCAGTAGAACGAGTCGCCGGTGAAGCAGTACTTGTCGTCGGCGAGGAACAGCACGCTGCCCTCGGTGTGCCCGGGGAACGGGTGCACGACGACGCCGGGCACGACCTCGACCGGGTCCAGGCCGCGCACGACGACGTCGGCATCGGGGGCGTGCGCGAGGTCGCCCTCGTGGATCCACAGTTTCGCGCCGAACCGGTCGGCGTACTCGCGGCCGTGGGCGACGTGATCGCGATGGGTCAGCAGGACATGCGTGACCGGACCCAGCCGCTCGTAGCGGTCGGCCAGTTCGGCGCTGAACCGCGGTGTGTCGATCATCAGGTTGCCGCCGGGACGGCGCAGCAGGTAGGAGTTCGCCGCGGCGGTCATCCGCGAGTTGTGTCCACAGTGGAACAGGTCGTCTTCCAGCGCCAACGGGAACGGGTCGAGCTCCGGGTCGAGCCGGGCCTCGGCGTGCCGGATGGAACGGGTCGGGCAGGCGTAGGCGGCGGTGTGCATCAGCTGCCGCTCGGCCTCGGTCGCGGGCTGCCGGATCACCGCGGAGCGCCCGTCCACCTGGGCGATCAGCTCGGGCGCGAACTGACGGGCCACATCGCAGTCGGTGCAGCGGTCGTCGACGTACCAACCGGTCATGTTTCCCCCAAAGAAGTCGGTAATCCAGGAGTACCAGGTATTTCCGGGGAAAAGAAAGCGTTGACTTGTCGCGGGACCCCTGCTCTACAAGATCATTCCATTGGGCCGCAAGGGAAAGGCCGGCCCCGACGAATCGGGACCGGCCTCGGATTCCGGGACTCAGCCCGCCCAGACGTCCTCCACGTAACGGTCCTCGGCGATCAGGCCGTCCAGCCACGCCTGGTCGTCGCCCGAGCCGTGGCCGCGGTGGATGGACTTGAACGCCTCCCGAACGGCCGGCGCCATGCCCTTGCCGTCACCGCAGATGTACACCCGGCCACCGGCCTCCATCGCCGCCCAGATCTCGTCACCGTCGACGGCGATCCGGTCCTGCACGTACTTGACGCCGTCGACCTCGGCCCGGGAGAAGGCCGGGCGCATGGAGATCACGCCGGCCTTCTCGGCCGCCTCGAGCTCGGCGCGGTGCAGGTAGTCGACGTCGGGGTGACGGATGCCGAAGTAGCACAGGCCCGGGCCCAACGCCTTGCCGGCGGCCTGCTCCGCGGCCCGGTCGCCGATGAAGCCACGGAACGGGGCCAGCCCGGTGCCGGCGCTGACGTAGATCACCGGCACGGACAGGTCGGCCGGCGCCTGGAACGCCTCGCGGGCCTTGTCCACGCGGGCCCGCAGCTGCTCACCGGCGGCCAGCCGGGACAGGAAGTACGAGGAAACCCCGTGGAACTCACCGGATCCGGTACGCGAGGGCCCGGACACGACGCCGACGATCAGCTCGATCTCGCCCGGCGTGAGCAGCGCCGAGGACGAGATCGAGTAGTGCCGGGCCTGGATCGGCGACAGCATCTCCAGGAAGTCCGCCGGCGCCAGCTGGCA
Source organism: Kutzneria sp. (assembly GCA_035492655.1). Classification (GTDB taxonomy): domain Bacteria; phylum Actinomycetota; class Actinomycetes; order Mycobacteriales; family Pseudonocardiaceae; genus Kutzneria. The sequence continues at coordinate 1,742 of DATJJB010000146.1, read as the reverse complement.
CGCCGGGTTCTGCTCCAGCAGCTCCAGCAGGCTCAGCTCGGTCTCGGTCAACGCCGCCAGCGCCGCCTTCTCCGGCGGGCACGGGTTGCCGTCGGCCAACACCTTGATCTGCGCCGGCGTCGCCGGGTTCTGCAGCTCGACGAAGTGCGTGAGCAGCTGACGGATCGTCACGGGGCGGTCGACCGGAATGGCCCGCCGGGTCTTCTGCCGCGGGTTGATCGCCACGACCAGGTCCAGGTCCAGCCCGAACCGGGCGGCGACCCGGTCGACCAGGTCGGACGGGTTGTCCGGCACCACGGTCAGGTGATCACCGGTCCGATACGTCACCCCGGCCGGCAGCTGGATCCGCAGGTGCCGCTTGGACCGGCCGAGCGGGCTGTCCACGTCGACGAGCTCGTCGTTGGCCAGCACGGTCATCGGCGCGACCTCGTACCGGGCGTCCAGCGCCGCGGTCACCGGGCCGGTGATCACCCGCACGTCGTAGAGACGGTCGGAGCTGTCCTCGGCCAGCGGCGCGGCGTCCGGATCCCCGTACCGGGCAAGGAGTTCCGTCCACAGCAGGTCGCTCCACGACTCGATGTCGCCGGTCAGGTCGCCGGAGGCGTCGGCCTCGCAACGGTCGACGAGTCGAACCCCGCCCAACTCCGAAAGCCGGGCGTCCAACCGGGTCGGCACGTGCTGGTAGGTCGCGGCCCAGTTCCGGTCGCCGACGCCCAGCACGGCGAACGACACGCCGGACAGGTCGTCGGAGGTGGAATCCAGCCAGGCCACGAACTTCGCGGCGTCGTCGGTCGGCTTTCCGTTGTACGAGGCGGCAACCACGACCACCGGGCCGTCGGAAGGCAGCTTGCCGGTGAACTCGTCCAGCGGCGCGGCGACGGCGGTGAAACCGCGGTCCTCGCCCTCGTCGGCCAACTGGCGGGCCATCGCCCGGCAGGTGCCGAGGTTGGAGCCGTGCAGCACGGTCAGCGTGGTGCCCTGCTTCGCCCGCCCGGCGGCCTTCGACGTCTCCCGCGTAGCAGCAGCGACAGCCGGCTTGACGCGCTCAGTGCGGCGAGCCAGGTTCAGCCGGAACCCGGTCGGCTTGAGGGTCAGCGTCTCCTTGATCTTCAGCTGGTAGTCGAAGGTGTCCAGCAGCCGGTACCGGTGGACGATCATCCCCAGCAACAACGTGGCCTCGTGCAACGCGAACTGCCGGCCGATACAGGCCCGCTCGCCGGTGCCGAACGGCTTGAACGCGTGCACCGGACGGGCCTTCTCCCGCTCCGGGTCGAATCGGCTGGGGTCGAACGCCTCCACGTTGTCGCCCCACACCTTGTCCCGGTGCAGCATCGGGGCCAGCACGACGACCCACTGCCCCTTCTTGATCGGGTGCCCGCCGATGGTGGTGTCGACGATCGCCTCACGGGAGAACGCGGCCGCGGTCGGCCACAGGCGCAGCGCCTCGTTGAGCACCTGCCGGACGTAGCGGAGCTTGCCGACCTCCTCGTACGTCGGCTGCGGGCTCTCCTGGTCGCCCCACAGCGCGTCCACCTCGGCCTGCGCCTTGGCCAGCACGGTCGGGTTCTTGACCAGGTAGTGCAGTGCGAACGACAGCGCGCCGGAGGTGGTCTCGTGGCCGGCGATCAGGAAGGTGATCACCTGGTTGCGGATGTTGGTGTCGTCGAGCACGGTGCCGTCGACCGGGTGCGGCGCGTTGAGCATCAGGCCCAGCAGGTCGTCGGTCGAGGCGTCGCCGGACT
>DATJJB010000145.1:0-44318 GCA_035492655.1 Kutzneria sp. | reverse complement strand
GGTCGTGGTCGCCAAGCGTATCTCGTCGCTGAGCCGTCCAGACGCACGCGGACCGGAGTGGGTCGGGTGATTGCTGGCAAGATGACTCACCGTGACCCCTCAGCTCGACCGCCGGGCCCTGCTGCGCCTCGGCGCGCTCACCGTGCTGGCCGCGCCCGCCGTCGCCGCGTGCACGCCGACGCCGACCGCGCCGCCGCCACCGGACCCGCTGTCCGCGCTGGCCGACGCCGCGGCGGCGGACGCCGTCACCGCCCGCGGGCTGGCCGCCAAGTTCCCGGCCGAGAAGGCCAAGTTCGAGCTCGTCGCCACCAACCGGGACGCCCAGGCCGTCGCGCTGCGCAAGGAGATCGACCGGGCCACGCCGCCGCCGACTTCGTCGTCCGCCGCCCCGTCCAGCACCGCGCCGGGCCTGACCTACCCCGACCAGGCCGCCGCCGTGGCCGGCATGGCCGCCTCGCTCAAGAACGCCCAGGACGCCGCCACCCAGGTCGCGCTGACCGTGCCGACCTACCGCGCCGGGCTGGTCGGCTCCGTCGCTGCCGGCTGCGCCTGCCTGAAGGAGCTGCTCTCGTGACGTCTCCCGAACAGCCCGTGGACGCCTTGCAGCGGGCCCTGGCCGCCGAGCACGCCGCCGTGTGGGCCTACGGCCTTGCCGGCGCCTACCTGCCGCCCGCCTCCGATCCCGCGCTGGCCAAGGGCTCCGAGGCGCACACCGCCCGCCGCGACGCCACCATCTCGCTGGTGAAGAAGGCCGGCGGCACGCCCAAGTCGGCCGAGCCCGGCTACACCACGCCGCAGCCGCTGACCAACCAGTCGTCGGCCTTCGTGCTGCTGGTGGCGGCCGAGAGCGACGCGGCGTCGGCCTGGCGGTCGGTGCTGGAGTACACCTCGGATCAGGCGATCCGTAAGACGGCTCTCGACGCCCTCACCGACGCCGCCGTGCGGGCCATGTCGTGGCGCCAGGCCGGCGGCCAGACCCCGTCGACGCCGGCGCTGCCCGGCCAGTCCTGAGATGCAGGGAAGGACGCCTTACCTGCATTGGATGCAGGTAAGGCGTCCTTCCCTGCATTACTTGCCGGCCAGGCGGAGGGCGTCGGTGCTGATGTCCTTGAGCTTGGCCTTGTCGGGGTGGCCGCCGACCAGGGCGGTCAGGGCGATGGTGGTGACGTTGGCGTTGGTGGCGGCGGCGTAGCCACCGTCCTGCAGCTGGCTGGTGGTCGGCATGTTGGCCGCGCTCACGCCGCCGTCCTTGAGCAGGTCGTAGACGTTGCCGGTGCCCTCACTGCTGGTGATCTGTCTCAGCTGCTCGGCGGTGGCCTGGTCGGACATCTTGACGTCCACGACGGACACCACGGCGACGGTGCCGTCGGGCAGCGTCGAGGAGTACAGCGAGCGGACGAGCTGCTGGCAGGGGTGGTCCTTGAGGAACGTCTGGGTCTTGTTGAAGGCGTGCCCGGCGCAGTCGGTGTCGGTGGCGGGGCCGGCGACCCGGGTGAAGGTGTACTTGCCCGCGCTGTCGACCTGGCTGGACGCGGCCTCGGCAACGCCGGCCACGTGGGACGGCTGCACGGCCCAGAACACCAGCCCGGACAGCACCGCGACGCCGACCAGCCCCAGGCCCTGGAGCAGCAGCTTGTTGCGCTTGTCCGGCCCGGGATCGCGGCCGCCGGCGGGCTCGGCGTCGTAGAACTCCGGGGGTAGCTGGAACGGCGAGGTGTCAGCCGGCCCGGCCGTCACGGGGGCGGTCCGCCAGGTCGCCTGATCTTGGGGGTACGACTCCGACACATCCAGCACCGTAACGGGTGACCGATTCCGACACGATTCGGATGGCTAGATCACCTTCCGTCACCGAATCAGGGCCGCGCTGACCAGGTCGACGTCATCAACGGTGTTACTCAGCGCGAAGGACAGCCTCACCCGGCCCGCCCGGACGGAGTGCCGGATGCCGGCGAGGCGCGAGGGGTCGGCCTCGACGGAGACGATGGCGGAGTCGCCGGGCGGCAGGTCGAGGCGAGCCAGCAGCTCGTTGGCCAGGCCGACGTTGTGGCGGTGCACGGCGGCGAGGTCCAGCGATGCCAGCCACGGCAGGGCGACGGCCGCGCCGACGTGGGCGAACCACGTGGGCGAGAGGTCGAGGCGGCGGGCATCGCCGGCCAGTCGCAGCGGCAGGCCGTAGACGGTCTGCCAGGGGTCCTCGCCGGCGTACCAGTTGGCGTGGACGGGTCGGGCCGAGTCGAGCACGTCCGGGTGAACGGCCATCCAGGCGGCGCCACGGGGCGTCATCAACCACTTGTAGCCCGCGCCGACCACGTAGTCGGCCCAGGCCAGGTCCACCGGCAGCCAGCCGAGCGCCTGCGTCACGTCGAGCACGACGGTGACGCCCTCGCGGTTGCGCCGCACGGCGGCCAGGTCGAGCAGCGCGCCGTCGCTGGACTGCACGACGCCGGCCGCCAGCACGTCGTGATCCCGCATGGCGTCCGGGATCTCGGCCAGTGGGAGTTCAGTGATCTTGATCCCACGGTGGGCCTGGGCCGCGAACGGGAACGTGGTGCTGGTGAACTCGCCGACCGGCACCAGCACCCGCGACCCGTCCGGCACGGACGCGGCGGCGATGGCCACCAACTGCGAGGCAGTGGCGCCGATGGCCACGTGAGCGGCGTCGGTGCCGACCAGCGCCGCGAAACCGGCTCTCGCGTCAGCCACGTGGACGTCGAACCCCGGCGGCACGTCCGCGCCGACCCGCCAGCGCCGCACCGCCGCGGCGACGGCATCGGCGACGATCGCCGGCGGGACGCCGATGCTGGCGGTGTTGAGATAGCCGGGCGGGATGTCGAAGGTCTGGCCGAAGGCGGTGCGCACGCCGCCACGCTACGTTCACCTTCGTGCGAAGTGTGGAAATTCAGATCAGGACGGGATCGAGCGAGGTCGTGTACGACCTGACAGCCGACTGTGAGCGATTTTTGGCGCAGGACGGTGCGGTCGACGGGTTGTTGCACGTCTGGGTGCCGCACGCGACGGCCGGGTTGGCGGTGTTGGAGACCGGCGCCGGCAGTGACGACGACCTGTTGACGGCACTGGAGAAGCTGCTGCCCCGTGACGAGGGGTGGCGACACCGTCACGGCACGCCAGGACACGGCCGGGACCACGTTCTACCAGCGTTTCTGCCGCCGTACGCGACGATCCCGGTGCTGGCCGGCCGACTCGCGCTCGGCACCTGGCAGTCGATCTGCCTTGTCGACACAAATGTGGACAACCCGGTCCGCTCCGTCCGGTTCTCCATGATCAGGGGTTGAGGCCGAACGCCTTCTCCCCCATACGAGGGTGATACGAATCACCCGACATCGGAATTGTCCGGTGAATTCGCATTGCGGGTTGTCACCGCCTTTCCGTCTCTTGCCCGAAACGGCCCAGGACTGGCACCCTTGACGCCGATGTTCATTCCCGTACCCCACCCTTGCGAGGTGCCGTGACCGGCCGGCGCGAACGCACCCGGGGGACAGCGGAGGACCCCGGCCGAACGCCGCTGGTCGGCCGCGTCGACGCGCTGCGCCTGGTGGACAAGACGCTTGACCGGGCCGGCAAGGGCGCCTTCCAGCTGTTGGAGCTGGTCGGCGAGCCGGGGGTGGGCAAGAGCCGGCTGCTGGCCGAGGCGGTGGCGACGGCCCGCGGCAAGGCGATGCTGACGCTGGTCGGCCGGGCTTCGGAGTTCGAGCGGGACGCGCCGCTGGCCGCGCTGGCCGACGCCCTGGACGACCACCTGGAGACGTTGTCGGAGCGGCAGCTGGCCCGGCTGAGCGAGAGCGAGCGCCGGCTGCTGGGCTCGGTGTTCGTCGGCCTGTCGGCCGACGCGTCGGCCGAGCCGGCCGACCGCTACCGGCTGTTCCGTGCGGTGCGGGGGCTGCTGGAGCTGCTGGCCGAGTCCGGCGGCCTGGTCCTCGTGCTGGACGACGTGCACTGGGCCGACGAGAGCTCGGTCGAGCTGCTGGACCACCTGCTGCGGCACGCGCCGCGCGGCCGGATCGTGGTGGCGGTGGCCTACCGCCCCGGCCAGGCGTCGCCACAGCTGAGCGCCGCGCTGGGGCTGGCCCAGCCGACCCGCCGGGTGCGGATCGACGTGGCGCCGCTGACCGAGCACGAGGCCGACGAGCTGCTCGGCCCGGACGTGAACCGCATGCGCCGGCAGGCGCTGTACGAAGCCAGCGGCGGCAACCCGTTCTATCTGGAAGCACTGTCCCGCATGAACAATCCGCACGTGCCGTCGCCGCGGGACAGTGAGGCGTTCGCGTCGATGACGGCCGAGGTGCCGGAGACGGTCCGCGCGGCGCTGCTGCTGGAACTGACCAGCCTGAGCGGCATCGGCCAGCTGGTGGCCAAGGCCGCCGCGGTCGTGGGCGACGAGTTCGAGCCGGCAGCCGTGGCGGCGGCCGGCGAGATCGCCGAGTCGGAGGCGCTCAACGCGCTCGACGAGCTGGTGGCGCGGGATGTCGTCCGCCCCGACGCGGCCCGATTCCGCTTCCGGCATCCGCTCGTGCGCCACGCGGCGTACGCCTCGGCCAAGGCCGGCTGGCGGATGGGCGCGCACGGTCGGGCCGCGCACTTCCTGCGGGGCAAGGGCGCGCAGCCGCAGATGCTGGCGCACCACGTGGTCAACTCGGCCCCGTTCGGCGACCTGGCCTCGGTAGGCGAGCTGGCCTCAGCCGCGCAGGCGATCGTGTCCCGTGCCCCGGCGACGGCCGCGCACTGGCTGGGCAACGCCCTGCGGCTGCTGCCGGACAACGAGGCGACCCGGCCGACCCGGTGCAACCTGTTGCTGGCCCTGGCCAACGCCCAGCTGAGCGCCGGGCAGCTGCGAGAGGGCCGAGCGCCCGCCCGTGAGGCGCTCCAGCTGTTGCCGGCCGACGACCTCGCCCGGCGGGCGATCGCCGCCCGGCTCACCGCGACGACCGAGCGCATGCTCGGCTCGCGGCAGGCCGCGAAGGCCGTCCTGCTGGCGGAGCTTCGGCGTTTTCCCGACCCGCTCGTGGTCGAGGCCGCGCCCCTGTACCTGCGGCTGGCCGTGGAGTACATCGGCACCGGCGAAGCCGCGGAGTGCGCCCGGATGCTGGGCGAGATGGGCAAACTCGACCACCTGGACCCGGCGACCGCCTTCGCGGCGGCGGGGCTGGGCGTGATGCCGGCCTACATCGCCGGCGACCTGCCGGGCGCGCTGGACCTGCTGGACGAGGTCGACCGGCTGATGGCCCAGCTGACCGTCGCGGAGATCACGCCGTGGATGGACGTCACGGCCTGGCTGTGCTGGGGCGAGCTGATGGTCGGCCGGCACTCCTCGGCACTGACCCGGCTGGACCGGGTGATCGAGATCGCGCGGTCGACGGGCCAGCAGTTCGTGCTGGCCTACCTGTTGGCGGCCAAGGCTTTCGCCCTCGGCCGGCTGGGTCGGCTGGCCGAGGCCGCGCCGCTGGCCGAGGAGGCCTGCGACATCGCGCGGCTGGTCGGCTCGGGCGAGGCGCTGACCATGGCGCTCACCTCGCAGGCGCTGATCCTGGCCTGGGCCGGTGAGTACCCGGCGGCGCTGAAGGCGGCCAGCGAGGGCGCCACGGCCAGCCAGCCGAGCAAGGTCTACTGGTCGGTGCTGGCCGGCTGTGCCCGCAGCCTGGTGCTGATCTACTCCCGTGACCTGCCGGCGGGCCGGCCCGCGGTGGAGGCCGCGTGCGAGGCGTTCGAGTCCGGCGGCGTCCGCGACGAGACGCTGCTGCTGATCTGCCTGGAGGCCATGGCGCACGCCGAGGCGATCGCCGGCAACCCCAGCGCGGGGCTGCCGTTGGCCGACCGCGCCGACGCCATCCGGCATCCCGACCACGAGGTGAACGTGGCGGTGGCCGACCTGATCCGCGCGCATGCGTTGAGCAGCACGGATCCGGCGACGTCGGCCAAGCTGGCGCTGCAGTCGGCGGACACGTTGGCCAGCCTGGACTACCGGCTGGAGGAGGGCCGCGCGCGGCTGCGGGCCGGGCAGAGCCTGGCCGCCTCCGGCGACCGCGCCGCCGGCCTCAGGCAACTGGCCATTGCCGCCGAGCTGTTCGCCACGGTCGGCGCCCGTGGCCTGCACGCCCAGGCCGCCGAAGCGCAGCGCCGCCTCGGCCAGCGGGTGCCCGTGCCGCGTCTCGGCCGTCGGCAGGAGTTGCCGTTCGGCTTGTCGGCCCGTGAGTTCGAGGTCGCCCGACTGGTCGTGGAAGGCCGCACGAACGCGCAGATCGCCGAACGACTGTCGCTGAGCCTGCGGACCGTGGAGACACACTTGACCCGGGTGTTCGGCAAGACGGGCGTGCCGGCCCGCGGCGGGCTCGGCCGGGTCCTCGGCCCGCACCTGGACCAGAACTGAGCGTTCCGGTCAAAAACGGTCACGCAGCGACAGCGGACCCCGACCTGGGCGTACCTCGTTCAGACCTGGCCAGCCGCCGCCGAACACCGAATGTCGTGGTTTACCACGATGGAAATGCGGACGCTGGTCCGTCAGGGTGACCTAGACCATCCACCGAGTCGCTGGGGGGCGCGATGAACCGGGACATCCCGCTGTACACACTCGAGGGTGTACGCGACGCCGACATCAGCGTTCACCCGGTCACCACGATGGACGGACTCGGCCTCAACCTCACCCGCTTCCGCCGCGAGACCGGCGATGACGTGGTGCTGCTGGTGCACGGCCTGACCTCGTCGATGGACATGTTCGTCATGCCCGAGCACCGCAACCTGGTCGGCCACCTGCTGGACACCGGGTTCGGCGAGGTGTGGACGCTGGACTCCCGGATGAGCAACCGGCTGCCGTACAACAAGTCGGCCCACCGCTTCACCCTCGACGACCTGGCGCGCCACGACTACCCGGCGGCGCTCACCGAACTCCGCCGCCACGTCGGGGAGCGGCGGATCCACGTGGTCGCGCACTGCCTCGGCTCGGTCTCGTTCCTGATGAGCCTGTTCAGCGGCGCCGTCGACGAGATCGCCAGCATGGTGTGCAACAGCGTCGGCCTCACGCCGCGGGTGCCGCTGTGGTCGCGGATGCGCCTGGTCGCCGGCCCGGACGTGGTCGAGTACGGCCTCAACCAGCCCTACCTCGATCCGCAGTGGAGCCAGGCGCCGGCCTTCACCACCGGCTGGGCGGTGTCCAAGCTGATGTCGGTGCTGCACCCGGAGTGCTCGGTGCCGGCCTGCCACATGCTCAGCGCCATGTGGGGCAGCGGCTGGCCGGCCATGTACGAGCACGCCAACCTGCTGCCGGTCACCCACCAGCGGATCGGCGACCTCTGCCAGGCCAGCGGCGTGCACTACGACCGGCACGTGCGCAAGATCATCTTTGCCGGGCACGCCGTCGCCTACGACACCGGCGAGGACTACACCGCCGACCTCGGCGCCGTGCGCACCCCGCTGCTGCTGCTCACCGGCACCCACAACCGGGTGTTCACCGACTCCCAGCAGGTGTTCCACCGTCGGCTGGAGCTGGCCGCGCCCGGCCGGCACGAGCTCCGGGTGCTGCCCGGCTACGGGCACCTGGACCCGTTCATCGGCAAGCACGCCGACCTCGAGGTGTTCCCGCACATCACCGACTTCCTCAAGCGGGCGGCCGCCTGATGGCGAATCAATCGGGCTTTGGGGTGGACACGGCCGACGTGGTCATCGTCGGCTCCGGGTTCGGCGGCTCGGTCGCCGCGCACCGGCTGGCCGACGCCGGCCTGTCGGTGGTCGTGCTGGAGCGCGGCCGGGCCTGGCCGCCCGGCAGCTTCGCCCGCACGCCGGCCGACATGCGGCACAACTTCTGGGACCCCAAGGGCGCCGACTACGGCCTGTTCGACGTGCTGGAGTTCCGCGGTTTCGACTCGGTGGTCTCGGCCGGCCTCGGCGGCGGCTCGCTGATCTACGCCAACGTGCTGCTGCGCAAGGACGAGCGCTGGTTCGTCAAGGACGCCGAGCTGCCCGGCGGCGGCTACGAGTACTGGCCGATCACCCGTGAGGACCTGGACCCGCACTACGACGCCGTCGAGTCCATGCTCACGCCCACCCGCTACCCGTACGACGACCCGCAGTTCAACTCCGTGCCCAAGGCGCAGGCGTTCCGCGAGGCCGCCCAGGAGCTGGGCCTTGACTGGCAGCTGCCGCCGCTGGCGGTGGCCTTCGCGTCCAAGCCGGGCGGACAGCCGGGCATCAACCTGCCGGTGGTCGAGCCGTCGTACGGCAACCTGCACGGCCTGCCCCGGCTGACCTGCCGGCTGTGCGGCGAGTGCGACTTCGGCTGCAACGACGGCGCCAAGAACACCCTGGACCACAACTACCTGTCCGCGGCCAAGGCGGCCGGCGCCGACCTGCGCACCATGTGCGAGGTGCAGGCGATCCGCCCCGGCGGCCCCGGCTACCAGGTGCGCTACCTGCTGCACGCCATGGACGGCAGCTCGGTGTCCAAGCGCATCGACTGCGAGCGCCTGGTCCTGGCCGCCGGCGCGTTCGGCACCACGCGGCTGCTGCTGGGCAACCGGGCCAACCTGCCCGGGCTGAGCGCGGCGCTGGGCACCCGGTTCAGCGGGAACGGCGACATGCTCTCGTTCGCCCTGCACACCCGCCGCGACGGCCGGCCGCGCACCGTGCACGCCAGTCGTGGGCCGGTGATCACCAGCACCATCCGCGTGCCGGACGAGCTGGACGAGGACGGCGGCATCGGCCGCGGCTTCTACATCCAGGACTCGGGCTACCCGGTGATCCTGGACTGGCTGGTGCAGAACATGGATGTCCGCGGCGATCTGTCGCGTTTGGCCGGTTTCAGCATGAACCGGTTGCGCGGCTTGCTGAAGTGGGCCGGCCCGGACCACCTCGAGCACGGCATCGGCCAGCTCATCGGCAGCGGCACCCTGTCCAACTGCTCGCTGCCGCTGCTCGGCATGGGCCGTGACGTGCCGGACGGCGTGATGCGGCTGCGCAAGGGCGAGCTGGACGTGTCGTGGACCACCGAGACCAGTCGGTCCTACCTGGACCGGGTCCGCGGCACCATGAAGGACATCACGTCCGCGCTGGGCGGGGAGTACGTCGACAACCCGCTCTGGTTCCGCAAGCGCCTGGCCGTGGCCCATCCGCTCGGCGGCGCGCCGATCGGCCGCCACCCCGGCGAGGGAGTCTGCGACCCTTATGGGGAGGTGTTCGGCCACCCGGGCCTGTACGTTGCCGATGGGGCCGCGATGCCGGGACCGGTCGGCGCGAACCCCTCACTGACGATCGCCGCGATGGCCGACCGTCTCTGCGATCATCTGTTGCTCGCGCGTGGGATGTCGGGGAGGTCACCCGCGCGCGGTGGTCGGCGCCGTTCAGGGGGAACGACGCAGACCACTCCGGCGGCACCGGCCCGTCTCAGCGGGGGTCGGACCGGTGCAGCCGCCCTCTCGTTCACCGAGGAGATGGCCGGCCAGGTCACCCTCGGTGAACGAGAGGGGCCAGCTCCGCTGCGGATGCACGTCACCGTGGCGATCGAGGACATGGACGCCTTCCTGGCCGATCCGCGGCACGCCGCGCGGGCCAGCGGCTGGCTGGACTGCGCGGCGCTGGGCGGCCGGCTGCTGGTGGCGCGGGGCCTGGTCGAGCTGATGGTTACGGTCGGCGGGCGTCGGCGTATGCACTATCGGCTGCCGTTCGCCGACGACCGGGGCCGGCAGCTGGTGCTCAACGGGCACAAGGAGCTGCGGGCCGGGCCGCCGACCGCGATCTGGCCGGACACCACCACGCTGCACGCCAAGGTGCTGGCCGGCGACGTCACGCTCGGGGCCGGCACGCTGACCCTGGGCCGGCTGGACTTCCTGCGTGAGCTGACCACCATCCGGGCCACCAGTCCGTCGGTGCTGGAGCAGTTCGGCACGTTCTTCCTCGGCTCGCTGTGGCAGGTCTACCGGCCGAGGCTGACGTCGTGAGCGACGAGGTCGCGCTGGTGATGTCCGGCGGCGGGGCCTCCGCCGCGTACTTCGGGGCGGGCGTCGCGCAGGGGCTGGCCGACGTCGGGCTGCGCCCGACCGTGCTGTCCGGGACGTCCGCCGGCGGGCTGAACGCGGGTCTGCTGGCCGCCGGCCTCACGCCGGAGCGTCTCGTGGACCTGTGGACCTCGCTGCACGGGCATGACGTCTACAAGCCGCGGCTGGACCTCTGGCGGCTGTTGCGGCCCGCCGGGCTGGTGCGGCTGCCGACCAGCGACCTGATGGGCTACGCCCTGGACTCCGTCGGCTGGACCTGGCTGCTGGACACCGCGCCGGCCCGTCGCACGCTGGCCGCGGCACTGGGCGGCGAGGTGCTGCGCATCCGTGACGGCATCCGGGTCGTCGTCGCGGCCGTCGAGGAGTGCAGCGGGGAGGTCGTGCACTTCACCAACTCCGCGCCTTTGGGTTCCGGTTTCACCGAGGTCGCGCTGACCGTCGACCACCTGATGGCCGGGGCCGCGGCGCCCGTCCTGTTCCCGCCCGTGCACATCGACGGCCGCAGCTACGTCGACGCCGGCATGGTCGCCAACACGCCGTTGACGCCGGCCATGGCCTACGGGCCGTCGACCGTGGTCGTCGTGACCTCCTCGTCCGGACGGCAGTCCTTCTCGCCGGCCTCGCTCGGCGACGCGCTCGGGCTGGCCTTCGAGAACGTGGCCCGGTTCGCCGTGCTGCGGGACTACGAGCACACCCGGCAGCTCGGCGAGCTCAGACCCGGGGCCGCGCCCCGGCTCGTGCTGATCGAGCCGGCCGACGAGTTCGAGGTGTCCGGCTTCGCCCGGTTCGACCCGGACGTCGCCAGGACCGTCGTCGCGCACGGCCGGGACCGGGCCCGCGCGGCGCTGGCCACCGTCACCTCAGGGGGATCAGCATGACCGCCTTCTCGACGTCCCGGTGGCCGCTGTCCGCCGCGCAGCACGGGATCCTCGCCGGGCACCAGGCCGATGGCGGCGGGGCCGCGCACAACGTCGCCGAGTACGTCGACATCGCCGGGGCCGTCGACCATGCCCGGTTCGAGGCCGCCACCCGGCAGGCCGTCGCCGAGGCCGAGGCCCTGCACATGCGCTTCGCCGTCACCGGCTGTCAGGACGTAGTCGCCGTCCGGCCGTTCCGTCTGGAGACCGTCGACGTCAGTGGTTTGGCCGATCCCTTGTCGGCCGCTTTGTCGTGGATGCGGGCCGATCTGGCTCTGCCGGTCAGCCTCGACGAGGGTCCGCTGTTCCGCCAGGCCTTGATCACTCTTCAGCCTGATCGGGTGCTGTGGTACCACCGCAGCCATCGCATCGCCCTCGACCGCTACGGGCTCTTTTTGTTGGACCGCAGGGTTTCCGAGCTCTACCGGGGCACCGGCGGCGAACCGTTCGACCCCTTGCGACCCGTCGTCGACGAGGACGTCGCCTACGCCCTGTCCGCCGGCTGGCGGCGCGATCGCCGCTTCTGGCTCGACCGCTTCGCCGACGCACCCGTGCCCATCAGCCTCGTCGAGGGCACCGCCGCACCGTCGGCCGGTGTGCTCCGTCGCACCGTTTCCTTGCCCCCCACCGCTTTGGAGGACTGGGCCGAGGTCGCCGCCCGCTGCCGCACCAGCTGGTCCGCCGTCGTCATCGCCGCCGTCGCGGCGTATTTGCGCCACGTCACCGGCACCTCCGAGGTCGTCCTGGGCCTCCCCCGCCTCTGCCGCCGCCGCACCGCCGCCCTGAACGTGCCGTGCTCCGTCTCCAACACCATGCCGCTGCGGGTCCTCACCCCTCCCGGCGCGTCGTTGACCGAGCTCGCCGGCGACATCGCCGAGGAGGTCAAGGTCTGCCAGCCCCATGAGCGCTACCGCTCCGAGGTCCTCCGCCAGGAACTCCACGTGCCGCGCCTGTACGGGCCCGTCGTCGACATCAACCCCATCAGCTACGAGCTGGTGTTCGACGGGCATCCCGCCGTCGCCCACACCCTCTCCACCGGTCCCGTCGACGACCTCGCCATCACCGTCCACGGCGGCCAGGCCGGCACCGGCCCCCGCATCGACTTCGACGGCAACCCGGCGTTGTATTCGGGCGATGATTTGACCGTGCACCAGCAGGCTTTCCTGGACCTCCTGGAAACCGCCCCGGCCTTCGCGTAGCGGTCGAGCACGGTCCCGATCACCGACGATCTCGGCGCCGCCGGAGGGCGGACCACACCTCGGCGATGGCGGCGACGAGGAACGTGCCGGCGACCACCACCGCGGCCGCGACGGCGGAGTCCGACAGTCTCGTGCTGCTACCGGGGAAGATCATGAAGAACGCGGAGACGAAGCAGACGCCGAAGACGACCAGGAAGCCACCGAACCAGGTGAGGGCCTTGATCATGAGCAGCTGTCACCTCCACTCGGAAGACAGGCAAACGGCGGTAATCCGAGGCAGCCGGGCATCTCAGGTCCCGGCCTGGTCCCGCGCCACCCACCGGGTGACGAGGCGGCGTTCGCGCCGAAGCCGATGGCGATCACGCCGAGCGGAACTCCGCCGAAGCCGAACGTCAGGCATCGACGCCATCCTCCTCTGACCCGTGGCCACCCAAGGGAACGGCCAGGTGTCGTAGGACACCTGGCCGTTCTCGGACGTTCCAGGATCAGCGCGAGTCGTCAGATCCGGATTCGGCGTCGATTCGCCGCCAACGCTGGCCCAACAGACTGGCCGAGAGCACGGCGACCCCGGCTCCGAGACCGTAGTTGATCCAGTCGCTCACCACGAAGGTGATCGCCACGCCAACCGCGGCGCAGCCCACCAGCATGAGCACTCGGAGCACGGTCATTTTCGGGAATCTGGTCATGGTGGTCAGCACCACCCCTGTCCTGTCGCGCGAGATGTTCAACCTACCTCCGGTCAGCGCCACGGCCGCCACCGGTACCAGCCGCGAGCCTTCGGCGCCCAGTGCCGACCGCTGTAGAAGATCGGCTTTCGGTACAACACCGTGCCCCGTGGTGTCTGTGCCACCCGCCGGGCGATGTTGACGTTTCCGCTGCGGAAGGCCCGGAGCGGACCGAGAGCACCCATCACACCGCCGACGACGGTCTGCAGGGCAGCTTTCTTCCACGACCAGTTGCTGGTGCCGGCATTGTTCACCGCGTAGTTGGCGAACGCCGCGGCGGCGCCGACCGCGATACCGCAGACGACGCTGACGCCGCAGGCGATCGCGCCGGCCGCGCCCGCGACGACCACGGCCACTGTGGCGATCGTGCGCCAGTTGTTGCTGACGACGGAGACGGCCTTGTGGAACAGGTCGCTGCCCCACCAGGTGCCGGCGGTGTCGGTGGAGTTGATGGGGTTGGAGAATACGTAGTCGTAGTCGTTGGCGGAGCCGCCCTCGACGGGGTCGACGGAGAGGAACCGGCCCAACAAGGGGCTGTAGGGACGGGCGCCCATTTCAATCAGGGAGAGCGAACCGGCGTGCTCGTAGGGCCGCTGGTACTGGCCGAGCCAGCCGTAGTCCATCTTGCCGGGCAGGTTGTCGGGCACGGCCTGCGGATCGACGGTGCCGTCGGCGGCCAGCGGCTCGCCGAAGGGACTGAAGGAGCGCAAGGCGCCGAGCTGCTTGCCGGTGGCGTCGGTGGACAGCGAGAAGTCACCGCGGACGGTGGGGCAGTCCCAAGTGCTGGAGCCGTTCTGCGCGGTGTAGAGCACGCCGCCGGGCAGCAGCACGGAGAGGCTGAGCAGCTTCTTGTTGCCGTCGTAGGTGAGGTCGGCGTTGTCGTCGGTGCCGGTGTAGCCGTAGAGCACCGCGGTGGCCTGGTCGCCGGAGCGGGCGTCACGCCGGAAGATCCGGTTGGCGGCGTCGCGCCCGTACGAGATGTCGGCGTCGCCGGACTTGGCGGAGACGTTGCGGTCGGCGCCGTCGAAGCCGAAGTACGTGGTGACACCGCCGGAGGTGTACTGGGTGGTGTTGCCGTGGGTGTCGTAGCGGACGTCGGTCAGGGCGGTCGCGCCCAGGGTGGCCAGCAGCCGGTCGCCGGAGTCGTAGCAGTAGTCGGTGGCGGCCGAGTTGTCGGTCAACCGCACGCGGTTGGTGTTCAAGCCGGCGTTGGACTGGGTGCCGGTCGGGCAGGCCGCGGCGGCGTTGGACGTGAAGTCGTAGCCGTAGTGGTGCCCGGTCACGAAGGCGTCCGTGAGCCGCCCGATGGCGTCATAGGTGTAGTTGTTGCCGGCTGGATTGGCATCGACGCCGCCGAGGGACTCGTCGACGATGGTGCCGTTGCGGCTGCGGGTGACCTGCGAGACAACCTGTTTGCCGTCGCTGGTCTGCCAGCTCAACGACGTCGGCCGGCCGGCGTCGTCCTTGCCGATCGCGGTCAGCGAAGCGCCGTTGGCGTAGGACACCGAGGCCATCTCGCCGGCGTTGTCGTAGCCGACGGTGGCCAGCACGGTCGAGCCGAGCTTGGTGTTGAGCACCCGGCCGGCATCGTCGTACTGCGCGACGGACACCATCGGGGCGTCAGCCGGGTTGGGCGGCGTCACCGTGGTGGACGCGGTCCGCCCGCTCTGGTCGAACACCGTGTCGGTCTTCGTGCCGTTGGCGTCGGTGTAGGAAACCGTGCGCCCCAACAGGTCGACCTTCGTGGTGACGGTCCCGTTGTAGTCGGACACCGACGTGGTCAGCGGATCGCCGTTGACCGCGAAGTTGGTGGTGACGGTGCGAGCCCCGGCGGTCGGGTTGGCCGGATAGGTCTGCTGCACCGGCCGGTCGCGGTTGTCGTACGTGGTGCAGGACCAGTCGCCGCTGGTCGCCTTGGCCACCACCCGGCCGGAGGCGTCGTAGACCTGCTCGTCGGTGCGGCCACCGGACGACGTGGTGAGCTTGGCCAAGCCGCCCTGGTTGACGGCCGGGCTGCCGGCGACACAGGGGTTGGCCCGCGTCTCGGTGTTGCCGTAGTAGACATCGCTGCTCTTGGCCCCGGTCGGCATGGTCTTGCCGGTGCTGCGCAGATACCCGGAGCCGACGGTCTCGTAGCTCGTGGTCGAGGTCAGGCCGCCGGCGACGGTGGACGTCGGCAGGCCGAAGGTGGCGTCCACGTTGCCGTCGTTGAACTTCGTGGTGGTGACCTTGTCCGGCACGCCGTTGGACTCCGACGTGGTGGTGGCCGTGGTCAGCCCGTAGCGCGGCCGCAGGTACTGGCCGGGCACGTTCTCCTCGGGCTTGCCCGGCCGGACCCAGTTCAGGTTGATCAGGCCGACGTCGACCTTGTTGTAGTAGTCAACCCGGATCCGCTTGAACGCGCCGGCCACGGTGTTGTTGTACGTGCCGGAAACCGCCCGCGATCCGCCGTCCTGCCACGAGTCGACGATCAACTGGTCGTCGATCCACAGGCGCACGCCGTCGTCCACCCACACGTTCATGGTGTACGTGCCGGCGTCCGGGAACTGGATCTCCCCGCTGAACCGGGCGGCGAAGCTGGCCGACGGCATACCGGCGACCGGCGGCGCGGTGGCGCTGTAGTTGACGACCAGCTTGCCGCTGGCCTCGCCGACGCCGGTGCCGTAGACCTTGGGCGCGCCGGCCAGATCGAGGTTGTCGTAGTAGGCGGCCGACAGGCCGTTGAGGCCCTCGTCGTAAGCGGTGTGCTGGTGTGGCACGGAATTCGCGCACGCGTCGGTCGGCGTCTGGCCGGCGAAGCAGGACGCGGGCGCCGGACCGTAGGTGTCGGTCAAGCGGTCGTCGTAGTCGTAGACCTTGGTCGAGACCCGACCGGCCGCGTCGGTGGACGTCAGCTGCATGTCCTTGACGTTCCACGTCTGCGACGTCGTCTTGCCCGTGGCATCCGTGGTCGTCAGCAGCCGGTCGGCGTCGTCATAGGTCACCTTGGTGCTGAAACCGATCGCCGGGCTCAGACCAACCACGTCCACAAAGGACTGTCGGTTGGCCGGGTCGTACCGGTAGCCGCGCCCGGGGCGGGGCTGCCCCGGCGTCGGCGCCGGTTGGGTGACGTTGCCGGCCTTCGGCTTGCCCGTCGACTTGTCGTACGTGACCACAGTGGACACATCGGTGGCACCCGACCGGTTGGCCGGGTCGGCGGCGATCCAGTCGTTGACCAGACTGGACCGCAACGAGGTGAGCAGGCTGTCGGCGTCGTAGCCGAAGTCGGTCACCTGCGAACCGGGATCCTCCACCCGGCTCAACCGTCCGCCGCTGTACCAGAGTCGGGTCTCGGTGCCGTCCCAGTAGCTGACGCGGCACAGCATCTGCGACGGCGCCACCGCGTCCGCGCCGGCCGGTGGGGTCGCGCCGCCGTAGCAGTCGTCACCGGCCCGGTTGTAGTGCAGCACATGGCCGCGGCCGCTGACCGGGTCCTTGATCTGCGACAGCCGCGACGGGTCGCCGTCATAGACGTTCTGCAGCGTGGCCGGTTTGCGCGAGTCGACGATCGAGCTCTGGCTGTCGAGCTTGCCGTCGGCCCGGAACGCGAACACGTCCGCGCCCTCGGTCAGCGTGACCTTGCCGCCGGTGTCGATGGCGAGCACGCCGTCCTCGCTCTGCGGCGGGCTGTAGCCGCCGGCCGACTTCTTGGTCCACGTGTGCTTGGCGCCGGTCGCGTCGGTCAGCACCACGTTCTGGTCGGTGACCTGCGCGGTCGTGTACGTGGTGCCGTTGCCGTCGAGGTCGGCCGACAGCGTCCAGCCCTTCGGCAGCGCCGGCAGGTCACCGGAGAACAGCCAGTCCGCGGGCACGATCTGCGCCGGCACGGTGGTGCCGTCGGTGGTCCGGGTGAACAACCGCATCCGGGCCGGGCCGGTGATCTGCTGGAGCTCCACCTTGATCGGCACCCGCTGGCCCTGGGTCAGTGCCACGCCGGTGGCCTGCGTCCAGTTGAGGTCGCTGACGCCGGTGCTGGTGTACGCCTTGTTGCCGTTGATCCACACCTGCGCGGCGTCGTCGTGCACGCCGGCGAACTGGTAGGTGCCGGTGGCCGGGGCCTGGAAGTAGCCCTCCCAGCGGACCACGTAGTAGCTGGCCGGCAGCGCGGGCGCGAACGGCGAGTCGGCGCCGTAGTCCACGTTCACCTGCGGCTCGTTTCGCACCAGCACCGGCTGCTGGGACGAGCTGATGTTGCCGTTGTGGCTGATGTCGTTGAAGTACGAGGCACGCAGGCCCTTGTCGTCGACCTGCTGCGAGTTGTACGTGAAGGTCAGGCCGGCGTTGCCGCCGACCGTGGTGAACGACGGCGTGCCGACGGACGCCGTGGCGTTGCCGTTGGCCAGGTTCACCGTGATCGGGCCGGCCGTGTCGGTGGGCGACGGGCCGCGGTCACCGATGCGCTGGTCGACCTTGATGTGCCCGATCCAGGGCGGCGTCGTCGTGGTGATCCCGCTGTAGGTGGTGGCCTGCCAGGTGTACGCGACGCCGTCGTGCAGCACGCCGGACGGAATCGTCCACTGTGGAGTGTCCAGGCAGCCGGACTCCACCACCACACCGGACTTGGCGTCCGCGCCGGTGGCCACCTTGAAGCAGTACTTGACCGGATCGCCGTCCGGGTCGGACACCGGGCTCACCTGGAGCGTCGGCGTCAGCGAGGTGAGCACCGAGCTGTCGGCCGGCGCGACCAGGTTGGCCGCCGGCGGGGCCGAGCCGGTGTCCACGGTCAGCGTGGCGTTGAGGTACTTGTACGTCCACATGCCCGGCGTTTCCGCGCCGACCAGCATGAAGAACGGCGTGATGTCACGGGCGTTGACGCGGTCGCGCAGGTAGTTGGTGAACGCGTCGCCGACCAGCGTGCCGACATCGCCGAAGTTGGCACTGGCCAGGTACTCCCCGACGCCGTTGAAGTCGAAGGCGGTGGCGTGGTAGAGGCTCGCGTTCAACGTCAGCAGCGACCCGGTGGACGCGGTGTCCCGGGTCAGGTCCATCTTCGCGCCGACGACGGTCTTGCCCCACAGCGGCGAGTAGTCGAAGTGGAAGACGCTGCGGCTGTAGGAGTCTCCCTTGTTGAGGCTGTTGCCGATCTGGAGGGCGCAGTTGGTGCAGGTGTAGCCGTCGGTCCGGTACACGTGCGACTCGTTGACGCCGAAGGTGAACGTGGGGTCCACGTGCACCGGGTAGACCCGCTTGCCGTCCCGCAGCCAGTTCGGGTCGACCGAGACCGTCAGCCACCAGCCGTCCGTCGTCTTGTCCAGGCCGTAGGTGCCGCCGGTCAGGGCCGGCGCCTTCTTGTCGCTGCCGGACGAGTCCCAGGTCTCGATCGCCGGCAGCACGACGACGACCTTGCCGTCGGCGTCGACGAGTTGCACCTGGTCGCCGGCCAGCTTCGGCGTCAGGCCCTGGGTGTTGAGCTTGAAGCGCCAGGACGACTTGGCCGGCGCCTTCTTCAGCAGGATGGTCTCCTTCAGCGCGGACGCCGTGACCTCGTAGTCGAGGTCGGTGTCCGGCTGCACGTTGGCGTAGGTCGCCTTGCCACCGGCCACCTTCGCGGTCGCCGGGGCCGCCTGCTCCATGGCCAGCGACGCGCTGTGGCCGTCGACCTGCACCGACACCACGGCCGGGTCGTCGGCCCGCTGGGCCAGCGACGGGTTCAGCGCCTGCCGCTTGGCCTTGGCCCGCTTGGAGCCGCCGTCGACCGACAGGCCGGTGTCGACCGGCTGCCACTGCCCGGCCGTGTCCTTGGCGTTGAGCGGCGCGGTGGACTGCCGCACCGAGTGCGTGCCGTCCGGGTTGAGGTACTCCTCGGTGAACATCGACCGGGAGATCACCTTGGACCGCTTGGGGTCGAAGTGACTGCCGCTCACCCCGGCCAGGCTTGACTGGACGGTGAAGTCCGCTTTTGTCTTCGGCGACTCGACGGCCGCCGGCTTGGGCGGGTCGCTGTGCACCAGCGCGACGTCGCGCGGATTGGTCGCCTTCGGCGCGGCGGCCACACCGGCCGGCGCGTCGACGACCTGGACGAGCGTGACCGTCATGGTGAACGCCAGAAAGGCGCTGATCAGACGCAGGGCAGCTCGGCTGGGCGCGCGCAGCACCCAGCCAGGTCTGGCTGAAGACACAGATCCCCCCGGTTGTGCGGAATGGTCGCGGTGCGTCCCCCGACGTACGCGTGACCGCCGCCTAAGAGTGAAAGCCAAGTAAAGCTCAGACAATGGGCCAACCGGATGATTAGATCACCGTCAAAGCTACCGACAGCAACATTTCGCCTGCCAGTTGACCGGTACGTCCGGAAATACGTCCTCGATGCGACGTTCGGCGGCTACGCTCGGTATACCAGCCTCATACTGCGTGGCGTGGATGAGACGGTGTTGACCGAGGACGGTCTTCGGCTTTGGGCTACCCGCGTGGGTGATGGCGAGCCGGTGGTGTTCTGCCATGGTGGGCCAGGGTTGTGGGACACCATGGCGGACGTGGCGGCTTCGCTGTCGGCGGCGGTCTATCGCTGGGACCAGCGGGGCTGCGGCCGATCGCAGCGGCGCGGGCCGTACTCGGTCGCCCGGACGTTGGCCGACCTTGACGCCGTCCGAGCCCACTTCGGGTTGGCACGTATGGCTTTGCTCGGTCACTCGTGGGGTGCTCAGCTGGCTTTGCGTTATGCGCTGGCCTATCCCGAGCGCGTGACCGAGCTGGTGTACGTCTCCGGCACCGGGATCGACCACGGATCGACGTGGCATGAGGCCTATGAGCGGAACCTGCGGCGCGGCCTCGGTGATCATGCGGCGCGGTGGGAGCTGCTCGGCGGCCGGGACCGCACCGATGCCGAGGACCGCGAGCTGTGCGTGTTGCAGTGGTCGGCCGACTTCGTCGACCGCGATCGTGCTCTGCACCACGCCGAAGCCATGGCCACCCCGTGGTTCGGGGTGAACTTCGAGTGCAATGCGGCCCTCAACCGCGAGGACAAACGCGACTGGGGCTCGCCGCAACTGCTCGCCCGCTGCGCGGCGTTGGAGGTTCCCACCTTGATCGTGGACGGCACGGAGGACATCCGACCGCGCTGGGCCGTGGACTCGTTGGCCAAGGCCCTGCCGATGGTGTCGCGGGTCGCCCTGCCCGGCGCCGGCCATCTGCCTTGGGTGGAAGACCCGACCGGATTTCGGTCCGCCGTCGACGGCTTTCTGGCGAGTCACCGCGCATGAGAGGTCGGGTGGGTGGGACACCGACGCACCCACGATCATCGTGCGCTGTCACATTCGCGACGCTGCACGGGCGGCACTGGTCCCGGAGTCGGTGTGACGGGCTGGCAGATGCAGGAGGCGGACCAGCCCGCGCACCGAGACGCCAGCCATACCGCACAACTGGCCCGCCGCTCGCGCTCGATGGCATAACCGTCGCCACTGTGGGCGCTGCCAGCCGCGGTTGTCATGGATACTCCCCAGGCAGGAAACAAGAGCACCCACGACGGTAAACAAACCTCTTGTGCTGCAACAGTTCTAGTTACGCTGTCGCATAATCTCGCCGGCGACCCACGAGAGCCAGACGGTGGCGTCGTCGCCCCGCAGCGACTTCGACAAGAAGTAATCGAAGAGGTTTTCCAGGTACGCCAGGTCTTTGGGGTCCCGTACGACCGTCGTGCCGGTCGAGGTCTCGGTCACCGAGAGCCGATCGTCGTAGATCACGAAGTAGTTCAACGGCGAAGCCTCGACCACCAGATCATGGTCGACGGAGGGTGCCAGGACGGCCATGTCGATATTGGGGCAGTTCGAGAGCGCGGCGAGGTGGGCAACCTGCCGGGCTCGGACATCCCGCGGTACCCGCGGCCACCGCACCGCCTGCTCGGTCAGCACGAACACGAACCGCCGACCCAGATCGTCAAGCCCGGCCTGAGCGGCCAGCCGAGCCTCGACGGTCTTCTCCACGTTCCGTGCCACTGCCCCCGGCACCACCGGGGTGAGGGTCGCGCGGGCGTACTCCTCCGTCTGCAACAAAGCGGACGGAATGCCGGGCATGAACTGCCGCACCATCGCCGACGAGGCCACCAGCGCGGCTATGTCGTCCTGGGTACGCCACAGCCCGCGCTCGGCGTCGGCACGCTTGGAGGTGTAACCGATCGTCGCGACGCGGGCGAGCCTCATCACCCGGGCCACGGTCTCCGTGGGGGCGTTCAGCGCGGTCAGGATGCGCTCGACGTCATCGAGCTTGGGACGGAGCCTGCCGCGCTCGATCCGGGAGATCTTGGATTGGGACATGGCGCAGCGGGCCGCGAGCCGCTCCCCGGAGAGCTTCGCCGCCTCCCGCAACGCCCGCGCCAACTCGTGTTGCTGCTGGCTCCGCCGTTCAGGATCAAGCACGCCGCCCCACGATCACGCCTCGAACCGACGCGCCCGGCCCCGCGCCACCACCAACAATTCGCGAAGTCGGACCGCCTCCTCAGGTTCGGCGAGAACGCGGTCGATGATCGTTCCGTCCGGACGGAAGTTCAACCACACCACCGACAACTCACCGGACCCGACGTCATCGGTCTCGAAGACCCAGAAGTCCTGCGGTGGCAACCCGAGTTCGTTCGCGGTGGCCGCTTCGAGCAGGTACAGGACCTCCCCGGCCGCGCTGTTGGCGGGAAACGTCCAGGCGTGTTGGTATTGCTGGTACTCGGTCAACGGCTCCGACTCGACCCGCACCCGCCCGATGGTCCTTCCCTCGGCTGTCCAGGCCCGGATACGGTCACCCCAGGCGGCGTTGTGGTCCGCCGGGCGCGGCTCACCCGCTCGCCACCGGTCGATCTTCGGTCGCTCACTGGCCACGGTGTACGTAGGTTGGGCCTCCAGTCGCCACGCCGACCGGCACCGAGGAAACAGCGCGGACAGGTCGGCCGAGTCCACCACGGTCACGAGCCGGCGCCTTCGAGGCGTGCGACCGCGTCCCGGAGCACCGACAACGGCAGCTTCACCGCCATCTCGCCAGGGCCGAGGCGCACACCATCGACCCCCGCGACGGGTGTGCCCTGGGCCAGCACCACGCCGGGCTCATCGGTCGCGTACACCGCCGGACACTCCGACTCGTCACACCCGCTGATCTTCGTCGCCTTCACGCCTTCAGGGATACCACGGGCAAACGTGCTGGTCAGAGCCTCAGTCGCGGTCACGACTAGAGCAGACCCGAACGGCGTAGCCCACTCGAGGCCGCCAGCCCCCAGAGGGTGGACGGGTGGGTGGGGCGCCCGACGCACTCACGTCCCACCCACCCGACGACCGATCCCCCTACTCACCCCCGGTTCGACGAGTGACCACATTGGGCGGTGAGCCGTAGTAGAACGCCCGCACGCGGTAGGAGGCGGTGTTCTCGTCCGGCAAGGTGATCAAGGGGAAGGAGTTGATGTCCTTGTCCAGCACGGCCACCACCTTGTAGTCGGCGGCGCCGGCGGGCTGGTCCTCGAGCAGGTAGCCCTCCTCGTCGGCGGCGTTGTCGGTCCAGGTGAACAGGATGCCGTTGGACTGAAGGACTTTCGCCTTGAGGTCGGTGGGGGCGGCGGCGCCGGTGCGGACGGGGTGGGTGGCCGCCGGCCCGCCGGGCAGGGTGGCGGGGGAAGGCCAGTCCTTGCTGTCGTTGCCGGCGGACCCACCGGGAACGGTGACGGTGACGGCGGTGGAAGCGGGCCCGTAGTAGGGACGAAGGCGGTAGTAGAACGAGGTCTGGGGCATCAGGTCGGGATGGACGTAGGAGTCCTGACGAACGGGCATGAACTGGAGGGTGGTCCACGGTCCGTCGGCGGCGGTGGCGAACTCGATGATGCGGCCGGCGGCCGAGGGATCAGTGCCGGTCCAGGTGAGGCGGATGTCGACGGGCGAGGTCATGGCGGCGGCAAGGGAGACCGGCTGGGCGGGAGTGGAGCAGGCGGTCAGCGCGGCAGCGCAGCACAACACGAGAGCACGTTTCACAGGGGTGGCCTCGGCGATCGCAGGGAGGGACCGCCCGGCCGAGACCGGCCGGGCGGTCACCGGCTCACTTGGTCCAGAACTTGATGTTGCTCCACGTCACCGAGATCGGCCCCTGGCCGCTGGCGGTGCGGTAGGCGCCGAGCTTGTCGTAGTAGCTGCCGCTCGGACTGGACATGGTGTTCTTCAGCGACCCGTTGATGTAGGTCCGGTGCGAGGACCCCACCTGGTTGACGGTATTCACACGAACGGTGGTGCCGACGGTGGCCCCGCCGGAAATGGTGGCGCCGCCCTCGACGCTGTACATCCGACCACCGGACTCGACGGCGAGCAGGAAGAACGGCCCGTTGGCGAACGTCTGCTTCAGGCTGATCCGGCTGCCGCCCATGCTGTTAATTTTGAAATAGCCCTCGAACTGGTGGGTGCCGCCGCTGTAGGTGTCGTAGCGGCGCTCGGCCCGCTGCTCGCCGCTGCTGGACGAGCAGGTCAGCTTGAAGGTGGAGCCGCTGACCGAGCCGCAGCCGACCTGCTGGACGTTGTAGCCGGGGCTCCATGTTTTCCAGCTGCCGCTTTCCACCTGGGCATAGGCGTTCGGCGCGAGCAGAAGCAGGGATGCGGCGGCCAGAATACCGCCGAGCATGCGAATCCTTCGAGACACGCACAGCCTCCTTCACCCGTATCCGCTCGGAATTCGTCAGGGCGAGCGGAACCACGGGAAAGTGGTTTTCTGGCGGAGGCGAAACGAGTGTAAGCGCGATCACGTCGGCCTCACAAGACCCGCCGGGAAACCGCTGGCACGACCGCCGGTGACGATCGCGTTATTCTCGGACGGTGCTGGTGCTGCTACCCCCGTCCGAGACGAAGTCCGACGGCGGCGCCGGCGGCCCGCTCGACCTGGACGCGCTGTCCTTCCCCGAGCTGACGCCGCTGCGCCGCAAGCTGGCCGACGCGCTGGTGACGCTGGCCGCGGACGTGCCGGCGAGCCTGCGGGCGCTGGAG
Source organism: Kutzneria sp. (assembly GCA_035492655.1). Lineage (GTDB taxonomy): Bacteria > Actinomycetota > Actinomycetes > Mycobacteriales > Pseudonocardiaceae > Kutzneria. The sequence continues at coordinate 20,512 of DATJJB010000145.1, read as the reverse complement.
CTGTCGGAGCGCCAGCACCACGAGGTGCAGCGCAACGCGGCCCTGCTGACTTCCCCGACCGCGCCGGCGCTGTCCCGCTACACGGGTGTGCTGTACGACGCACTCGACGCGAAATCCCTGTCCAAGGCGGAGAAGTCACGGGCCGACAAGCGCCTGGCGGTGGCCTCGGCGCTGTTCGGCGTGGTCCGCGCGGGCGACCCGATCCCGGCCTACCGGCTGTCCGGCGGCAGCTCGCTGCCCGGCATCGGCACGCTCAGCTCGCACTGGCGGCCGGAGCTGGAGCCGGTGCTGGCCGCGGCCGACGAGCTCGTGGTGGACATGCGCAGTGGCGCCTACGCGGCGCTGGCGAAGATCCCGCACGCGGTCACGGTCAAGGTCGTGATGCCCAACGGCAAGACCGTCTCCCACTTCAACAAGGCGTACAAGGGCCGGCTGGCCCGGCTGCTGGCAATTGCCCCCAAAGCGGCGACAAACCTGTCCGGCCTGGTCCGCACGGCCACGGCCGCCGGGCTGACGGTGCGGCAGACCGCTGAGCGCTCGGTTGACCTCGTGGTGACGGACTAGTCGGCGATACAGTCGTCTGATCACGGCTGGAGAGGCGGCATGACGGGCGACGAGGAGCAGGGCGGGGCGATGTACCCCGGCCTCGCCGACTTCGCGCGGCTGTGGGCCGGCGCGGTGCTGCCGACCAGCAACGTCCCGCTGTCGAGGGGCGAGCTCCAGGTGATCCTCAAGGGCTTCGCCGAGCTGCTGACGGCCTCGCTGCGGGCCGACACCTTCGACCACACGCAGGCCATCGAGGTCGGCCGCGGCCTGGTCGCCACCCAGCTGGTCGGCCCGAAGGCACTCGACGCCACCATCCGGGTGCTCGGCCGGCAGCTGCGGGCCGAGGCCGACGACGACCGGCTGGTGGACCTGCTGGGCGCGGTGGCCGGCGGCTACGTCGACGCGCTGCGCGACCACATCTTCCAGCAGCAGGAAACGTTGAAGAAGGCGGTGTTCCGGGCCAGGGACGCGGCGGAGAAGGCCCTGCGGGCCAGCGAGCGCCGGTTCCGGACGGTGTTCACCGAGTCGGTGGTGGGCATCGCCATCGGCGACATCCAGGGCCACATCGTCAGCTCCAACCTGGCCATGCAGGAGATGCTCGGCTACAGCGCCGACGAGCTGCGCCAGCGCACGCCGTACGACCTGATGCCGCGCAAGGACGCCGAGGAGGTGTCCACGGCCTACCGCCAGCTGATCAACGGCCAGTTCACCTCGCTGCGCTCCGAGCAGCAGATGCTGCGCAGCGACGACGAGCCGATCTGGGTGCACATCGCGGTCACCCTGATCAAGGACGAGAACGGCCTGCCGGACTACCCGGTGGTGATGATCGAGGACATCTCCGACCTGCACCTGCTGCAGGACCGCTGGACCCACCAGGTGGCCCACGACCCGCTGACCAACCTGCACAACCGGGCGCTGTTCGTGTCCAAGGTGGAGTCGGCGGTCGGCGGGCTCGGGCCGGGCGACCGGATCGGGCTGGCCTGCTTCGGCCTCGACGGCATGTCGGTGATCAACGCGGGCGTGTCCGACCAGGTCGGCGACAAGATCCTCAAGACCACCGCGGACCGGCTGCGCACCGTGGTCGGCGACGACAACGGCCTGCTGGGCCGGGTCGACGGCGACCGGTTCGCGCTGCTCGCGGTGCGCTCCACCACCCGGGACATGGTGGCGACGGTGGAGCGGGCGATGGCCCGCATCGCCGAGCCGGTGCAGGCCGAGGGCCGTGAGTACGCGGTGACGGCCAGCGTGGGCATCGTGGAGCGGGCGGCCGCGGGCTCGGATCCGGCGCGGCTGCTGGCCGACGCCGAGCAGGCCATGCACTGGGCCAAGCAGGACGGCCGGGCCCAGTGGGCGCTGTTCGAGGAGGACCGGGGCAGCCGCCAGCGCCGCGACTTCGTGCTGGCCGCGCAGCTGCCGGCGGCCCTGCGCGGCGACCAGTTCACCGTGGAGTTCGAGCCGATCGCCCGGATCGGCGACCGCGGCCTGGCCGGCTTCTCGACGGTCGTGTCCTGGGACCACCCGGAGCAGGGTGTGTTGGCGGCCAACGACTTCCTGCACCTGGCCGAGCGCACCGGGCACATGCTGCCGCTGGGCAGCTGGACGCTGCGGCAGGCCTGCGAGCAGGCCCGGCAGTGGCACGACGAGCACGGCGACCGGACGCCGCCGCTGTCGGTGCCGCTGCCCAATCGCATGGTCTGCGACCAGGACATCGTGAAGCTGCTGCGTACGGTGGTCGAGGAGACCGGCGCGCGCTACGAGCAGCTCGCGCTCGAGGTGGACAACAGCGTGCTGCGCGACCCGGACGGGGATCCGGCCGAGGTGCTGGGAGTGTTGCAGGAGCTGGGTTTCCTGGTGCTGGTCAGCGGCATGACGGCCACCAGCTGCCCGCACGGCTTCGCCGACCTGCCGGTGCACGGCGTGAAGCTGGCGCCGCAGTTCGTGGCCACGCTGGGCGTGGACGACAAGCCGGACCCGTCGGCCGAGCGGGCCATCGGCAGCGTGGTGTCGGCGGCGCGGCTGGCCGAGCTGCCGGTGTACGCGGTCGGCGTGCAGGACGAGCGGCATGCCGCCGCGCTACGCGAGCTGGGCGTGGACTTCGGACAGGGCGACCACTTCGGCCCGCCGTCGCTGCCGTTCGAAGTGGAACCGATGATCATCGCCGGCAACGTCGACCCGGACTGGTGAGGAGCGCAGTGAATCTGCCTGACTGGGCGCCCAAGGGCGTCGACGTGGACCGGGCCAGCGCCGCCCGGCTCTACGACTTCTTCCTCGGCGGCAGCTACAACTTCGAGGTGGACCGGGAGCTGGGCCGCAAGGTCGCCGCGGTTGCGCCGGGCGTCTACGACTTCACCCGGCTCAACCGGGCGTTCCTGCGCCGGGCCGTGGCCTACCTGTGCGACCAGGGCGTCGACCAGTTCCTGGACATCGGCTCCGGCATCCCGACCGCCGGCAACGTGCACGAGATCGCGCAGAAGGCCAACCCGGACGCCCGCGTCGTCTACGTGGACAACGAGCCGGTCGCCGCCGCGCACAGCGACCTGCTGCTGGACGGTAACCCCAACGCCGTGGCCATCGAGGCCGACCTGCGCGACCCGGACAGCATTCTCGGGCACGAGAAGACCCGGCAGATGCTGGACTTCGGCCGCCCGATCGCGCTGCTGACGGTCGCCGTCTACCACTTCATCCCCGACTCCGACGAGCCGCTCGCACTGGCGGCTCGTTATCGCTCGGCGCTGCCCAACGGCAGCTATCTCGCGCTGTCGCACGTGACCATGGACGCCATGGGCGAGCAGATCCGGCAGCTGATCGACCTGTACCGCGACAGCCAGAACCCGGTGACCGCGCGCTCCAAGGCCGAGTTCACCGCGATGTTCGACGGATTCGAGCTGGTGGAGCCGGGCGTGGTGTTCACGCCGCAGTGGCGCCCGGAGTCGCCGGAGGACGTCGGCGAACGGCCGGAGGACTCGGCCGTCTACGCGGCGGTCGCACGCAAGCCGTAAATCGGTTGCGGATACCCGTGAGTCGGCGGCATGATCCCGCCGATCGCTTGACCATGCGTGGATCGACCCGGAGGAGGTGCCTCATGGCAACGACTGTCGTCAGGGGCGTGGCCTGCACCCGTCCCGGCGTCCCGCTGAGGTCCGCGTAGCGAGAACCCTGAGGTTCCGCACGGCGAGAACCTGCTCGGTGGGGCGTCTTCCCAGTTCTTTTCTTGAGGAGACCTCACCAGTGCGCGAGCACGACTTCGATTTTGACCTGCCCGAGAAACGACGCGGCAAGCGTCGATTCGACGACGACGAACCCCGTCCCACCCGCGGCGGCCGCCTCACCGAGGAGGCCAGGGGGCTGCTCGCCCAGGCGCGCGCCGACGCGATGGAGACGGATCCGCTGCCCGACGGGGCCGACCGCTGGTCAACGTGGGGCGATGGCGACCTCGGTCCCGAGCCCCGACCGGACTGGCTGATCACCGAAGCCGCCGCGGTCGACCACGAGTTGGGGCCGGTGAAGACCGGCAAGGAGGCCGACGTCTTCCTGCTGCGCCGGTCGCTGCCCGGCAGCGGCCGGGCCACGCTGCTGGCGGCCAAGCGGTATCGCAGCAACGAGCACCGGATGTTCCACCGGGACGCCGGCTATCTCGAGGGCCGTCGGATGCGCAAGTCCCGCGAGATGCGGGCCATCGCCACGCGCACCACCTTCGGCCGCAACCTGATCGCCGAGCAGTGGGCGGTCGCCGAGTTCGCCGCACTCAGTCGACTTTGGACGGCCGGCGCGCCGGTGCCGTACCCGGTGCAGCGCACCGGCACGGAGCTGCTGCTGGAGTTCGTGGGTGACGAGGACGGCGCGGCCGCGCCCCGGCTGGCCCAGTTGCGGCCGGTCGGCGGACAGCTGCGGGAGCTCTGGTACCAGCTGGTCGAGGCGCTGCGTTCGATGGCGTCGATGGGCCTGGCCCACGGCGACCTGTCCGCGTACAACCTGCTGGTGCACGAGGACAGGCTGATGCTGATCGACCTGCCCCAGGTGGTCGACGTGGTGGCCAACCCGCGTGGGCCGGAGTTCTTGACCCGGGACGTGCGCAACATCACGTCCTGGTTCGCCGCCAAGGGCCTGCCGGTCGAGCTGGCCGACGCCGAGGAACTCGCGGCAGATCTGTTGGCCGAAGCGGGAATGGGCTGACCGGCCGGGGTGTTGTCGTCTTTCGGGGCGACAACACCCGGTTAGCCAGCTCACTGGCCGGCTGGCGCGGCTCGTCCCGATCATCGGATATAGTTACGACGCACCGCTGTGGCGACCCGGCCACCGACTGACACTGGTTCGCGGTGCGAACCACCCAAACCATCGGCGCGGACAAGCGCGCCGGGCCCGTCCTTGTGAATCACCGCGTTCTCCGCGGAGCCTCCCCGTGACGTGCCACGTTCCGGAAGGTTATTTGTGCCCGCACCATCGTCCGACCGCCGTTACGGCAACTCTTCTTCCTCCTCTTCGCGTGGCAACGGCGGCTACCGTGGCCGGCCCAACCGCCGTCGCAGCAAGCCCGTCGAGGTCTACCAGCCGAGCATCGCCGAGGACATCCCCTCGACGCTGCCGGAGGGCCCGATGCCCTCGTTCGAGGAGCTCGGCCTGGCCAAGCCCCTGCTGGACGCGCTGATCACGGCCGGCATCAACGAGCCGTTCCCGATCCAGGCCGCCACCCTGCCCGACACCATGGCCGGCCGGGACGTGCTCGGCCGCGGCCAGACCGGCTCCGGCAAGACGCTGGCCTTCGGCCTGGCGCTGCTGAGCCGGCTCAACGGCGGCCACGCCAAGCCGCTGCACCCGCGGGCCATCGTGCTCGTGCCGACCCGTGAGCTGGCCATGCAGGTCAGCGACGCCCTCACGCCGTACGCCCGCGCGCTCGGCCTGTGGTGCCGGACCGTCGTCGGCGGCACCTCGTTCACCCGCCAGGCCGACCAGCTGCGCCGCGGCGTCGACCTGCTGATCGCCACCCCCGGCCGGCTGTCCGACCACGTCCGGCAGGGCACCTGCGTGCTGTCCGACGTGGAGTTCACCGCGCTGGACGAGGCCGACCAGATGGCCGACATGGGCTTCATGCCGCAGGTCCGGGCCATCCTGGACCTGGTCGCCCCCGGCGGCCAGAAGCTGCTGTTCTCGGCCACCCTCGACCGGGACGTGGACAAGCTGGTCCGCGAGTACCTGAACAACCCGGTCGTGCACTCGGTGTCGCCGCCCACCGGCAGCGTCACCACCATGGAGCACCACCTGCTGATGGTGTCCAACGACGACAAGCCCGACGTGATCAACGAGGTGGCCGCCCGCGAGGGCCGCACGATCATGTTCGTGCGCACCAAGCACCACGTGGACCGCCTGGCCAAGAAGCTGCGCTCCATCGGCGTGCACGCCGGCGCGCTGCACGGCGGCAAGGCGCAGAACGCCCGCACGCGGGTGCTGGCCGAGTTCCGTGACGGCACCACCCCGGTGCTGGTCGCCACCGACGTGGCCGCCCGCGGCATCCACGTCGACGACGTCAGCCTGGTCGTGCACGTGGACCCGCCGGCCGACCCGAAGGACTACCTGCACCGGGCCGGGCGCACCGCACGGGCCGGCGCGACCGGCACCGTGATCACCCTGGTGACCCCGGGTGAGCAGCGCGACGTCAAGCAGATGACCGCGAAGGCCGGAGTGCGGGTCCGCAACACCCAGGTCCGCCCGGGCGACAGCGAGCTGGCCAGGATCACCGGCTCCCGGATGCCTTCCGGGGTGCCGATCATCGATCCGCCTAAGCCGGCGCAGACGGCGGCGCCGCGTGGTGGCCGGCGTCAAGGCCGGCCACGGCACCGATCACGATGACGGCAGGCGGGCGCACTCGCTCATCGGCGATCGCGTCCGCCACCTTCGCCAGGGTGGCGCGCACGGTGCGCTGACTGCGCAGCGTGCCGTCCTGGATCACCGCCACCGGGGTGTCCGCCGGCCGACCGTGCTCGATGAGCACCTCGGCGAAGGCCCCGATCTTCTGCACGCCCATCATGATCACGAGGGTGCCGCGCAGCCGGGCCAGTGACGGCCAGTCGACGAGCGAGTCCGGATGGTCCGGGGCGATGTGCCCGGAGACGACCACGATCTCGTGCGCGACCCCCCGGTGGCTGACCGGTACGTCACCCATCGCCGGAGCGGCGAACGCGCTGGTCACGCCGGGTACCACGGTGACCGGGACGCCGGCCTCGGCGCACGCGATGACCTCTTCGAAGCCCCGGCCGAAGACGAACGGGTCACCGCCCTTGAGCCGCACCACGAACTTGCCGGCCTTGGCGTGCTCGACCAGCGTCTCGTTGATCTTGTCCTGGTGCATCGCGCGGCCGTACGGGATCTTGGACGCGTCGATGACCTCGACGTGGGTCGGCAGCTCCTCGAGCAGACGCTGCGGGGCGAGCCGGTCGGTGACCACCACGTCGGCCAGCGAGAGCAGCCGCCGCCCCCGGACCGTGATCAGCCCCGGGTCGCCTGGGCCACCCCCCACCAGCGCCACCCCCGGGGCGGCCCGCTCGGCGGCATCGGCGATCTCGCCGGCGTGCAGCGCCTCGATGAGCGCCGTCCGGACGGCGGCCGAGCGCCGGGGGTCCCCGCCGGACAGCACGCCGACGGTCAGGCCCTCGTGCTCCCCCACCGCCGGGGTGACCGCGGAACCCTGGTCACCGTCGTCGGCCCGTACGCAGAAGATCCGCCGTCGCTCGGCCTCCGACACCACAGCGGCGTTGACCTCGGCATCGTCGGTGGCCGCCAGCGCGTACCACGCGTCCTCCAGGTCCCCGTCGGCGTAGGGCCGACGGTGCCAGTCGAGCTGGTCGGCCATGCCCTCGACCGCGGCCGTCACCTCGGGCGACACCAGGCGGACGGTTGCTCCGGCGGCGAGCAGGCGGGGGACCCGGCGCTGCGCGACGGAGCCACCGCCGATCACGACGACTGTGCGCCCGACCAGGTCCAGACCGACCAGATAGTGCTGGTCAGCCATGGTGGCCCGCACCATGTCCGCCGTGGGGGTCCGGTCTGTGGGTGGTCGTCTCGAACGGGGGCACGCTGCATCCTCCCCATCGCCGCGGGGCCGGGTCAACGTGACGAGCGACCCGGGAGGCGCAGGTCACCCCGGTATCCAACCGGTGGTGTGACACCGGCCGCCGCGGCATCGGACGCCGCCCGGTCAGCGGTTGCCGAGTTTGCGCAGCGCCCGGCGCAGCTGCAGGATCCGCCCGTAGCCGGGAATGGCCACCAGCAGCACCCCGAGCGCGGCGGCGAACAGCAGCGCGACCCCGAGCGGCAGCGTGCCCGCCATCCACAGGAACCTGATCGGCACGTCGACGTTGTTCTGCACGATGAAGATCAGCAGGAAGATCAGCACCACGGCCGAGAGGGTCAGCGCGACCCAGACGCCGCTGATCCGGCCACCGGCCACCTTGACGTCCGAAAGTGGCTTGGCCGCCTCGGGTCCGGCCGGTTGGACCGACCCGGGCGTGGCCTGTCCGGGCCTGGCCGGTTCGGCCTGGTCGGGCTTCACCAGCGCGGTGCTGTCCGCCCCGTTGGAGCCGTTGGATCCCGTGCCGTGGGCGCCGCCGTGCGGCGTCTGGGCCCCCGGGGTGACCGGTCCCCCGTTGCCCTCGTCCACCGGGCCCCGGTCCCGCTGCTCCTCAGCCATCACACCGGCCCCTTTCTGCAGTCCGTCCCGCTCCGGGCGGACATGTCGGCGCGCAGTATCCCGCGAGCGGGCGGGTCGGGCCGACCGGACCGGGGTTCGGCCGGGAATCGCGCGCCCAGTGATCATCAGGTTGCGCTGAACCGTTCACACCGTGTCCGCCCCGTTACGGACCGAGGTGTCCCGTCCGCTCGACGATGCGCGCCACCGCGGCCGTCACGGCGGGCCCGCTGAACCTGCCCGCGACGAGGGTGGACACGCCCTCCGGGCCGGCCAGCACCGCGGCGGCGTGCAGCGCGGCCGCCTCGGCCACCGATGCGGTCCCGACGGCGGCCGCCACCCGGGCGCTTCGGTGGGGCACCGCCACCCTGTCGAGGACCTCGGCCGGGTACGCCAGCAGCGTGTCACCGGCGATCGCCCGCAGCGCCGGCTCGTCGGCGCGCGCGGTCACCGTGGCGAAGGCCCGCACCTCACCGAGGGTCAGGCCGTGGCGCTCCAGCACCGCGGTCACGACCTCGCGGACCGCGGCCTCGGCCGTGCCGGGGCGGCAGCCCACTCCGACCACCAGATCGGCGTTCACCTCACGCGGAGGCGACCAGTGCGCGGTGCGTCGCGCACCGGGCGACGAAACGGGCCACCGCGTCCGGGCTACCCGCCGGGTGCACGTGCAGGTAGGAGGCGTGCAGACCGCCCTGGACGAACCCCTCGGGCGGCGCCGGGTTCCCGTCGACCGCCCAGCGCCAGGCCGGTGACGCACCGGCGGGCGGGCTCATGGCGGTGCGGTGGAACTCGTGGCCGGTGATCCGGCGTCCGGGCTCGAACAGCGCCGACGGGGCGAGCGCGACCGCGTCCCGGTAGCCCAGCTTCAGCCGCGGCGTCATCACACCGGACGCGTCGAGTACACCGCACATCGGCTGGCCGTCGAGGTCACGGGCGAGGTAGAGCAGGCCACCGCACTCCGCGTGGATCGGGGCACCGGTCGCGGCGAACTCGGCGACCCTGGTCCGCAGGGCGGCGTTCGCGGCGAGCGCAGCACCGTGTTCCTCGGGGAACCCGCCGGGCAGCACGATCCCCGCGGTGCCGGGAGGCAGGTCCTCGTCGCGCAGGGGGTCGAACACCGCGACCTCCGCACCGGCGGCGGCGAGCAGCTCGGCGTGCTCGGCGTAACCGAACGTGAACGCGGACCCGCCGGCCATCGCCACCACCGGGCGGCCCCGCACCGGGGCGCCCACCTCGACGGCCGGTTCCCAGGCACCACCGGTGTGGACGGTCGCCGCGGCGGCCAGTACGGCGTCCAGGTCGAGGTGGCGGGCGGCCAACTCGGCCATCGCCGCGACGGCCCCGGTGGCGGCGCTGCCGTGCTCCACCGCGGGGATCAACCCGAGATGGCGTGACGGGACCTCCAGCGCCTCGCCGCGGGGCAGCGCACCCAGCACCGGCAGGCCCACCTCGTCACACGCCGCCCGCAGCACCTGCTCGTGACGGGGACTCCCGACGCGGTTGAGCACCACACCGGCCAGGCGGGTGCCGGGGCGGTAGGTGGCGAACCCGTGGAGCACGGCGGCCAGGCTGCGGCTCTGTCCGCGCGCGTCCACAACGAGCAGCACCGGCGCGCCCAGCAGCGCGGCCACGTGCGCCGTGGAGCCGTCCGCGCCGGACTCGACGCCGATCCGACCGTCGAAAAGGCCCATCACCCCCTCGACGACCGCCACCTCCGCGCCCGCCGCCCCGTGCGCGAACAGCCCGGGGACGCGGTGCTCACCGACCAGCACCGGATCGAGGTTGCGGCCCGGACGACCGGTGGCCAGCGAGTGGTAGCCGGGGTCGATGTAGTCGGGGCCGACCTTGAACGGGGCCACCGTCGTGCCCCGTCTGCGCAGCGCGGCCATCAGCCCGGTCGCCACCGTGGTCTTCCCGGCGCCCGACGCCGCCGCCGCGATGGCGATCACCCTGGTCATGGCGACCGACGCTACGCGGGCCGAGGTGCTCCCGGCGAGTCAAGGCGGCCGTCGCCACACCGGCGACACCCGGCTACCTGGCTGACAACGGCGCGGGCGTCGGGCAAACTCAACGCTCTTGACCGATCATGCGGGACCACGGGGAGGTGCGGGGTGCGGACACGGCCCGCGATCGTCGCGCTCGTACTCACCGCCGCCGCCCTGGTGGGTCCCGCGCTGGCCGGTCCGCCGGCGGCGTCGGCCCGGCCCGTCGTGATCGGGAACACCGCGCAGGTGGTGCTCCCGAAGCTGCCCGCCCAGAGCTGCGCTCAGCCGCACGGGACGCTCGTCGCCTACGGCCACAGCTACCTGCACTCCCCCTGGATCGGTGGCGCGAAAGCCAGCTACGTGTCCCTGGCCGCCGGGGCGCTGGGGATGCAGGTGGTGATCCGGGCGGTCGACCATGCGACCACCCAGGTCACCGAGGGGCTCATCCGCCAGGGCCCGACTCACTGGGTGCCGGGGACCGCGGAGCTGGTGGTCATCGACTCAGGGATCAACGACATCCAGGCCCGAGTACCCACCGCGCAGTGGACGGCGTCGCTACGCCGCAGCCTGGAGGCCTTCGTGGGCCGCCCGGTACCGACGATCCTGCTGGTCAGGCCGCTACGGGTGGCCCGGATCGGCCATCCCGGGTCCGATCCCAAGGTGATCGCCGCCTACGCGGCCGCCCAGTCGGCCGTGGCCGGGCAGTTCTCCGCCGTCCGGATCGTGGACGCCAGCGCCGGCTGGCAGACCCGGACGGACCTGTCGACCGACGGGGTGCACCCCACGCCGGCCGGTGAGGCCCACCTCGCGGAGGCCCTGGTCGGCGCCGCGCGGGGCTCCTCCTGCCGTCCCTGAGCCGCCGTCCCGCTCACCACTCGATGCCGCGCTGGCCCTTCTGCCCGGCGTCCATGGGATGACGCACCTTCGTGGTCTGCATGACGAGGTCGGCTGCCTCGATCAGGGCCGGCGGGGCGTCCCGGCCGGTGATGACCACGTGCTGGTTGCCCGGGCGCTGTGAGAGCACCTCCACGACCTCCTCGACGTCCACCCATCCCCACTTCAGCGGGTAGGTGAACTCGTCGAGCACGTAGAGGCGGTGCTCCTCGGCCTCGATCCGCCGCCGGATCTCCCGCCAGCCGTCCAGGGCGGCGCTCGCGTGGTCGGCCTCGGTCCCCTGCTTGCGCGTCCAGGACCAGCCCTCGCCCATCTTGTGCCACTGCACCGGACCGCCCTCGCCGGTCTCCTGGTGCAGCCGGTCCAGCGCCCGGAACGCGGTCTCCTCGCCGACCTTCCACTTCGCCGACTTGACGAACTGGAAGACCCCGATCGACCAGCCCTGGTTCCACGCCCGCAACGCCAGGCCGAACGCCGCCGTCGACTTGCCCTTCATCTCGCCGGTGTGCACGATCACCAACGGCCGGTTACGGCGGACACGGGTGGTCAACCCGTCGTCCGGCACCTCGGCTACCTGGCCTTTCGGCATGTCGCCCCTCCTCCTACGCCGCGCTCGCGGCCCGGACGACACCGACCACGCGCTCCGCGGACAGCTCGCCCACACCGACCAGTTCCGCTCCGGCGGCGGCCGCCAGCGTGGCGGCCATCCCGAGGCGCACCGGTCCGGCTTCGCAGTCGACCACGATCGACGCCACGCCCTCGGCACCCAGCATCGCGGCGGCCCGCAGCGCGTCGGTCACCGGGTCACCGCCCGGACGGGCGGCGACGGTGGCCCGTCCGTCGGTGAGCAGTACCAGCAACGGCCGGCGGCTGGGATCCCGCAACCGCTCGACGGTGAGCACCTTGGCCGCGGTGAGCAGCGCGTCGGCCAGCGGGGTGCGGCCGCCGGTCCGCAACCGCGCGAGCCGCGCCACCGCCGTCGGCACCGATGTGGTCGGCGGCAGCAGCAGCTCGGCGGAACCGGCGCGGAACGTGACCAGACCGACCTTGTCCCGGCGCTGGTAGGCGTCGCGGAGCAGTGACACCACCGCACCGCTGACCGCTGCCATCCGGCTACGGGCCGACATCGAGCCGGAGGCGTCCACCACAAACAGGATGAGGTTGCCCTCCCGGCCCTCCCGCACCGCGTGGCGCAGGTCCTCGCGCAGCAGGCTCAGGCCGGGTCCACGGTGGCCCCGGGTCCGCTGGTGCGGGGCTGCGGCCATCACCGTGGCCGGCAGGTGCAGGTCACCGGCACGGACGGCGGGAGCATGGCCGGTGGGTGCGGTGGCCCGGACCACCCGCCCGTGCGCGGTGCGGGCCCGGGAACGCCGGCCCGGAGCGCCCTCGCCCACCCCCGGCACGGTCAGCAGCCGCACCCGGTAGGACGGCGGCGCGGCGGGCGCCAGGCGCGGGGCACCGTCCCCGCCGGGTCGGCGGTGGCCGTTGGTCGGCTGCTCTCCCGAGGGCGGAGCGACACCGCCACCGGGACCGCCGTCCGGCCCGTCCCCGTCCGGGTCCCCGTCATCGGGACCCTCGTCGGGCCCGCCGCCGGGTCCCTCATCGGGTCCGTCATCGCCCGGGCCGGGCTCCGGTCCCGCATCGGGCCCGGAGGGATCGCGGTCGGCCTCGGTCCCGGAGTCGCCCGGTCGCGGCCGGGCGTCCTCGCGGGCCTGTTCCAGCGCCTCGTGCAGGGCCTGCTGGTCGAGCCCGGGCTCGTCGAACGGGTCGCGGCGCCTACGGTGCGGCAGCGCCAGCCGGACGGCCACCTCAACGTCCTGCTCGGCCACCTCCGAGGCCCCCCGCCAGGCCGCGTGGGCCACGGCGGTGCGCGCGGTGACGAGGTCGGCCCGCATCCCGTCGACGTCGAAGGCCGCACACACCGAGGCGATCCGGCGCAGCTCGGCGTCCGGAAGGGTCACCTTGGGCAACAACGCGCGGGCCGCCGCCACCTGCGCGGCGAGTGCGGCCTCCTCGTCGCGCCAGCGATCGACGAACCCGGCCGGGTCGGCCTCGTAGTCCAGCCTCCGGCGTACGACGCGGACCCGCTGGTCGACGTCACGGGCGGCGGCGACCTCCACGGTCAGCCCGAAGCGGTCGAGAAGCTGCGGGCGCAGCTCGCCCTCCTCCGGGTTCATCGTGCCGACCAGCAGGAACTCCGAGGCATGCGACAGCGACACCCCGTCGCGCTCGACGTGCGCGCGGCCCATCGCGGCGGCATCCAGCAACAGGTCCACCAGGTGGTCGTGCAGCAGGTTGACCTCATCGACGTAGAGCAGCCCCCGGTGCGCGGCCGCGAGCAGTCCGGGCTGGTAGGCACGCACCCCGTCGGACAGTGCGCGCTGCAGGTCCAGCGAGCCGATCAACCGGTCCTCGGTGGCCCCCACCGGCAGCTCCACCAGTCGCGAGACGCGCTCGGCCCGGGGGGCGTCCGTCGGGTGCGGGCCGTCCGGGCAGCCGGCGTCGGGCCGCTCCGGGTCGCAGCCGAACCGGCACCCGCCGACCACCGTGCGGGCCGGGAGCAGACCGGCCAGGGCGCGCACGATCGTCGATTTGGCCGTGCCCTTCTCCCCGCGGACCAGGACCCCGCCGATCGCCGGGTGCACGGCGGTGAGCAGCAGCGCCAGGCGCATGTCCTCGTGACCGACCACCGCGGAGAACGGGAACGCGCTCCTGGGTGCCGCCGCCACTTCGGTCACGAGGCCAACTCGCGGCGTGCTCTACGCATGGGGATGTGCTCGATGCCGTCCCAGTCGTAGGCGGACCCGGTCGCCACGAACCCCAGACCGCTGTAGAGACCGACGGACGACGTCTGCGCGTCGAGCACGCAGTCACCGTCCCCGACCTCGGCGAGTACGGCGTCCATCAGCCGGCGGGCGAGTCCCTGGCCCCGGAACTCCTCCGCCACGCACAGCCGCCCGATCCGGTAGCCGCCGTCGGGCTCCTTGAGCAGGCGTAGGCATCCGAGCACCCGGTCCGCGCCGTCCCGTCCGCTGATGTCGCCGACGCCACCACCGGCGCCGCTGGCCAGCCAGTAATGCCGGGTCCGGGGCTCGAGGTCGCGGCCGTCCAGCTCGGGGTACGGGCAGGCCTGTTCCACCACGAAGACCTCCACCCTCAGCTTCAGCAGCGAGTACAGGGTGGCGGCGTCGAGGTCGACCGCCCAGCTTCGGCGGAGGGTCGCCGCGACCGACAGGGTGCTCACCGGCCTTGCTTACCAGACTTCTGACCACCGCTGCGACGCCGGAGGCACGGACCGGACGCATCTCACTCCCGGGCGATACTGTCGGGGCGTGCGGCATTTCGATCTGGTGATCATCGGTTCCGGTTCCGGGAACTCCCTGCCCGACCGGCGGTTCAGCCATCTGCAGGTCGCGCTCATCGAGGAGAGCGCGATCTTCGGTGGTACCTGTCTCAACGTCGGGTGTATCCCCACCAAGATGTTCGTCTACGCGGCGAACATCGCCCACTGGGCCAACGACTCCTCCCGCTACGGCGTCGACGCCAGCGTGGACAAGGTGCGCTGGACCGACATCCGCGACCGGGTGTTCGGCCGGATCGACCCGATCTCCGAGGGCGGCCGCCGCTACCGTGCCGAGGGTGAGCCGAACATCACCCTGATCAGCGGGCACGCGGCCTTCAGCGGTCCGAAGACCCTGACGGTGTCGCTCACCGGCGGCGGTCAGGAGGAGATCAGCGCCGACCGCATCGTGATCGCCACGGGCTCCAGGGCGTCGGTGCCCGAGTCGGTCGCCGACTCGGGTGTGCCGTTCCACACCTCCGACACCATCATGCGAATCGACGAGCTGCCGGGGCGGATCGTGATCCTGGGCGGCGGCTACATCGCCGCCGAGTTCGCCCACGTGTTCTCCGCGCTCGGCAGCGAGGTGACCCTGGTGACCCGGGGCCCGGCGCTGCTGCGGCACATGGACGAGACGGTGTCCGCCCGGTTCACCGAGCTCGCCCGGGAGAACTGGGACGTGCACACCGATGCGGTGCCGGTCGGCGCCAGCACCTCGAACGGCCGGATCCAGGTGGAGCTGTCCGACGGCGGCGAGTTGCACGGCGACACGCTGCTGGTGGCCATCGGCCGGGTCCCCAACAGCGACCGGCTCAACCTGTCGGCCGCCGGGATCCCGGTGCACACCGACGGCCGGATCGCGGTCGACGAGTACCAGCGCACCCCGGTGGACGGTGTGTTCGCCCTCGGCGACGTCAGCTCCCCCTACCAGCTCAAGCACGTCGCCAACCACGAGGCCAAGGTGGTGGCCCACAACCTGGCCGACCCGGACGACCTACGTCGCACCGACCACCGGTTCGTGCCCTCGGCGGTGTTCACCGAGCCGGAGATCGCCGCCGTCGGGCTGAGCGAGGAGGAGTGCCGCACCCGCCAGGAGGGCGGGGGTGGACGGTACGTGGCCACCGTCCAGGACTACGGCTCGGTCGCCTACGGCTGGGCGATGGAGGACACCACCGGCTTCTGCAAGCTGCTCGCCGACCCCGAGACCGGTCAGCTGCTCGGCGCGCACCTGATCGGTCCGCAGGCGTCCACGGTGATCCAGCCGCTGATCCAGGGGATGTCGTTCGGGCTGACGGTGCCGGAGATGGCGCGCGGTCAGTACTGGATCCATCCGGCGCTGCCCGAGATCGTCGAGAACGCCCTGCTCAGCCTCGAGCTGGACTGACTCCGGCCCGCTCCGCCCCGGTCATGTCCCGGGCGGCACGAACGGCAGACCCGCCTGCAGGCCATCCGCGATCAAGCTCAGCACCGCGTCGGTGTCGAGGTGCCGGTCCACCAGGTCCGCGAGAAGGTCCAGCTGGCCGGACCGCACGTCGGCGAAGCAGGTGTCCGGCGCCACCTGGAAACCCGGCGGGCCGACCCGGGTCAGCAGTGCCCGGCGGAACCCGTCGTTCTCCAGCAGGCCGTGCCAGTGGGTCCCGAGGACCGAACCAGCGTCGGAACCCTCCGGACCGTTGATCGTGTCCGCCAGCAGCGCCGGGTCGCCGGTGTGGCTCACCCGGCCGTGGTGGATCTCGTAACCCGTCACCGGATGCCCGAAGGCGGCACCGGTGGGTCGGCCCAGGTGTTTGTCCGCCTCGAAACGGATCTCCAGGTCCAGTAGCCCCAGCCCGGTCACCTCACCGGGACCCGACTCCCCGCCCCCGAACTCCACGGTGTCCACGATCCGGCGTCCGAGCATCTGGTAACCACCGCAGATGCCGACCACGGCGCCACCGGACCGGGCGTGGGCCACGACGGCGTCGGCCAGGCCGGTCCGGCGCAGCCAGTCCAGGTCCGACACCGTGGATTTGGTGCCGGGCAGCACCACGAGGTCGGCGTCGACCAGCCGCGACGGCTCGCTGACGTAGCGGACCGCCACCCCGGGCTCGCAGGCCAGGGCGTCGACGTCGGTGGCGTTGGAGATCCGCGGCAGCCGGATCACCGCCACCCGCAGCCAGCGGTGTCCGAGCGGCGGCGGGGGGCGTCCGACCACCCCGTCGGCGACCGTGGACAGCGAGTCCTCCGCGTCGAGCCACAACCGGTCGTCGAACGGCAGCACCCCGAGGGTCGGCCGCCCGGTGAGCGCCCGCAGCTGCTCCAGGCCGGGTTGGAGCAGCGCCGGGTCGCCCCGGAACTTGTTGATCACGAATCCGGCCACGAGCCCCTGGTCCTGGGCGGAAAGCAGCGCGAGCGTGCCGAACAGGTGCGCCAGCACCCCGCCCCGGTCGATGTCACCGACCACCAGTACCGGCAACCCGGCCGCCCGGGCCAGGCCCATGTTGGCGATGTCGGTGGCCCGCAGGTTGATCTCCGTCGGTGAGCCCGCACCCTCGCACACCACCACGTCGTAGTCGGCCCGCAGCGAGGCCAGGGTGTCGGTGACCACGCCGAGCAGGGCGGGTTTGCGTTCGCGGTAGCTCATCGCGCTGACCGTGCCGTCCACCCGGCCCAGCACCACCACCTGCGAGGACCGGTCGCTGCCCGGCTTGAGCAGTACCGGGTTGAACCGGACCGACGGCTCCAGGCCGCAGGCCAGCGCCTGCATCACCTGGGCCCGCCCGATCTCACCGCCGTCCGGGGTGACCATCGAGTTGTTGGACATGTTCTGCGCCTTGAACGGTGCGACCTTCACCCCGCGCCGGGCCAGCCACCGGCACAGCCCGGCGACCAGGACGCTCTTCCCGGCGTCCGAGGTGGTACCGGCGACGAGCAGGGCCCCACTCACGGGAGTGTGAGGATCTCCGAGCCCTCGGCGGTGACCAGGATGGTGTGCTCGAACTGCGCGGTACGCCGGCGGTCCTTGGTGACCACGGTCCAGCCGTCGTCCCAGATGTCGTAGTCGATCGTGCCGAGGTTGATCATCGGCTCGATGGTGAAGGTCATGCCCTCCTCCATCAGCGTCTCCACCTCAGGGGCGTCGTAGTGCAGCACCACCAGCCCGGAGTGAAAGCTGCGCCCGATGCCGTGCCCGGTGAAGTCGCGCACCACGCCGTAGCCGAACCGCTTGGCGTAGGACTCGATGACCCGGCCGACCACGTTGAGCGGCCGCCCCGGACGGACCGCCTTGATCGCCCGCATCATGGCCTCGCGGGTGCGCTCCACCAGGAGCCGGTCCTCCTCGGCGACGTCGCCGGCCAGGAAGGTGGCGTTGGTGTCGCCGTGCACTCCCCCGATGTAGGCGGTCACGTCGATGTTGACGATGTCGCCGTCGGAGATGACTGTGGAGTCGGGGATGCCGTGGCAGATGACCTCGTTGAGGCTGGTGCAGCAGCTCTTCGGGAAGCCCCGGTAGCCCAAGGTCGACGGGTAGGCGCCGTTGTCGACCAGGAACTCGTGGACCACCCGGTCGATCTCGTCGGTGGTGACCCCGGGCCGCACGGCCGCGCCACCGGCCGCCAGGGCCTGGGCCCCGATCCGCCCGGCGATGCGCATCGCCTCGATGACCTCGGGCGGCTGGACGTAAGGATCGGTGCTCGGCGTCGGTCCCCGCTTGCCCACGTACTCCGGGCGCGGGATCTCCGCCGGCACGGGCCGCAGGGGGCCCACTCGGCCAGGTTTGAGGGCTTCACGCACGGGCATGAACCCCACCTTAATTGCTGCGCCTCCGGCCATGTAGCACCGCAAGGACGACGAGCCGCCACGATTGCAGCATCACGGCCAGGCTCAAGCTCGCGACCAGCACGAACGTCCACGGAAGCCGGTCGGTGACCAGGTACCGCAACGCGAGCCCGACGACGGCCGCACCGGCCACGGCCCACCAGCCCGACCGGGGGCGTGCCGGATCGCGCCACAGCCGTCCGGCCCCCCAGCCGGCCAGCAGGCCGACCAGGAACGGGGCCGCCGTGCCCAGTAGCCCCAGCAGCGCCAGGCGCTCCTGGTGCGAGCTACGGCCGATTGCGGCGAACACCAGCACGGCGGCCACGTCGGCCGCCAGCGCCGCGGCGACGGTTCTCACCGGGACCGCGCTTCTCGTCGGGACCGCCGTCGGGTTCGTGTTCAGAACAACACCGTCGCGAAGCTGGCGATCTGGGTGAACCCGATCCGGGTGTAGGTGGCGCGCGCCGGCACGTTGTAGGCGTTGACGTACAGGCTGGCGACCCGGTCCATCGCCACGAGGCGATCAACGACCGCCGCCGTGCCCGCCGCGGCCACCCCGTGCCCCCGGCGATCGGGGTGCACCCACACTCCCTGGATCTGACCGACGCGCGAGGACAGCGCGCCGATCTCGGCCTTGAACACGACCTCGCCGTCCTCGAACCGGGCGAAGGCCCGCCCGCTGGCGATCTGCTCGGCAACCCGGGCCCGGTACCCGACCCCACCGTCGCCGAGGCGCGGGTCGACCCCGACCTCCTCGGTGAACATCGCCACGGCCGCGGGCAGGTAACGGTCCAGCTCGTGCGGGTGCACCTGGCGAACCATCGGGTCCGGGCGGGTGGAGGCCCGGGTCGGCAGCACCATCAAGGGCTGCTCCGGGCGGATCTCCCGGGCCGGCGCCCAGTCCTGCTCGAGGTCACTCCACAGCGGCAGGACCAGCTCGGCCCGCCCGACCAGCGAGGAGCACGCCCGGCCGCGGCGGCGCGCACGGTCGGCGAACGCCCGCAGGGTGGGGCGGCTCCCGCGCAGGGGGACCAGGTTCGCGCCGGCGAAGCACAGGCCCTCCAGCCGTGACCCCATCCCCCACAGCTCGCCACCCAGCCGCCAGGAGTCCACGCCGGCCAACTCCACCCGGGAGGCGACCATGCACGCTGCGATCGGGTCGGCATCCAGCGCGAGCTGCACCCCGGCCCGGTCTCTCTCGTCGAGCAGGCGCGGGCCACCTACTCTCAGCACTTCTCTAGATTGCCAGACCGGCGGCGTGGATACATCAGGCGCCCGCAAAACATGGAAACAATCAGGTGACGACGACCTCGGGTGAGCCCGCCTCGCCGGTCTCCGAGCCCATCGACTCGGCCAGGCGCATGGCCTCCTCGATCAGCGTCTCGACGATGAGGTGCTCGGGAACGGTCTTGATGACCTCGCCCTTGACGAAGATCTGTCCCTTGCCGTTGCCGGAGGCGACCCCGAGGTCGGCCTCCCGCGCCTCTCCGGGGCCGTTCACCACACAACCCATCACCGCGACCCGCAGCGGGACCTCCATGCCGGTGAGCCCGGCGGTGACCTCGTCGGCCAGCTTGTAGACGTCCACCTGGGCGCGCCCGCACGACGGGCAGGACACGATCTCCAGCTTGCGGGGGCGCAGGTTCAGCGACTCCAGGATCTGGTTGCCGACCTTGACCTCCTCCACCGGCGGTGCGGAGAGCGAGACCCGGATCGTGTCCCCGATGCCCCTCGAGAGCAGCGCACCGAACGCCAGCGCCGACTTGATGGTGCCCTGGAACGCCGGCCCGGCCTCGGTGACGCCGAGGTGCAGCGGGTAGTCGCACGCTTCGGCGAGCAGCTCGTAGGCCCGGATCATCACCACCGGGTCGTTGTGCTTCACCGAGATCTTGATGTCGTGGAAGTCGTGCTCGGCGAACAGGCTCGCCTCCCACAGCGCGGACTCCACCAGCGCCTCCGGGGTGGCCTTGCCGTACTTCTCCAGCAGCCGCTTGTCCAGCGAGCCCGCGTTGACCCCGATGCGGATGGGGGTGCCCCGGTCCTTCGCGGCCGCGGCGATCTGTTTCACCTGGTCGTCGAACTTGCGGATGTTGCCGGGGTTGACCCGGACCGCGGCGCACCCGGCGTCGATCGCGGCGAACACGTACTTGGGCTGGAAATGGATGTCGGCGATGACCGGGATCGAGGACTTCCGCGCGATCGCTGGCAGCGCGTCGGCGTCGTCCTGGGAGGGACAGGCCACCCGGACGATGTCGCAGCCGGCGGCGGTGA
>DATJJB010000144.1:0-34744 GCA_035492655.1 Kutzneria sp. | reverse complement strand
GGCCATGCGGACCGAGCCGACGACGTTCGCCGGACGCGACCAGGTCAGTCCGCAGGCCGGCAAGGATGCCGCGGCGGCCCTGTGGAAGCAGGCCGGCATCAAGGATCCGGTGTCCGAAGTGGACGTTGCCGAGATCTACGTGCCGTTCTCCTGGTTCGAGCCGATGTGGCTGGAGAACCTCGGCTTCACCGAGGAGGGCGAGGGCTGGAAGTTCACCGAGGCCGGCGAGACCGCGATCGGCGGGCGCCTGCCGGTGAACCCGTCCGGCGGCGTGCTGTCGTCGAATCCCATTGGCGCGTCGGGATTGCTGCGCTACGCCGAGGCGGCGATGCAGGTGCTCGGCCGGGCCGGTGAGCACCAGGTCGACGGCGCGCGCGTCGCGTTGGGCCACGCCTACGGCGGCGGCTCGCAGTACTTCTCGCTCTGGGTGGTCGGATCGGAAAGGCCGGGTGCGCGGTGAAGTTCACGCTTGCGGTTGCCATGAGCCCGCTGGACCAGCTGGTCGAGCTGGCCAAGACGGCCGAGGAGTGCGGCTTCGCGTCGATCGCGCTGCCGGATTCCCTGTTCTGGTCGGAGAAGGTGTCGGCCGACTACCCGTACACGCCGGACGGCAGCCGGTTCTGGAACGCCGAGACGCCGTGGGCCGACCCGCTGATCGCCGCGGCCGCGATGGGCGCCGGCACCAGCACGATCCGGTTCTACACGCAGGTGCTCAAGCTCGGCTCGCGCAATCCCGTGCTGTTGGCCCGGCAGGTCGGCTCGGTCGCCGCGCTGACCAACGACCGGTTCGGGCTGGGCGTCGGACTGGGCTGGTCGCCGGAGGAATTCGCCTGGTGCGGCACGGAATACGCGCACCGCGGGCCGCGCTCGGACGAGATGATCGACGTGCTGAAGCTGATCCTCGGCGGCGGCATGGTCGAGTACCACGGCAAGTACTACGACTTCGACAAGCTCCAGATGAGCCCCGCGCCCAAGAACCCGGTGCCGTTCTACGTCGGCGGGCACACCGAAGCCGGGCTGCGCCGGGCCGCGCGCATCGGCGACGGCTGGACGTCGGCGATGATCAAGTTCGGTGATCTCCAGCAGATCGTCAGCCGGCTGGCCGAGTTGCGCGAGGAATACGGACGGGCCGGGGAGCCGTTCGAGATCCAGGCCGTGTCGATCGACAAGTTCGGTGTCGACGGCTACCAGGACCTGGCCGGGGCCGGGGTCACCGACGCCATCGTGATGCCGTGGCTGCTCTACGGTGTCGGCTTCGACGGCGAGCTGGCGGCCAAGCAGGACGCACTGCGGCGGTTCCAGCACGAGGTGATCGAGAAGGTGACAGCGTGATCGACTGGCGGGCGTCGAAGGCCGAACACCCGGCGCGCAAGGCGTCCTGGCGGTCCATGGAGGCCGTGGTGGCCGGCGAGAAGGAGAAGTGGATCTCGCTGTTCGCGCTGGACGGGAGCGTCGAGGACCCGGTCGGCCCGTCCCCGTTCGACCCCGACGGCCTCGGCCATCACGGGCACGAGGCCATCGCGGCCTTCTGGGACAAGGCGATCGCGTTGGCCGAGGGCTTCGACTTCACCATGACCGACTCGTACGCCAACGGTCCGGAGTGCGCCAACGTCGGCACCATCACGATCCACCTGCCGGGCGACAACCTGATGGACACCGACGGCGTGTTCGTCTACCGGGTCGACGAGGACGGCCTGATCCGGTCGGTCCGGGCGCACTGGGAGATGGACCGCGCGATGAAGACGCTACGACCCAAGCCCTAGCGCCCGGATCGCCCACGGCAGCGCCACTTCCAGCTGCTTACGCTGGATCGGGCGCACGCCCGGCGCGTCCGGCACCGGCGGCAGCCCGGCCCGGGCGGCGAAGAAGCCGGCAATGACCGCGACCATGGTGACGTCGATGTCCGCGACGTCGTCCGGCCGCGGTCCGCCCTCGGCGTGCATGCTGGGCAGGAAAGCGGCGCGGTCGAGCTCCGGGTTGGCCAGGCAGGTGTGGTTCCAGTCGACGAACACCGTGCGGTCGCCGGAAAAACACAGGTTGTCGCTGCGCACGTCCAGATGCACCACGGAATCGCCGGACAGCTTCGCCGCGGCGGAGGCTTCCAGCATGGTCGGCAGCATCCAGTCCAGCCCGGCCCGCGTGCACAGTCCCAGCGACAGAAAGGGTTCTGGTTCCTCGGCTACCGCCTGCCAGCCACCGTTGATCGAGCTCTCGTCCAGCACCGGCATGCCGTCCGGTACCGGCTGCCGGCCGATCGCCGTGATGGTGTCCAGCACCTGCCGCACCTGGTCCAGTCGCCACGGCGGTGGCCAGTGCGCGCCGGACAGGTCGTCCAGCACGAGGATCGGCTCCACACTGCCGTCGTCGTCCCAGCCGCGGAGCCGGGGCATGAACGACGGATCCAGCCGCAGGTAGTTCGCGTGCTCGCGCCGCAACTCACCGGCCGTGTACTCGTTCACCGCCTGCTTGGCGAAAACCGTTGTGCCGTCGGCCAGTTCCACGATCATCCGGCGGGCCGGCGTGTAGCCCCGGCCGCCGAACGGCGTCACGCGGACGACCGGCTCGCCGATCGCCCACGTGAGTCGCTCCGTATCCATGCCTCCAGGCTAACGAGGCGCGACACCGATTTTCTCGGCCACACCGGTGGTCACCGCGGTGAAGTCGACCACCGTGCCGGCCGGCACGCCGGCCAAGGCGTCGGTGCCGGCGACCAGATTGACCAGCCGCTCGCCGATGTAGCGCCCGGACGCCGGGTCGATCACGATCTCCTGCCGCAAGGTCCCGTTCGACACACCCAGTGCGACGCCCCGCTGACCGTCCAAATTGGCCGCGTTGTCGGTGACGTCCAGACCGGGCATCAACATCAGCGCCTTGTACACAGTGGACCGAACCGCCCGCGAGGCGTCGCCGGAGGACAGCACCGCCGCGGCGTTGCGCAGCACTTCGGCCTTGTCGCCCTGACTGTCGGCGACCAGCTTGGCGTACAGCGCGGCCGGGTCGGTCGGCAGCTGGGCGATGAACCGCGGCGTCGGGTTGCCCCAGGTGCCGATCCGCTGGTCGCACGGCTTGCCGTCGTCCGGCGAACCGCCGAGCTCGGGCACCTGCCGGCCGCCCCAGTCGCCGCACGGCCCCGAGTGCTCGGACTGCACGCCCGGCCGGAGGATGTCGCCCTGTCCCTCGGCCACGGCCTCCTCGTCGCTGCCGACGATCCAGGTGTGCCGGCCGGTGGTCTGGGTCCGGGCCAGCCACACGTCCGAGCGCTTGGCCGGGATCCACAGGTCGCTGACGGTCTCCTGGCGCACGTCCAGGTACTTGCCGGACTTGAGCTGGATCGCGTCGAGCGCCCAGCTGTGACTGGACCGGTAGAAGTACTGCCCCGGGCCGACCGTCACCTCGGCCGAGCCGCCGGACGCCTGCTCCAGGCTCCGCACTGCCGCCGCGCTGGCCTGCGGGGCGGGTCCGCCGGACAGAAAGGTGGCCGTCACACCGGTGGCCACCGCGACCGCCGCCGCGGCGGCCAGCCACCAGGCCTTGCCGCCGCGACGCGCCGACGGGGCGTCGGCCGCGCGCAGGGCGGCCAGCGCACGGGCCCGGGCCGCCGGACTGAAGGCCGGCGCCGGCTGGTCGGCCAGGGCCTGGTCGAGCTCGCTGTCAGTCCACATCGTCGGTGCTCCCAAGATCCATTCGCGGCGCGGCGACCCGCAGGTGGCGGCGCACGCGGTGCAGGCGGGACCGCACGGTGCCGGCCGGGATGCCGAGCACCTCCGCGATCTCGTTCGAGTCGAGGCCGGCCCAGCTGGTCAGCAGCAGCACATCGCGGTCGGCGTCGTCCAACTCGGCGATGGCCGCGGCCAGCCGGCGGGCCCGTAGCTGCGCGTCGACCTGCTCGACCACGCGATTCTCGTGGCTCTCGACGCGGGCGGCATCGGCCAGCCGGGCGGTGGCGGCCGTCTCACGTTTGCGTCGGCGCAGGTGGTTGCGGGCGAGGTTGTTGGCGATCCCGAACAGCCAGGCCCGGGGCGAGGCCCGCGCCGGATCGAAGCCGTCGCGGCCCTTCAGGGCCGCCACGAAGGTGTCGGCGACCAGGTCGTCGGCCACGCCGCCGACGAGTCTGCCCAGGTAACGGTGCAGGTCATCGGCGTGCGCCTCGAACAGCTGCTCGAAATCCGCGAGGTGGCCAGGCGGCGCCGCCTCGTCGGTTGCTGTCATCACATCTCTACTTGGTCGCGGCCCGCACTCGTGTTCACGGCCAAGTAGAACAAAGCAGCGAGTCCCGCTCGACATCGAGCGGGACTCGCTGCTGACCGGGGTCAGGCGTAGGCGACCTGGAAGTGCTTGATGCCGTTGAGCCAGCCGGAGCGCAGCCGTTCCGGCTCGGCCAGCTTGTGGATGTCGGGCATCCGGTCGGCGATGGCGTTGAAGATCAGCTCGATCTCCAGCCGGGCCAGGTTGGCGCCGAGGCAGTAGTGCGTGCCGCTGCCGCCGAAGCCGAGGTGCGGGTTGGGATCGCGGCCGATGTCGAACGAGTGCGGGTTCTCGAACACCTCGGGGTCGAAGTTGGCCGAGCTGTAGTACATGCCGACCCGCTGCCCCTCCTTGACCTGCACGCCGCCGATCTCGACGTCCTCCTTGGCCGTGCGCTGGAAGGCCACCACCGGCGTGGCCCAGCGCACGATCTCGTCGGCGGCGGTCGGGGTGCGCTCGGCCTTGAACCGCTCCCACTGCTCGGGGTGGTCGAGGAACGCCGCCATGCCGTGGGTGATGGCGTTGCGCGTGGTCTCGTTGCCGGCCACGGCCAGCAGCAGCACGAAGAAGCCGAACTGGTCGGAGCCCAGCGACTCGCCGTCCACGTCGGCCTGCACGAGCTTGGTGACGATGTCGTCCATCGGGCAGGCCCGCCGCTGCTCGGCCATGTTCCAGGCGTAGCCGAGCAGTTGCGCGCTGGCCACGTCCGGCTCGATCTCGTACTCCGGGTCGTCGTAGGCGATCATCTGGTTCGACCAGTCGAAGATCTTGAGCCGGTCCTCCTGCGGCACGCCGAGCAGCTCGGCGATCGCCTGCAACGGCAGCTCGCACGCCACGTCGGTGACGAAGTCACCGCTGCCGCTGGCGACCGCCGCGTCGACGATGCGCTCGGCCCGGTCGCGCAGCGCGTCGCGTAAGGAGTTGATCGACTTGGGGGTGAAGCCGCGGGACACGATGCCGCGGACCTTGGTGTGCTGCGGCGGATCCTGGTTGAGCATGATCAGCCGTAGCATCTCCATCCGCTCCGGCGGCATCTCCTGGCCGAAGCGGACGATCGCGCCCTTCTCCCACGAGGAGAACACATCGCTGCGACGGGAAATCTCGCGCACGTCGGCGTGCCGCGTCACGGCCCAGAAGCCGCCGTCGCTGAAACCGCCGCAGTTGCCGGTCTGCGCGTTCCACCAGACGGGCGCAGTGCGACGCAGCTCGGCGAAGTGGTTGTACGGCACGCCGTGCGCGTAGACATCGGGATCGGTGAAGTCGTAACCGTCGGGTACCACGCTGCCTCCAGGCACCTCGTCGTGCGTGGAACGGGTTCTACGCTCTTCCTAGCATACAGCGTTAACTAGCGGAACCCTGCTGCTCAAACGACCATTGCGAGCGACGAGAACCTGTTCTAGTTTTGAGGTCATGGGCACCCCGGTGATCGTGGCGGCGGCACGCACGCCGATCGGCAAGCGCGGCGGCTGGCTGGCCGGCCTTCATGCCGCCGAGCTGCTCGGCGCGGCGCAGCAGGCGGTGGTGGAGCGGGCCGGCATCGATCCGGCGTTGGTGGAGCAGGTGATCGGCGGCTGCGTGACGCAGGCCGGCGAGCAGTCCAACAACATCACCCGAACGGCGTGGCTGCACGCCGGCCTGCCGCAAGGCGCGGGTTGCATGACCGTGGACTGCCAGTGCGGCTCGGCCCAGCAGTCCACGCACCTGATCGCCGGCCTGATCGCGGTCGGCGCGATCGACGTCGGCATCGCCTGCGGCGTGGAGGCGATGAGCCGGGTTCCCTTGGGCAGCAACCGAGGCACCGACGCGGGCGCGCCGCGGCCGGAGTCGTGGGACATCGATCTGCCCAACCAGTACCTGGCCGCGGAGCGGATCGCGCAGCGGCGCGGCATCAGCCGTGAGGACGTGGACCGGTTCGGCTTGCGGTCGCAGCAGCTCGCCCGGGCCGCCTGGGACGCCGGTCGGTTCCGTGACGAGGTCGTGCCGGTGAAGGGCGTGGACATCGACCAAGGGCTGCGCGAGACGAGCATGGAAGCGTTGGCGCGGTTGAAGCCTGTGCTGGAGGATGGCGTGCACACCGCCGGCACCTCGTCGCAGATCTCCGACGGCGCCAGCGCCGTGTTGCTGGTGTCCGAGGAACGGGCCCGGCAGTTGGGGCTCACGCCCCGCGCACGGATCGTCTCGCAGTGTCTGGTCGGGGCCGAGCCGTTCTACCACCTGGACGGGCCGGTCGCGGCGACCAGCCGGGTGTTGGAGCGCAGCGGCATGAAGATCGACGACCTGGATCTGTTCGAGGTCAACGAAGCCTTCGCGTCGGTGGTGCTGTCGTGGCAGGCGGTGCACCAGCCGGACCCGGAGAAGGTCAACGTCAACGGCGGGGCGATCGCGATCGGCCACCCGGTCGGCAGCACCGGCACGCGCCTGATCACGACCGCCCTGCACGAGCTGGAGCGGCGGGACGCGTCGACGGCGTTGATCTCGATGTGCGCCGGCGGGGCGCTGGCCACCGGCAGCATCCTGGAACGGATCTGACATCCCGCGTTCGCCTCGTGGTCGGGCGGTCGCCACCTTGTCCGACCATGTTGGGACTTGTGCGGACAAGTCTGGGATTTTCGGCCGAGTGGTTGCGGGACAACTGCCGTTGCGGCGAGTGCCGTGACGCCGTGAGCGGCCAGAAGCTGTTCGACCTGGCCGAAACTCCGGCAGTCGTCGAAATCGTCGAGTCGGCCCATGACGTGACGGTGGTGTTCGCCGACGGCCACCGCTCGGTGTTCGACCGGGCTTGGCTGGCCTCGCCCGCGCCGGCTGGTCACCGTGACGAGTCGTCGAAGCGCTCCGGCGCGTCGGAGGCGTCGTGGTCGGCGTATCTGGACGACGACGCCGAGCGGCTGCGTTGTCTGGATGCCGTGCTGCGCAAGGGCTTCGTGCTGCTCCGAGGTGTGCCGGTCCGCCCTGGCGCGGTGCTGGAAGTGGTCGAGACGTTCGGATTCGTCCGGGAGACCAACTACGGCCGGCTGTTCGACGTGCGGGTGGTCGACTCCCCCAACAACCTGGCCTTCACCAGCAAGGCGATCTCGCCGCACACCGACAACCCGTACCGCGATCCGGTGCCGACGCTGCAACTGTTGCACTGCCTCGAAAACGCGGCAGAGGGCGGCGACACCACGCTGGTCGACGGCTTCGCCGTCGCGGCTCGGCTCAGGGTCGAAGACCCGGCCGCCTTCGAGACGTTGACCCGCACGCCGGTGACGTTCTCGTTCGCCGACGAGACAACGTTCTTGAGCGCGTTCAAGCCGATCATCGAGGTCGACCCGGCCGGGCGGATCCGCGAGGTGCGGATCAACAACCGGTCCATGCAGCCCGGCCGTGAGCACGGACCCGAGTTCTACCGGGCGTACCGCGCTTTCCGGGCGATGTCGGCCGCGGCGCAGGTAGCGCTGAGGTTGGAGCCCGGCGACTGCCTGCTGTTCGACAACACACGGATCCTCCACGCCCGCACCGCTTTCGCCGCAACCGGCGCGCGGCACCTCCAGGGCTGCTACGCCGACATCGACGCCCTGGCCAGCACCGCCGCTGTGCTGCGGCGGATTCCGATCGCCGAGCTGGCCGCCCTGTTCGACGGCCCCGGCGGCGCGGCGTACCTCGGTGAGCCGGTCACACAGGCCCAGCACATGCTGCTCGCCGGCGCTGAAGCACTGGCCGCGAATGCGCCTGATCACCTTGTCGCAGCTGCGTTGTTGCACGACGTAGGGCACCTGGTGGCCGACGAGAAGCACCACGACACGGCCGGCGCGCGGTACCTGTCGAGGTGGTTTCCGCCGGCGGTCACCGAGCCGGTGCGGCTGCACGTCGCGGCCAAGCGGTATCTGTGCGCCACCGAGCCCGGCTACTTCGAGTCCCTCTCCCCCGCTTCCGTGCGGACGCTGGGTTTCCAGGGCGGGCCGATGAGTGCCACGGAGGTTGCGGCCTTCGTCGCCGGCCCGTATGCCGAAGACGCCGTTGCACTCAGGCGCTGGGACGAGGCCGCCAAGGATCCCGACGTCGAGGTGCCGACGTTCGCCCGGTTCGCGCCCCTGGTGGAACGTGTGGTCACACCACCGGCTTCCCGATGAAGTCGAACAACTTCGTGTCCTGCCAGGGCAACGGCTCGCCCACCAGCCGGTGCGTGCCGACCGAGTAGGAGTATCCGGGCTCGGTGTCGAAGCCCAGCTCCTCGAAACCCGCCCCCGCGAACCACTCCCGAATCGACGGTGTCAGATCCGGCGCTTCGCGGTGGCGGGTCCACACCACCGTCGCGCCGGGGCGGCACAGCATCGGCAGCCGCGTCACCGTGCGCCGAACGTCCTCATCGGACACATTGCCGAAGATCCCGCAGGCCAGCACCACATCGGCCGGACAGTAGGCCGAGGTGACCGACGCATCGCCCTCGACGACCTCGATGCCCGGGCCGGCCTGCGCCCGTGCGGCGGCCACGTTCTCCGGATTCAGCTCGACCAGCCGCCCGACAACGTCGTCGGCCCGGTCGAACTCCGCCAGCGCCCCGAACACGTCCAGCCCCTGGCCGGCGCACATGCTGATCAACCGAATCTCGCCGGCCGGCGCGTCCCGCAGCGCCGTCAGCACGCGCCGCCGCACATGGGCCAGTCGGCGGGTCAGGCCGGACGTGGGGTCGTCGTACGCGTTGTGCCACTCCACCCAGTTCTTCGTCACCGCTGCGAGGGTAGCCGTGACAATGCCTTGGCACCCGCGGAATTCCGCACGGTGAACGCCACCGCGTCGCCGACGTAGCGATCGTCGGACCACTCCAGCATGACGCCGTTCGGATCGGCCGTGCGCCGCCGCTCCCGCAGCAGCGGCGTGCGCGGCCGGACGGCCAGCAGCCGCGCGTCCTCCGAATTCGCGGCCACCGCGTCGATCTGGTGCTCGGCGTCGGCGAAGATCACGCCGAGGTCCTCCAGCCGCTCGGTGATCGACACGACGTCCAGGTCCATCCCGGCGACCATGGCCCCGACCGGCTCGCGGTAGGCCGTCCGCTCGATCATCACCGGCCGCCCGGACAGGAACCGCACCCGGGTCAGGTGGTAGACCCGGCTGCCCAGCGGCACCTCCAGCTGCGCGCACTCCTCCTCGGCGGCCGGCCGTAGCTCCAGCCGCTCCACCCGGCCCGCCGGTTCCTCCCCGATCGCCCTGGCCCAGCGGGAGAAACTCACCAGCTCGTTGAACGTCTGCAGCCGCGGCCCGCCCAGCACCACCCGCCGAGCGCCCTGCCGGGACGAGATCACCCCGTCGGCCGCCAGCGCCGCGAACGCCTGCCGGATCGTTCCCCGGGACGCGCCGTAGCGGGAAGCCAGCTCCGACTCGGACGGCAACCGCGCTCCCGCCTGGTACGCACCGGAAACGATCGCTGCCCTGATGTCCTCGGCCACTTGGCGGTAGAGCGTCGTCCCCATGCCCAGCACGGTAACGCGCAACCGCTCGGTCACCCGCCGTGAGGGCAACACGACATCTGGAGTTCATCTGGCGGTGCAAACATGTTCCCACTTATCTAGCCAAGTGGTCAGTTCGGTGTACAAGTCTGCCGCTAGTCGTTCCCCGTACTCCTGGAGTCCCCCGTGAACAGAAGCCGTACCCTCGCGGCCGGTCTGCTGGCTGTCGTCGCGCTGGCCGCCACCGCATGCGGCTCGTCGTCCGGCGCGAGCAGCGCGTCCGACGACAAGGCGGCCACCGCCAAGAGCGCCGCCGACCTCGGGGGCATGGACGCCCTCATCGCCGCGGCCAAGAAGGAGGGCACGCTCAACGTCATCACGCTGCCCCGCACCTGGGCCGGCTACGGCGATCTGATGGACAACTTCACCAAGAAGTACGGCATCAAGATCAACGATGCCAACCCGGACGGCAGCAGCCAGGACGAGATCAACGCGGTCAAGCAGCTCAAGGGCCAGGACCGCGCGCCGGACGTGCTCGACCTCGGCTCCTCCTTCGCCCTGTCGGCGGCGAGCGCCAACCTGCTGGCGCCGTACCAGGTCTCGACCTGGAAGGACATCCCGGACTCGCAGAAGGACGCGCAGGGCCGCTGGTACAACGACTACGGCGGCTACATCTCGATCGGCTACGACGCCAAGCAGATCACCACGCCGCCGACCTCGTTCGCCGACCTGGCCAAGCCGGACTACAAGGGCAAGGTGGCGCTCAACGGCGACCCGACCAAGGCCGGCGCGGCCTTCGCCGGCGTGTTCGCGGCGTCGCTGGCCAAGGGCGGCAGCGCCGACAACATCCAGCCGGGCATCGACTTCTTCGGCGCGCTGAAGAAGTCCGGCAACTTCATCCCGGTCGGCGCCACCCAGGCGACCATCCAGTCCGGCCAGACGCCGATCACCATCGACTGGGACTACCTCCAGGTCTCCGCGGCCGACACGCTCAAGGGCAAGGTGGACTGGAAGGTCGTCGTGCCCAGCGACGGCCTGTACGCCAACTACTACAACCAGGCCATCAGCGCCACCGCGCCGCACCCGGCCGCCGCCCGGCTGTGGGAGGAGTACCTGTACTCCGCCGAGGGCCAGAACGGCTTCCTGAAGGGCTGGGCCCGTCCGGTCGAGCTGGCCGCCATGCAGGGCGCCGGCACCGTGGACAAGACGCTGCTGGACGCGCTGCCCAAGGTCAGCGGCAACTCGCCGTTCCCGACCGAGGCGCAGCTGACCGCGGCCAAGAAGGTCATCGCCGACAACTGGGCGAAGACCGTTGGCTGAGTTGAAGTTCCGGAACCGGCGGCGGCTCGACCTGCTCGGGCTGCTGCCGTTTCTGGCCTATGTCGCGGTGTTCCTGGGCGTGCCGACGATCTCCGTGGTCGTCGGCGCGTTCCAGGACGACGCCGGCGGCTGGACGCTGAGCAACATCGGCGCCGCCGCCGGCGACCCGTATCTGCACGCTTTCGTGGTCAGCACGGAGATCTCCGCGCTGACGGCGGTGGTCGGCGCGATCGTCGGGCTGGCCATCGCCTTCGCGGTCAGCGCTTCCCCGCCCGGCGGGGTGTTGCGCCAGGTGGTGTCGACGGCGTCCGGGGTGCTGGCCTACTTCGCCGGTGTGCCGCTGGCCTTCGCGTTCATCGCGGCCATCGGCAGCCAGGGCCTGGTGACCAAGTGGCTGGGCGCGGTCGGCCTGGACATCTCCGGTTTCAGCCTGTTCGGCTTCGCCGGGATCACCTTGGTGTACCTGTACTTCCAGATCCCGCTGATGGTGCTGGTGATCTTCCCGGCGCTGGAGGGCCTGCGTCCGCAGTGGCAGGAGGCGGCCAGCAACCTGGGCGCGAGCCGCTGGCAGTACTGGCGGCTGGTCGGCGGTCCGCTGCTGCTGCCGCCGTTCCTGGGCGCGCTGATGTTGTTGTTCGCCAACGCCTTCGCCGCGTACGCCACGGCCGCGGCGCTGACCAACGGCATCATTCCCTTGGTGCCGATCCAGATCGCCGCCGTGATGTCCGGCAACGTGGCCGTCGGCCAGGAGAACCTGGGCAATGCGCTGGGGCTGGGCATGATCCTCATCGTCGGCCTGGCGCTGGCCGGCTACGCGTGGATGCAGCGCCGGACGTCGAGGTGGTTGCGATGACCGCGGTTGCCGATCTGACCGTTGCGACACAAGGCCCCCGTCGGAAACTCGGCAAGGGTCGCGTCGCCGCGTGGCTGGTGCTGGTCATCGCCGCGCTGTACTTCCTGATTCCCATCGCGGCGTCGGTGGAGTTCAGCCTGCGCGGCGTGCACGACACGCACGACCTGTCCACGTGGGAGAACCTGTTCGGGCAGCCCGGCTTCCTGGACAACCTGATCACCTCGTTGGAGCTGGCCGCCGGCACCGTGGTGATCACGCTGGTGCTGATGGTCCCCACCACCGCGTGGGTGCACCTGCGGTTGCCCAAGCTGCGGCGGCTGATCGAGGCCATCTGCGTGCTGCCGCTGGTGATCCCGGCCGTGGTGCTGGCCAACGGCGTGCTGGTGGCGTTCCGCGGCGGGCCGAACTGGCTCACCGGCACGCCGGTCATCCTGGCGCTGGAGTACGTCGTGCTGGCGTTGCCGTTCACCTATCGCACGCTGGACGCCGGCCTGTCGTCGATCCCGCTGACCACGCTGGTCGAGGCCGGCCGCAACCTCGGGGCCAGCTGGCTGACCGTGCTGCTGCGGGTGGTGGTGCCGAACCTGCGCACGTCCATCCTCAACGCCTCGATCCTCAGCGCGGCCATGGTGTTGGGCG
Organism: Kutzneria sp.; assembly: GCA_035492655.1. GTDB lineage: Bacteria > Actinomycetota > Actinomycetes > Mycobacteriales > Pseudonocardiaceae > Kutzneria. Next base: position 22,264 of record DATJJB010000144.1, on the reverse strand, counting down.
AGTTCACCATCGCCAACCTGCTGCTGATGAACACCCTGCCGGTCTGGACGGTCCAGGCCGGTCAGCAGGACGGCGAGGTGGCCACCGCGGCTTCCATGCTGATCCTCATCGTCACCTGGGCGCTGTTGCTGCTGATGTCCGTGTTCGGGCAGCGCGGGGCCCGCCGCACCGGGAGGTCCGGATGACCGCCACCATCGAACCCAGCACCGAGGCCAAGCCCGGCAGTCCCGTCCGGCTGGCGGGGCTGCGCCGCGGCTACGGCCAGGTGACCGCGCTGGACGGGCTGGACCTGGACATCGCGCCCGGCGAGCTGGTCAGCCTGCTCGGGCCGTCCGGCTGCGGCAAGACCACCGCGCTGCGCATCGTGGCCGGGCTGGAGCACAGCGACGCCGGCGCGGTCTTCGTGGACGGCAGGGACATCACCAAGGTGCCGGCCAACAAGCGGGACATGGCCATGGTGTTCCAGTCCTACAGCCTGTTCCCCAACCTGACCGCCGGTGAGAACGTCGCGTTCGGGCTGCGTCTGCGCGGCGTCAGCCCGGCTCAGCGCAGCAAGCGGGCCGGCGAGCTGCTGGAGCTCGTCGGCCTCAACCAGCACTACGATCGTTACGCCACCCAGATGTCCGGCGGCCAGCAGCAGCGGGTGGCGTTGGCCCGGGCGTTGGCCATCGAGCCCAAGGTGCTGCTGCTGGACGAGCCACTGTCCGCGCTGGACGCCAAGGTGCGGGTGCAGCTGCGGGACGAGATCCGTGGCCTGCAACAACGTCTGGGCATCACCACCCTGTTCGTCACGCACGACCAGGAGGAGGCGCTCAGCATGTCCGACCGGGTCGCCGTGATGAACGCCGGCCGGTTGGAGCAGTGCGCGAGCCCCGACGAGGTCTACACCCGCCCGGCCACGCCGTTCGTGGCCGCGTTCGTCGGCGCCATGAACCGCATCCCCGGCATCGCTTCCGGCGCCGAGGTCGAGGTTCTCGGTCAGCGGCTCACCGTCACCCAGCCGCCCGAGGTCTCCGCCGGCGCCAAGGTCACCGCCCTGGTGCGTCCCGAGTCCGTGCTGCTCACCCCGGCCGTCGCCGGCACCGTCCGGGTGGCCCGCAGCAGCTTCCGCGGTCCCGTCACCCGGGTCACCGTGGAATTGGCCGACGGCACCGAGGTCGACAGCGACCTGCCCAGCCCCGCCGCCGTCGACCTGCGGCCCGGCACCCTCGCCGACATCCGGTTCGCGCCGGAGCCGGTGATGGTCATCTCGTAGTTGCCCCGTCACCCCGTCCACGCCGGCGTGGACGGGGTGACGTTCTCGGTGCGGACGCGCAACAGTGCACGTCCGGACAGCGCCGACCGGTGCCGGCGGCATGATCACGTAGCTTGGCCGGATGGATCTCACGGGCAAGGTCGCCGTGGTCACCGGCGCGAGTCGGGGCGTGGGCAAGGGAATCGCCGTCGAGTTGGGCGCGGCCGGCGCCACGGTGTACGTCGTGGCGCGCAGCGCCGAGCCGCTGGCCGAGACCGCGGCGGCGGTGACCGAGGCCGGCGGCGTCGGCATCGCGGTGACCGCGGACGTCCTCGACGACGGGCAGACGGCCACCCTGTTCGACCGGATCGCCGACGAGCAGGGCAAGGTCGACATCGTGGTCAACAGCGCGTTCTGCGCCCCCGACCTGGCCGGCTGGCTGACCCGGCCGTTCTGGGAGCTGCCGATCGGCAGTTGGGACCAGATCGTCGGCCTCGGCACCCGGGCCGCGTACGTGGCCGCGGTGCACGCCGTGCCGCTGATGTCCGACGGCGGCCTGATCGTGGCCGTGTCGTCCCCGGGCGGGCAGGTGCCGAACGTGGCCTACAGCGTCGGCAAGGCGGCGACGGACCGGCTGGTCGCCGAGCTGGCCACGCAGCTCAAACTCCGTGCCGTGGCGGTGTTCTCGCTCTGGCCGGGCCTGGTGCGCACCGAGTTCCTGCTCGCCGCCGCCCGCAGCACCGACGACGGTCGCCAGGTGCTGGACTTCCCGGACGGTCGCGTGCTCGACGTGAACCTGGCCGAGACGCCGCGGTTCATCGGCCGTGCCGTGGTCGGCCTGGCCACCGATGCCACCCGGCTGGAACGGACCGGCAATGTCGAGACGACCGCCGCCCTGGCCGAGCGCTACGGCTTCACCGACGTGGACGGCAACCGCCCGGCGACGTCGTACGAGGTCGGCTAGGGCCGGACCAGGCCCGACTGGTAGGCGAAGACGACCAGCTGGGCCCGGTCCCGGGCGTCGACCTTGGTCATCGCCCGGGACACGTGGGTCCGGGCGGTGGCGACGCTGATCACCAGGCGTTCGGCGATGTCGTCGTTGGTCAACCCTTCGGCGGCAAGCGCGGTGATCTCCCGTTCGCGGTCGGTCAGCTTGTCCAGCAACGAGGTCTGCGCCGCGGTGCGCTGCGGCGTGGCCACGAACTCGGCGATCAGGCGGCGGGTGACGCTCGGCGACAGCAGGGCTTCGCCGGCCGCCACGACCCGAACCGCGGTGCGCAGGTCGTCCGGTTCGACGTCCTTGAGCAGGAAACCGCTGGCCCCCACCCGCAGCGCGGCGAAGACGTACTCGTCGACCTCGAACGTGGTCAGCATGATCACCCGGGTCGCGGGCAGCGCGGCGCAGATCTCGCGGGTGGCCTCGATACCGTCGAGCACGGGCATCCGGACGTCCATCAGGACCACGTCCGGTTTCGTGCGGACGGCCAGCTCGACGGCGGCCCGCCCGTCGGCCGCCTCGCCGACCACGTCGATGTCCGGGGTGTTCTCCAGCAGCGCCCGGAAACCGGCTCGGACCAGGGCCTGGTCGTCGGCCAACGCCAGCCGCACGGTCATCGCGCACCTCCGAGGTCCAGCCGGGCCGACACGGCGAAGCCCCCGCCTGGATTCGGGCCGGCGGCGAAGGAGCCGCCGACGGCGCGGACCCGTTCCCGCATGCCGATCATGCCGTGGCCGTCGACCGGCGGCCCGCCCGCGTCCCCGTTGTCGACGACCTCCACATGCAGGCAGTCCGCCCTGTGGTCGATCCGGACGGTCGCCGTGGTGGCGTGCGCGTGCCGGACGACGTTGGTGAGTGCCTCCTGGACGACGCGGTAGGCCGCCAGTTCGACGCCGGCCGGCAGCTCCCGCGCGTCGCCGGTGGTCGTGAGGTCGACGTCGATGCCCGCTTTTCGGGCCAGTTCCACCAGCTGGCCGACCTGGTCGAGGCGCGGCTGCGGGGCCAGCTCGTCGACCTCGCGCAGGACCCGGACGGTGCTGCGCAGTTCGGCCATGGCCTCCTTGGCCGCCCCACGAATCGTGCGGAGCGCCTCCTCGGCGGTGGCCGGCCGGGCCGGCAGGGCGTCCAGGCCGGCCGCGGCCTGCACCGAGATCAGCGTGATGGTGTGGGCCAGTACGTCGTGCAGCTCCCGTGCGATGGTCAGCCGCTCGTCGACCAGCCGTCGCTCGGATTCCTTGGTGACGGCCCGCAGCCGCTCGTCGGCCGCGAACCGCCAGGCCCGCCGCGCCTCGGCCATCGCGAGCAGGGCGATCAGGATGGTGACGATGCCGGTGAACGCGCCGAAGTTGATCCCGCCCGGCGACGGCGGCAGGTAGGAGATCACCGGCACCGCGGCCGCCGCCAGCGCGCCGACCAGCAACGACCGGCGGCCGTCGCCCTCGGCGACGAGCGTGTAGCAGGCCGGGCCCATCGCCGCCGCGATCGCCAGGCCGGGGTAGCCGACCAGGTGGTAGACCAGGCACGCCGCCAGGATCGCGACCACCACGGCCACCGGGGCCCGTCGCCGAAGAAGTAACGCCGACACCGTTAGCACGGTCAGCACAAGTGCCCAGGCCAGCGGGGGCAGCGGGCGGTTGGCGTACACGTACTCGGTGACCACGCCGAACACGCCGAACGCCGCCGTGCCGCCGAGCACCATGGCCTCGGCCTGCTGCCGCCTCATTCACACCACCGTCACCAGGGCCATCATGGCCATGTCCTCGTGCTCCAGGTTGTGACAGTGCAGCACATAGCGGCCCCGGTAGTCGGTGAACCGCACGATGATCTCGGCGACCTCGGCCGGTCGCAGGTCGATCGTGTCCTTCCAGCCGGCGTCGGCCGGGCCCGGGCCCTTCCCGTTGCGGGACAGCACCTGGAACTGGGCCAGGTGCAGGTGCACCGGGTGGTGGAAGTCGGTGACCAGCCGCCAGATCTCGTGGTCGCCCAGCCTCGGCGTGGCGATCGGCCTGGTCGGGTCGAACAGCTCGCCGTTGATGCCCCAGTAACGGGGCCCCTTCTGGAAAGCGAATTCCCGGGTGACGGTGGCCTGTTCTCGGCGCAGCAGCGGCACTTCGCTGAGCCGGTCCGGCACGTGGGTGTGGTCCGGTATCGGGTCTCCGACCCGGAACCGCATGACCGGCAAGCCGTCGAGTTCGTCGGTCAACGTGACGAAACGGCCCTGGTGGCCGCTGAAGTCGACGATCACGTCGAATCGCTCGGCCGGCGCGACGTCCATTGTGGAATGAGTGATCGGCCGTTCGAGCAGGCCGCCGTCCGATCCAATTTGGACGAACGGCAGGCCGTCGAGCGCGAATCGGTACCGCCGTGCGTTGGAGGCGTTGAGCAGGCGCAGGCGGTAGCGGCAGGCGTTGACGTCGGCCACCGGCCACGGCGCGCCGTTGACCAGGATCACGTCGCCGAGCGCCCCGTCCATGGCCGTGTCCGCGGAACGGAACGAGCCGTCCCGGTCGAACGACCGGTCGGCCACCATCAGCGGGATGTCCCGGTCGCCGGACGGCAACGGCAGGGCCAGCTCCTCGTCGTCGCGGATCAGGTGGAAGCCGGCCAGGCCGTTCCACACGTCCGTGCCCGTCGCACCCATCCGGTGATCGTGGTACCAGAGCGTCGCCGCCCGCTGGTCCATCGGGTACACGTAGTCGCGGTGGCCGACCGTGGTGACCGCTGACGGGTCGTCGACCATCGGCGGCATGTCGGCCATCATTTCGTGTTCCGGCTGGTAGTCGAGCGGATAGGCGAGGTCGGTAGGGAAGCCGTCGCTGTCCGCCGGCACGTGGCCGCCGTGCAGGTGGTTGACGGTCGGGATGGGCAGCTGGTTGATCCGGCGCACCACCGTCGGCCGCCCGCTGCGCGAGACGATGGTCGGCCCCGGAAACGTGCCGCCCGGCGCCCAGAGCCGCGTCCTGGTGCCCGGCACGATCTCGTGCGCCACGACCTGGTCGACGATCTCGTAGTAGTCCGCGCCGGGGTGGTCGGGATGCCGGCCGGGCGTCAACGTGCGTGGGATCGGCAGCCTGGCCCGGAACGGCGTCGGCAGCGGCAGCAGGCTCGGGAGCAGTGTCCCCGGCTCGGTCGTGCCGCCGAGCAACGGCAGGCCGGCCCCCATCGCCGCTACCCCACCCAGGTATCCCAGCAACTGCCGCCGGGTGATCACCGCCGCCACGTCCACACCGCCAGGACCGTCGACAGGACGATGATCCCCACGCCCAGCGGGATGTGCACGCCCAGCACCCGGTTGAACCCCATGATCACCTGCACCACGATCATGGCCGTCAGCACGGTGGCCAGCGCCGGCAGGTGCCCCGAGACCCGCCCGGTGCGCCAGCCGATCACCGTGACCACGATCAGGCCGACCGACAGCCAGACGAGCCCGTCCGTGGCGTTGTACCGGTGCGCCAACAGCATTCCGACATCGCCGGACAGGAACCGACCGGCCAGCACCGCCTGCCCGTACGCATCTACCGCGACCAGCGTCGCCATTCCCCGCAGGCTCCATCGAACCCACCGCTTCGTGCCCATGCCCAGAAGCCTGTCGAAACGCGGCTTCCGCGTCGTCCGGCCACGACAGGCTTCGCGCTACCGCATCGACCGCAGCCGACGGCCGCCCGTCCTACCGCGAGCGCGGTAGGACGGGCGGACCGAGTACTCAGCGACGGCGGGCCAGCAGCTTCGGCACCGTCAGCAGCGACAGGCCGGCCAGCAGCAGGACCAGCGCGATGACGATCAGCCAGCCACCGGAGAAGCCGGTGAACGCCAGCCCACCGGACGGCGTCGACGCCACCTCGGTGGTGGTCGGCGGCGTCTCGGTGGTGGTCACCGGGGCGGTCGTGGTGGTGCTGGTCGGCGTTGTCGTCGTGGTGTCCGATGTCGTGGTCGTCGTATCCGTGGTGGTGGTCGTCGTCGACGGCGCGGTCGTCGTGGTCGTCGACTTCGTCGTCGTGGTGGTGGTCGTGGTCGTGGTTGTCGTCGTGGGCGGCGTGGTGGTGGTCGTGGTCGTCTCGGTGCCGCACACGAACCAGTGGCTGATGGTCGCCGGCGCGCCGCTGTTGCCGGCGATCGGCGAGTGCAGGTCGACCCAGGGCAGCGTGCCGAGCGCGCCGGGCAGGTACACGTTGTAGCCGTCGCTGCCCTTGACCACGACACCGGTGACGGTCGTGTCGTCGGGCAGGCCGGTGATGGTGATGTAGGTGCTGTCCTTGATGGTGGCGGTGACCGTGATGATGTCGCCGCCCAGGCCGGCCTCGGCGCACGTGGTGGCGTTGCCGCCGTGCACGACGGCGCGTGGGTCGCCGGACGGCGGTGGTGGGGGCGGCGCGCCGAACGCGGCACCGGCCACGGACAGGGCCAGGCCCCCGGCGATCAGCGCGGCGGCGAGGGAGTTGTGAATGACCGACTTGGCCATGACGGCCTCCAGCGGCGGCGAAGTGGAGTTTCCCTCGGGAGTCTGCGCCGCGACGACCACAATGGACAGTTCCGTTGCCGGTTCGTTAGCAGAAAATGCCGCTGGGTGACCGGATCACCCCGCGCCGTATACCGGTTCCGGCGGCGCCGACTTGTCGAGCAGTGCTCGCACGGCGGGGCCGACTTCGTTGACAGGCCAACGTTCTTCACGTTCCACGGCGGGTCCGCGACGCCACCCGTCGGCCACGCAGATGCGACCGCCCTCGACCTCGAAGACACGCCCGGTGACGTCACCGGCTTCCTCGCTGCCCAGCCAAACCACAAGGGGCGACACGTTTTCCGGCGCCATGGCGTCAAAACCCGTTACGGGCGCGGCCATCTGCGCGGCGAAGGTCTCGGCGGTCATCCGAGTCCGCGCCGCGGGCGCGATCGCGTTGACGGTCACGCCGTAGCGATCGAGCTCCGCCGCGGCGACGAACGTCAAGCCGAGGATGCCGGCCTTGGCGGCCGAGTAGTTGCCCTGGCCGACACTGCCCAGCAGTCCCGCACCAGACGTCGTGTTGATCACGCGGGCCGTTACCGGTCGCCCCGCCTTGTGCTCGGCCCGCCAGTACGCCGCGGCGTGCCGCAGCGGCGCGAAATGGCCCTTCATGTGCACGCGAACGACGTCGTCCCATTCGGACTCGTTGAGGTTGACCAGCATCCGGTCCCGCACGAAACCGGCGTTGTTGACCAGCACGTCCAGCCGCCCGAACGCGCTCAGCGCGGTGTCGACCAGCCGGGCCGCCCCGTCCCAGTCGGCGATGTCGTCGCGGTTGGCCACGGCATGTGAGCCGATCTCGGCCACCACATCGGCAGCGGCGTCGTCGACGTCGTTGACCACTACGGCATAGCCGGCGGCAGCGAAGGCCAGCGCGTGGGCCCGGCCGAGGCCGCGTCCGGCGCCGGTCACGATGACTACCCTCATCGTTCTCCCCGGTTCGATAAATGCTGCGCAGCGAGGAAGGCGGGCCACTCGCCGCCGCCGTGCACGAGCAGCGTCGCGCCCGACACGTACGAGGCGAGCGGCGAGGCGAGGAACAGCGCGCAGTGGCCGACGTCCTCGGGCTCGGCCAGCCGACCGAGCGGCACGGTCTTGGCCACCGCCGCCAGATCGGGGAAGTGCAGGTCGGAGAGCTCGGTACGGACCGGGCCGACAGCCAGGGCGTTGACCCGCACCTTCGGCGCCCACTCCACGGCCAGGCTGCCGGTCAGGCTGTCCAGCCCGGCCTTGGCCGCCCCGTAGCCGGCGGTGCCGGGCGACGGGCGCTGCCCGCTGACGCTGCTGACCATGACGATCGCGCCGCCGTCGGCCTGCCCCTGCATGACCCGGTTGGCAGCCTGCGAGACGAGCAGCGGCGCCAGCAGGTTGAGCTCCACGACCTTGGCGTGGAACCGCGGGGAGGCCTCGGCGGCGTCGGCGTGCGGCGCGCCGCCGGCGTTGTTGACCAGCACGTCGAGCCGCCCATGACGCTCGACGATGCCGTCGATCATGGCGATGACCTGCTCGGGATCGCGCACGTCGCAGGCGACGAAGTCCGGGTCGGGAGACGGCCGCCGCGCACACGTGACGACGGTGGCCCCGGCCTCGCGAAACACGCGGGCGATGCCGGCGCCCACTCCCCTGGTCCCGCCGGTCACCAAAGCGACCCGATCAGTCAATTCCATCGGCACTTCCAAGGTCCGCTGATGCCTGTTAACGTACCAAGCAACCGCTAGGTTGGGAAGGAGTGCCGATGGGCATCTCCAGCAGCCACACCGGATCCGGCGTCACGGTGATCACGATCGACTATCCGCCGGTGAACGCCATCCCGGTCCGCGGCTGGTTCGACCTGGCCGACGAGCTGACGGCCGCCGGACGCCGGCCGGAGACGCACGTCGTGGTGCTGCGGGCCGAGGGCCGGGGCTACTGCGCGGGCGTGGACATCAAGGAGATCCAGCGCACGGAGGGCTTCGACGCGCTGATCGGCGCCAACCGGGGCTGCGCGGCGGCGTTCGCCGCGGTCTACGACTGCGAGGTGCCGGTCATCGCCGCGGTCAACGGCTTCTGCCTCGGCGGCGGCGTCGGCCTGGTCGGCAACGCCGACATCATCGTGGCGGCAACCGATGCCACCTTCGGACTGCCCGAAGTGGACAGAGGGGCGCTCGGCGCGGCCACTCACCTGGCCCGGCTGGTGCCGCCGCACCTGATGCGCGCCCTGTACTACACGGCCCGGCGGATCTCGGCCGAAGAGCTGCACCACCACGGCTCGGTGTACGAGGTGGTGCCGTCGGACAAGCTGGACGCGGCGGCGATGACGCTGGCCGAGGAGATCGCGGCCAAGGACACCCGGGTGATCCGCTGCGCCAAGGAGGCGCTCAACGGCATCGACACCCAGCACGTGCACCGCAGCTACCGCTATGAGCAGGGCTTCACCTTCGAGCTGAACCTGTCCGGTGTGTCCGACGAGGCGCGGCGGGCCTTCCTGGAGGGATGACAGTGCGGGACAAGCGGATGAGCGCCGCCGAGGTCGCGGCCGAGCTGTCCGACGGGATGACCGTCGGCATCGGCGGCTGGGGTTCGCGGCGCAAACCGATGGCCCTGGTGCGGGCCATTCTCGACTCGCCGGCACGGGACCTGACCATCGTCTCCTACGGCGGCCCGGACGTCGGCTTGCTGTGCGCTGCCGGCAAAGTCCGCCGCCTGGTGTTCGGTTTCGTGTCCCTGGACAGCATTGCCTACGACCCGTGGTTCCAGCGGGTGCGCCAGCAGGGCGGCATCGAGGTCAGCGAGTACGACGAGGGCATGCTCTACAGCGGCCTGCTCGCCGCCTCGCACCGGCTGCCGTTCCTGCCCATCCGGGCCGGTCTCGGCTCGGACGTGATGCGGGTCAACCCCGACCTGTTGACCGTGCGGTCTCCTTACGACGACGAGGAACTGGTCGCCATGCCGGCGCTCACCCTGGACGTGGCGCTGGTCCACCTCAACCGGGCCGACCGGCACGGCAACGGCCAGTACCTCGGCCCGGACCCGTACTTCGACGACCTGTTCTGTCTGGCGGCCAAGCGCCGTTTCCTGTCATGTGAACGGATCGTGGACACCGCCGAGCTGGACGGGCCGCCGCAGTCGCTGCTGACCAACCGGATGATGGTCGACGGCGTGGTCGAGACGCCCAACGGCGCGCACTTCACCTCGTGCGTGCCCGACTACGGCCGGGACGAGAAGTTCCAGCGCCACTACGCGAAATCCGCCGCCGACGAGGAACTCTGGCCATCCTTCGTGGACCAGTTCCTGTCGCGGGGCGAGACCGGCTACCAGCTCGCCGTGCAGGGGATGTCATGAGCCGCATCGACGTGTGCGTCGCCGCCTGCGCCGACCTGTTCCTCGGCGCCGGCGAGATCCTGGCCAGCCCCATGGGACTGATCCCGCAGCTGGGCGCGAAGCTGGCCCGCCTGACCAGCGAGCCCGATCTGCTGATGTCCGACGGCGAGGCGTACCTGTTGGGCGAGTACGGGATCGAGGGCTGGCTGCCGTACCGCAAGGTGTTCGACGTTGTCGCGCACGGCCGCCGGCACGTGGTGATGGGAGCCAACCAGCTGGACCGCTTCGGCAACCAGAACATCTCGTGCATCGGCGACCACGACAAGCCGACCCGGCAGCTGCTGGGCTTCCGCGGCGCGCCCGGCAACACGGTCAACCACCGCACCAGCTACTGGGTGCCCAAGCACAGCAAGCGGGTCTTCGTGCCCAAGGTGGACGTGATCAGCGGCGTCGGCCACGATCGCGGCTTCCACAACGTGCACCGGATCGTGACCGACCTGTGCGTGCTGGACTTCGCCACCCCGGACCACTCGATGCGGCTGGTGTCAACGCATCCCGGCGTCACCGTCGAGGAAGTCCTGGACAACACCGGCTTCCCGCTGCACACCGACGACGCCGGCACCACGCGCGAGCCCACGCCGCAGGAGCTGGAGCTGATCGACAAGCTGGATCCCGACCATGCTCGAAACTGACCTCACGCGCCTCACCGGCGTGCGGCATCCGGTGGTGCAGACGGGAATGGGCTGGGTCGCCGGGCCGAAACTCGTCTCCGCCACGGCCAACGCCGGCGGCCTCGGCATCATCGCCTCGGCCACGATGACCCTCGAAGAACTCGAACGAGCGATCACGGAGACCAAGCAGCGAACGGAAAACCCGTTCGGTGTCAACCTCCGCGCGGACGCCGGCGACGCCGTCGACCGGGTCGAGCTGCTGATCAAGCACGGCGTCAAGGTGGCATCCTTCGCGCTGGCCCCGAAAAAGGACCTGATCAGCAAGCTCAAGGACCACGGCATCGTGGTGATGCCGTCGATCGGCGCGGTCCGGCACGCCGAGAAGGTCGCCGCGTGGGGCGTCGACGCCGTCGTCGTGCAGGGCGGCGAGGGCGGCGGCCACACCGGTGCGGTCGCGACCACGTTGTTGCTGCCCAGCGTGGTCGACGCCGTGGACATCCCGGTCGTGGCGGCCGGTGGCTTCTACGACGGCCGCGGCCTGGCCGCCGCGCTGGCCTACGGCGCGGCCGGCATCGCCATGGGCACCCGGTTTCTGCTGACCAGCGACAGCCCGGTGCCGGACGAGGTCAAACAGCTCTACCTGGCAAGAGGTCTGGACGGTACGGTGGTCACCACCAAGGTCGACGGCATGCCGCACCGCGTGCTGCGCACCGATCTCGTGAACCGGTTGGAGCAGTCGGGACGGATCCGGTCGCTGGTCAAAGCGCTGGCCAACGCCCGGAAGTTCAAGGCGCTGACCGGCATGAGCTGGCGGGGCCTGGTCAGTGACGGCCTGAAGATGCGGCACGGGCGGGAACTGAGCTGGTCTCAGGTCGTGATGGCGGCGAACACGCCGATGCTGCTGCGCTCGGGACTGGTGCAGGGCAACACCGACGCCGGTGTGCTGGCCGCCGGCCAGGTGGTCGGCGTGCTCAAGGATCTGCCGAGCTGCGAGGAACTGATCACCGGCATCGTCGCGCAGGCGGCCGCGGTGATCGACGGACTGGCCGGAGGAACACGATGGCAGAACAGCGGCGTGGCCGACGCATCGCCATGAGCGACGCGGAACTCGACGAGTTTCTCGCAGCGGAGCGCACCTGCCGGGTGGCCACCGCCGGCGCGGACGGCCCGCACCTGACGGCGCTGTGGTTCCTGTGGCACGACAAGACGCTGTGGCTCACCTCGATCACCCGGGCCAAGCGCTGGGCCCAGCTCAGGAAGGACCCCAAGGTGTCGGTGCTGGTCGACGCCGGCCATGACTACGGTGAGCTGCGCGGGGCGGAGCTGCGCGGCGAGGTGGAGTTCGTCGGCGAGGCCCCGCGCACCGGCGAGACCGTTCCTGAGCTGGTCGAACCGGAGAAGTTGTTCGCCAGCAAGTACTTCGGCCTCGACCAGATGTACCACGACGGCCGGCACGCGTGGCTGCGCCTGCGTCCGCACACCATAGTCTCCTGGGACTTCCGCAAACTGGGGTAAAACGGCGGAAAAGGTACCGACGATCGTCGGGTGCCGCCGCCGCGCGCACGGGGCTAGCTTTCGGTTACGCACGACTGTCCCTGCCAGTCGCCGAAAGGTGTATTCCCCATGCGTAAATCCCTCGTCGCCGCCACGATCGCCGGCGCGGCCCTGGCCGCCGGCCTGGCTGCCGCACCGGCCCAGGCCAGCATCAGCCCGAACATCATCGGTGGCGGCGCCGCCAGCAACATCCCCTACGGCGCCCAGATCTACTGGACCAACGCCGGCTCCGGCAACGGCTTCGAGTGCTCCGGCACGATCATCGCCCCGCAGTGGGTGCTGACCGCGCGGCACTGCCAGAACAACCCCGGCATGTACGTGCTGGTCGGCAGCCTGAACCTGGGCCAGGGCACACGGGCCACCGTTGACCGCCAGGTGCCCTCGCCCAACGGCGACATCCTGCTGGTGCACCTGACCACGTCGATCAACACCACCTACAGCCGGCTGGCCAGCTCCGACCCGGCCACCGGCGCCACCAACCAGATCTACGGCTGGGGCCGCACCCAGGGCAGCAACCCGCCCTCCCCCGTGCTCAAGACGGCCAACGTGCGCGTGACCGGTCACAGCAGCGATGCCTTCGGCGGCACCGCGATCGCCAGCGTCGGCATCAACGGCTCGGCCTGGCACGGCGACTCCGGCGGCCCCGAGGTCTCAGGCGGCCTTCAGGTCGGCGTGTGCTCCACCGGCAGCAACAGCGGCTCCAACCCCCAGGGCACGCAGAACTACGCCAGCGTCGCCTCGAGCCGCTCGTTCATCCGTAGCACCGCGGGGGTGTGATGCGCGGGTCCGTGGTGGCGGCCGCGCTCGTCGGCGCGGCCGTGCTGGCCGCGCCGGCGATGGCCTCGGCCGCCGTGAGTCCGGACATCATCGGCGGCACGCAGGTGAGTTCGGCCCCGTGGGGCGCACAGGTCTACTGGAACAGCGGCGGCAGCGAATTCGACGGGTTCGAATGCTCCGGCACGATCATCGCGGCGCAGTGGGTGATCACCGCGCACCACTGCCAGAGCAGCTCCGGCATGCACGTGAAGATCGGTGACGTGCGTTTCGACCAGGGCACGAACGTGGCCGTGGACCGGCAGGTCACCTCGCCCAACGGCGACATCGCGTTGCTGCACCTGGTTTCGCCGGTGCAGACGACGTACATGCGGCTGGGCAGCGCCGACCCGGCCACCGGCACCACCAACCAGATCTACGGCTGGGGCCGGACGCTCAACCAGAGTCCGCCGTCGCCGGTGCTGAAGACGGCCAACGTCCAGGTGACCGGGCGCAGCACCGACGCCTACGGCGGGCGGGCCATCGCCAGCCGCGGCATCAACGGCGCGGCCTGGCACGGCGACTCCGGCGGCCCCGAGGTCTCAGGCGGTCTCCAGGTCGGCGTGGCCTCGACCGCCGGCAACAGCGGGTCCAACCCGCAGGGCGTGCAGAACTACGCCAGCATCGCGGCCAGCCGCAGCTGGATCCGGTCCACGACCGGAGTGTGAGAACGTCGACGGGGTCGCCTGCGGGCGGCCCCGTCACGTAGTTGGATGAACACCATGGAGTACACACACCTGGGCAGGACCGGGCTGTCCGTCTCGCGACTGTGCCTGGGCACCATGAACTTCGGCGGCCAGACCGACGAGGCCACCAGCCACGGCATCATGGACGAGGCGCTGGACAACGGCATCAACTTCTTCGACTCGGCCAACGTCTACGGCGGGGAGGCCGGCAAGGGCGCGACCGAGGAGATCATCGGCCGCTGGTTCGCGTCCGGCGGCAACCGCCGCGAGCGGACCGTCATCGCCACCAAGCTCTACGGCGCCACCGGCGACTGGCCCAACGAGGGCAAGCTGTCCGCGCTGAACATCCGCCGCGCGATCGACGCCTCGCTGCGCCGGTTGCAGACCGACTACGTCGACCTGTACCAGTTCCACCACATCGACCGGGCCACGCCGTGGGAAGAGCTGTGGCAGGCCTGCGAAACCCTGGTCGCGCAAGGCAAGGTGCTCTACTTCGGGTCGTCCAACTTCGCCGGCTGGCACCTGGCCGTCGCGCAGGCCGAGGCGGCCAAGCGCAACTTCCTCGGCCTGGTCAGCGAGCAGTCGCACTACAACCTGCTGACCCGTGAGGTCGAGTTGGAGGTGCTGCCGTCGGCGCAGGCCCACGGCATCGGCGTGATCCCGTGGAGCCCGCTGGCGTCGGGTCTGCTTGGCGGCTCCGTGCGTGGACACCGCGAGGGCAAGCGCCGGTTCAGCGACTTCCTGGCCAAGACGTTGGAGCGCAAGCGTGAGCAGCTCGGCCAGTGGGAGGACTTCGCCGAGAAGCTCGGGCACCAGCCCGGCGACCTGGCGCTGGCCTGGCTGCTGCACCAGCCGGCGGTGACCGCGCCGATCATCGGCCCGCGCACCCCGGAGCAGCTGGCCGGCGGCCTGAAGTCGGTGGACATCACGCTGTCCGCAGACGACCTGGCGACGATCGACGAGATCTTCCCGGGCTACAAGACCGCGCCCGAGCACTATTCCTGGTGACGAGCGACGACCGCGAGGTCGGCGACCAGCCCCTGGTACGCCGCCTCGCGGTCGGGTGCGCGCAACACGGCCGACGGGTGCACGGTCGCCACCGCCGGCATGCCCTGCACCAGATCGAGGAGCTGGCCGCGCTGTTCGGTGAGTCAGCAATCATCATCAGCCGTGCCCGGCCCACCTCGCTAGCGCTCGGCGGGTCCGCGACCCAGGTCCCTGTGTTGAATGGTGCCCTCGCAAGCTCGGTCACAACCGTGGCAGTCGGCGGCGGCCCGGCGCAGTGCGGCCTGGCCGCCGCGGCGGGGCACCACAGCCGTCATATCGACGCCAGCAGCCCGCCGAAGATGGCCAGGTTCTTCAGCAGGTGGATCCGTTCCTCGGGATCGCCGGACTCCCAGATCCGGTGGCCCACCAACGTGGTCGGCACCAGATCCGCGGCCAGCACGAGCGCGGCCAGCCGGGGCAGCCGCCCGACCGTGAGCAGCGCTCCGCAGCCCAGCTTCACGCAGGCGTCGACCTTGGTCAGCGTCAGCGCGTCGGTCGGCAGCCACTCCGGCAACACCTTGCGGTAGCGCTCGATCATCGGCTCCGCGTGCTTGGCGATCGGCGCGGGGTCCTTCAGCGTGGCCCACGCGTTGGTCACGAACGTCGCCGCCAGCATCGGCCTGGCCAGCGTTTTCAGCATCGTCGGCCTCCTTGTCGGGTCGCCGGTGGGGTAGCCCGCCGACGACCCGACAAACGTTGCTGTCAGTGCAAGCCACTCCTGCGGGCGCAGTTGGCCCAGGGCTGCCAGCCGCGCTGCCGCCACAGGGCCAGCGCCTTCGCGTCCTGCACGGCCGGGGCCGCGTGGTGCGGGTAGCCGGTGCCGCCGAGGCCCTGCCAGGTGCGCAGGGTGAACTGGTAGGCGCCGTACTCGCCGTTGCCGCTGTTGAGCTCGTAGCGGTTGCCGGACTCGCAGCGGCGCAGCTTCAGCCAGTCGCTCGTGCTGGGGTCGGCCGACGCCGGCGCGACGGCGAGCAGCATCAGCCCGCACACCGCCGCCGCCAGCGCGGTCATCCTCAAACCTCGTCCTGGTGCCATGGGCCGGACCGTAAGCGGACCGCCGCGACCGCCACCACCGGTGGCCGACCCCGGTCACGGACCGTCATCACTCGGTCCAGCTACCGACAAAACGCCCATCGCGACGGTCCCTCGAAGATCGTTCTTCGCTCCCACCGCATTTCCGGGATCCCTTGCCGCACTACCAGAAGCGCCCGACGGCCGCCCGATATGCTGCGACCGGGACCGCCGATCAACTTCACCCGTACGGCAACGATTACCCTAAACTCAGTCATTGCTTATATAAGCAGCTGCTGATAATTTGTCGGCCATGTTCGACGTGAAGCAGCAGATCAACGCCGTCACCCGTCAGGTCGGCAACCGGACGCTGGAGGCGGGCGAGGCCCGCACCGTCACCATCAGCCAGACGTACAACACCGACATCGACGACCTGTGGCATGCCGTGACCACGGCCGAGCGCATCGAGCGCTGGTTCCTGCCGATCAGCGGCGAGCTCAAGCTCGGCGGCCACTACCAGTTCGAGGGCAACGCCGGCGGCACCGTCACCGCCTGCGACGCGCCCCGGTCGCTGGACGCCACATGGGAGATGGGCGACCAGGTCAGCTGGATCGAGCTGCGGCTGACCGAGGTCGACGGCGGCACCCGGTTCGAGCTCAACCACATCGCCGTCATCGTCGAGGAGTGGGACAGCTACGGTCCCGGCGCGGTCGGCATCGGCTGGGACGGCGCGGTGCTCGGCCTGGCCATGTACCTGGCCACCGGCGCCGGCATGGCCCCCGAGGAGGCCGCCGCGTGGATGGTCTCCGACGAGGCCAGGGAGTTCTACACGGCCAGCGGCCGGTCGTGGATCGAGGCCGACATCGCGGCCGGCACCGACCCGACCAAGGCCAAGGCCGGCGGCGAGCTGGCCATCGGGTTCTACACCGGGCAGTGATATTCCCCGCTAAATACAATTCCGCCGATGGCGAACGGGAATTGCCACGACACGCCGTCAAGTCCGCGTACGGTCCCGTTGCCGCAGCTCAGAGCGGTCGACAAGGACCGCCGTACTGCTGTGGGCGAACACGGCCGTGCCGCCGAACTCCACCGCGATCCGCTCGGCTAGAGTAGCGGCCAGGAATCAGAAGTCCTGGCTTTCAAGAAGAGGCGGACAGAAGTGGAACACCACGCCAACATGGACCTCGTGGCGCGAGCCTCGTCCGGGATGAACCTCACCGACTCGGTCTACGAGCGCCTGCTCCGCGACCGGATCATCGTGCTCGGCTCCGAGGTCGACGACGACGTGGCGAACCGGATCGTCGCCCAGCTGCTGCTGCTGACCGCGGAGAACCCGGAAGAGGACATCAAGCTCTACATCAACTCCCCCGGTGGCTCGGTCACCGCGGGCTTCGCGATCTACGACACCATGCAGTTCGTGCAGCCCGACGTGCAGACCTACGCGATGGGCCTGGCCGCGTCGATGGGGCAGTTCCTGCTCTCCTCCGGCGCCCCCGGCAAGCGCTACGCGCTGCCCTACGCCCGGATCATGATGCACCAGCCCTCCGGCGGCGTCGGCGGCACCGCCTCGGACATCAAGATCCGCGCCGAGGTCTACGCCCTGTGGAAGAAGGAGCTGGCCGAGATCACCGCGCGGCAGACCGGCCAGCCGGTCGAGAGCATCATCCGCGACGGCGACCGCGACCGCTGGTTCACCGCCAAGGACGCGCTGGCCTACGGCTTCATCGACCACGTCATCGAGCGGTCCGCCGACCGAATTTGATGTGGAGGGGCCCTTCCCACCGGGAAGGGCCCCTTCTCGTTATGCAGGGAAGGACGCCTTACCTGCATTGGATGCAGGTAAGGCGTCCTTCCCTGCATCACAACCGCCGGTGCCACCACGGGTCGCCCCGGGCCGCGAACGGGTCGTGCACCGTGTTGGCCCGGTATATCTCGTCCAGTGGCCGCACCAGCTCCAGCAGCTCCCGGCCGGCTTTCCGAGGCAGCGCCCGCAGCGCGTCCTCCAGCCGGTCGCGCAGCTCGTGCGGGAAGTCCCAGCCGCCGGTCCGGTAGTGCACGTGATGCGGCCGGCGAACGGCCTCGCCCCAGAACTTCAGTGCCAGGGCCACTTCGCCCGGGAACTTCTCCCAGCGGCTGACCGCGCCGGTCAGTCGGGCCGAAGCGCGCGGCAGGCCGCGCACGTGACGGGTCTCGCTGCGGCGGACTGGACCGTCCCGCAGCTCATGAGGGCGCCTACGCGGCATGGCCCTTTCGGTTGATCGTCATGCCGTCAACCCTACCGCCGCAGCAGCGACGGGTCGATGTCGGACGGCGGCTCCCCCGCACCCATCTGCGACGGGTCGTAGCCCTCGGGATACCCCGGATAGGTTCGGTTCCCGGGGTCGTTGGCCAGCTTGGAATGCCGGCGGGGCGGCAGTTCCCGGACGACGGCGGAGCGGAAGCGGACGCCGGCCTCGGACAGGGCGGTGAGCCACGCAGGCACGGGCGGGAAGCCGAAGGCGTCCAAGAGGGGACGGTCCATCAGGGAGCGCAGGGCGGGGCGGATCAACGGCCGCGAGACCGGCGGATACCAGGAGCAGAAGAGCTCCAAGGTGTAGCGGCCGACAGCGGCATTCGTTGTGGTGTAGGTGAAGTGGCGGCGCTCGAAGTCCACATTGAACTGTTCGTACTCGGCGTAGGACTCCGGTATCGAGCGGATGCCCATGCGGGCCCCGACGGCGCGGTAGAAGTGGAACGCGGCGAGGCGCTCGTGGGTGGACAAGCGCCGCCAGCCGAAGCGGTCGAGCCAACGCACCGGCTCGAAGACGAAAGTGGACAGCACGTACAGCATGTCGTCGTTGCTGATGCGGAACCGGTTGTGCACCCGGTTGATCGACCGCAGCGCGGCCTTGCCCCGCGGCGAGTCGTAGCCGTGTTCCATCATCTCGGCCATGAGCAGCGCGGTGTCGTCGTACCGGCGCTGCGGCCGCAGCTCGAACTCGCGGGTGGCGGCGAGCAGCGTGGAGATCGACGGCACGCAGTAGGTGCGGAACAGGGCGAACTCCAGCGACCGCTGGTAGTCCCACGGGAACTCGAAGCCCGAGGACAGGCGGTAGATCTCCTGGTGGTCACGCTCGGGATCCAGCGCCAGGATGCGCCGGAGGTTGTCCCAGCGGCCCATCAGGTCAGCCCAGCCACTCGCGCACGGTGCGGACGTCGGCCACCGGATCCGGCCCGACCGGGGTCACGTTGAGCATGGTCACGCCGGCCTCGCGATAGGCCTCGACCCGCTCCTTGACGTGTCCGGCCGGCCCGACCATGCAGCTCAGCTCCAGGAACTCGGCCGGCACCGCGGCGGCGGCCTCGTCCTTGCGGCCGGCCAGGTACAGGTCCTGGATGGTCCGGGCCTCGGCCTCGTAGCCGTACCGGCGCATGAGGTCGTTGTAGAAGTTGCGGTCCCGCGCGCCCATGCCGCCGACGTACAGCGCGATCGAGGCCCGGGCGATGTCCCGCAGCGCGGCCACGTCGTCGCCGATCGCCAGCAGGCCACCGGCCACCACGTCCAACGGTGTGTCCAAGGTGCGGCGAGCCCGGCCGGCGGCCAAGGCGTTGCCCCACACCGCGGACGCCTTCTCCGGCAGGAACAACGTCGGCAGCCAGCCGTCGGCGATCTCGGCGGTGAGCTCGACGTTCTTGTCCCCCAACGACGCCACGTAGATCGGGATGGCGTCACGGACCGGCCGGGTCAGCATCTTGAGCGGCTTGCCGAGGCCGGTGCCACCGGGCAGCGGCAGCTGGTAGATGCCGTCGTTGCTGATCACCTCGCGACGCCAGACGCGCCGGCACAGGTCGACGACCTCCCGGGTGCGGCCGAGCGGCTTGTCGTAGCGGACGCCGTGCCAGCCCTCGATCACCTGCGGCCCGGACGCGCCGAGACCGAGCAGCGCCCGCCCGCCGGAAACGGCGTCGAGGCCGGCGGCGGTCTGCGCGATCAGCGCCGGAGTACGGGAGTAGATCGGCAGGATCGCCGAGCCGATCAGCAGGCGCTCGGTACGGGCGGCGAGGTAGCCCATGAGCGTCGGCGCATCGAAGCCGTAGGCCTCCGCCACCCACACGGCGTCCAGGCCGGCCCGCTCCAACGCGACCACCTGCTCCATGAGCTGGACCGGATCGCCGGCGTACTGCAACGGCACGCTGAGTCGCATGTCAGGCCTCCTCGCTGGGACCGCGCATATAATATATCTTATGGCCAGGCCGCTGTCGTCCCGCCCGCAGTTGTCCGACGAGGTCGCCGCGCACCTCCGCGAGGCGATCATGTCCGGCGCGCTGCCGCCCGGGCAGTTCGTCCGCCTCGACGCGGTCGCCGCCGAGCTGGGCGTCAGCGTCACCCCGGTCCGTGAGGCGCTGCTGGCGCTGCGCGGCGAGGACATGGTCGAGCTGGAGCCCCGCCGCGGCTTCGTGGTCAGCCCGCTGTCCCGTCGGGACGTCAAGGACATGTTCGGCCTCCAGGCCGAGCTGGCCGCCCAACTGATCGGCCGCGCCACCACGCTGATCAGCGAGGACCAGCTGGACCACGTCGCCAGGGTCGCCGACGAGCTCAACGCGGCCCAGGGCCACCAGGAGCTGTCCACGCTGGAGTACGAGTTCCACCGGCTGATCAACAAGGCCGCCGGTTCCCGGAAACTGGCCCGGTTCCTGGACATGGCCAGCCGCTACACGCCGGCCCGGGTCTACACCGCCGACCCGGAGTGGCGGGTGCGGGTGGTGTCCGACCACGCCGCCATCGTCGCCGCACTGCGGGCGCGGGACGCCAACGCCGCCCGCGAGGCCGTCTACCGACACGTCAAGGACGGCGAGCGCCGGCTGCTGCGGCATCTGGACGCCGTCGGCCTGTGGACCACGGGCACGTCCGGGTGAAAGTGCGGACCGTCGCGAACTTTTCGACCGAGGCATGCTCACCGCCGACCAGGCCCGATCGTGTTCCACATGCTGGGAGCCGGGACTTTTCCCGCCACCGCCGACCGTTGTTCCACCTGGTAGGAGCGGGAGCGAGGACGGCATCAGCGGGTTTCTGGTGAGCCTCGAGTGCGCTCCGGTAATCTTGGGCTCAGGTCGAGAGGCGCTGCAACGGGCTCGGGCCCGCCACGCTCGGCCGGTGAACTCCTGACCCAAGGGCGCCTCCCACGACATGGGAGGTCGGTGTGGGCGCAGAAGCGCTGAAGTCTCTGCTCGAGCAGCGGATCGCCGTGCTGGACGGCGCCTGGGGCACCATGTTCCAGAATGCGGGACTCAAGCCCGAGGACTACCGGGCCGGGCGGTTCGAGGACCACAGCAAGGACGTCACCGGCGACCCTGACCTGCTCAACCTGACCCGCCCGGACGTCGTGCTGGACGTGCACCGCCAGTACCTGGCCGCGGGCGCGGACATCACCACCACCAACACCTTCACCGCGACCAGCATCGGCCAGGCCGACTACGACCTGCAGCACCTGGTCCGGGACATGAACGTCGAGGCCGCCGGCCTGGCCCGGCAGGCGGCCGACGAGTTCGGCGGCCGCTTCGTGGCCGGCTCGATCGGCCCGCTCAACGTCACGCTGTCCTTGTCGCCACGGGTCGAGGACCCGGCCTACCGCGCGGTCACCTTCAACCAGGTGCGCGACGCGTACGCCGAGCAGATCTCCGCGCTGGCCGAGGGCGGCGTCGACCTGCTGCTGATCGAGACGATCTTCGACACGCTGAACTGCAAGGCCGCCATCGCCGCGGCCAAGGAGGTCGCCCCCGACCTGCCGCTGTGGATCTCGGTGACCATCGTCGACCTGTCCGGCCGCACCCTGTCGGGGCAGACGGTGGAGGCGTTCTGGCGGTCCGTCGAGCACGCCGAGCCGCTGGTGGTGGGCGTGAACTGCTCGCTGGGCGCCACCGAGATGCGCCCGCACATCGTCGACCTGGCCCGGCTGGCCGACACCCACGTGGCCGCGCACCCCAACGCCGGCCTGCCCAACGCCTTCGGCGGCTACGACGAGACCCCGGACCAGACCAGCGCGCTGGTCGGCGAGTTCGCCGAGTCCGGCCTGCTCAACATCGCCGGCGGCTGCTGCGGCACCACCCCGGCGCACATCGCCAAGATCGCCGAGAAGGTCAAGGGGCTCAAGCCCCGCGCGCTGCCGGCGATCGAGCCGGCCACCCGGTTCAGCGGCCTGGAGCCGTTCGCCATCGGCCACGACACCGGGTTCGTGATGATCGGCGAGCGGACCAACGTCACCGGCTCGGCCAAGTTCCGCCGGCTCATCGAGTCCGACAACCACCAGGCCGCCGTGGACGTGGCGCTGGAGCAGGTGCGCGGCGGCGCCAACCTGCTGGACGTCAACATGGACGCCGACCTGCTGGACAGCGAGCAGGCGATGACCACCTTCCTGAACCTGATCGCCACCGAGCCCGAGGTGGCCCGGATCCCGATCATGATCGACAGCTCCC
>DATJJB010000143.1:0-16127 GCA_035492655.1 Kutzneria sp. | reverse complement strand
AGCACTACCGACGGGCACTGGCCCTCGCCCGGGAGACCGGCGACCGCCACACCCAGGCTTGGGCGCACAACGGCCTCGGCGAGAGCTTGCCGGATGCCGTCGAGCACCACACCGCCGCGCTCGCGGTCGCCACCGAGATCGGCGACCGGAACCAGCAGGCCCGCGCCCATGCCGGCCTCGGCCGGGCGCACGCCGGCACCGACCTCGGCCGCCAGCACTACCAGCAGGCCCTCGACCTCTACACCGAGCTGGGCATGCCCGAGTCCGAGGCCATCCGTACCCAGCTGGACGGGTAGTGGGGGTAGGGGTCACGAATATGGGGGCCGCACCCCCATGTAGGGGGGTGGCGAACGTGACACCTTTCTCAACGTGACGAAGTCAGCGACGTTCTGGTGGGCCGGGGGCCTGACCCTGCACGAGCGGTTGCCCCGCCCGTCGCAGCAGGTCAGCGGCACCGCGAACGCGCTGGCCCGGCTGGAGCGGTGGCGTCGGGCCCACGAGGAGCTGGCCCCCGACTGGTTCGAACGGCGGCTGGCCGCGGCCGGTCTGGACGAGAAGCTGCTGACCGGCCTGCTGGCCGAGACGCCGGACGCGCTGGCCCGCCGGGTCGCCCGGCCCGGCTGGGCCGACTTCGTCGACTCGGCCCTGACCACCCCGACCGGGCACCGCAAGGAGTTCGGCGACGACTGGATCGGCGCGCTGGCCACCGGCCTGCGGCCGTTGGTGGAGATCGCCGAGTCGGCGGTGGCCGACGCGGCTGATCCCGAGGTCACCGGCGGTTTCGTGCACTGCCTCGGCCGCTGCCTGGCCCGCCTGGCCGCCCGCACCTTGGTGCTGGAGCTGAACCGGGCCCGGTCTCGCGGACAGCTGACCGGCGGCACGCCGGCCGAGCGGTTCGCCGAGTTCGCCCGCCGCCCCGACCTGGACGCGCTGTTCGCCGAGTACCCGGTGCTGGCGCGGCTGCTGGCGCAGACGTGCCAGCAGGCCGTCGCCGCACACCTTGAGCTGCTGGAGCGCCTGGCCGCCGACCGGGACGCCATCGTCGAGACACTGCTGGACGGCCGTGACCCGGGTCCGCTGGCCCGTATCGAATCCACCGGCGGCGATGCCCACCAGCACGGCCGCTCGGTCGCGCTGGTGACGTTCGCCGACGGCCGGACCGTCGTCTACAAGCCGCGCCCGCTTGACCTGCACAACCACTTCAACGACCTGCTGGACTGGCTCAACGGCCAGGTCCACGACCTGAGCCTGCGTCAGGTGACGCTGCTGTGCCGGAACGGCTACGGCTGGCAGGAGTTCGTGTCCGCGGCGTCGTGCGAGGAAGTGGCCGGGCTCAGCCGGTTCTACCGCCGCCAGGGGGCGCTGCTCGCCGTCCTGTACGCCGTCGACGGCAGCGACATGCACTACGAGAACCTGATCGCCGCCGGCGACCAGCCGGTGCTGGTGGACGTGGAGACGCTGTTCCACCCGACGATGCAGGTGGACACGGCGACCGGCCACGACCCGGCCGCGCAGGAGTTGGTGCGCTCGGTGTTCCGCACCGCGTTGCTGCCGCAGGTGATGCTGGGCGAGAACGGCTCGCTCGACCTCTCCGGGCTGGGCGGCGACCAGGGCGTTTTCCCGACCGATGGGGTGGGTTGGGACGGCGCCGGCACGGACTCGATGCGGTTGGTCCGGCGGCCGGTTGCGATGCGGGGAGGGCGCAACCGGCCGCGTCTGGGCGACCAGGACGCCGAGCCGCGCGACTACCAGGCCGCGCTGCTGACCGGGTTCCAGGCCGCCTACGACGCGATCGTCGAGCACCGGGCCTCGTTCCTGGACCTGCTGCGCACGTGCGCCGACGACGAGCTGCGGTTCGTGGCCCGCCCGACCGCGCTGTACGCGACGCTGCTGGACGAGTCGACGCATCCGGACGTGCTGCGCGACGCCCTCGACCGGGACAGCGTGTTCGATCTGCTGTGGACGGACTCCCTGGACGACCCGATGCGCCGCCGTCTCGTGCCGCACGAGATCGCCGACCTGTGGGCCGGCGACGTGCCGATGTTCACCTGCCACGCGGGTTCGCGGGACGTCTTCTCGGCGACCGGGGTCCGGCTGCCCAACCTGCTCACCGAGTCCGGCCTGGCCGCCGCCGAGTCCAAGATCGCCGACATGGGCGAGGTGGACCGGCACAACCAGGAATGGCTGATCCGGGCCTCGTTCGCGACCCGCCCCCAGCCCGTGTCGCACCGCGGTGTCGACGTGCTGCCCGGCGCGGTGGCCACCGTCGTGCCCGATCCGCAGCGGCTGCTCGCCGCCGCCTGCGGCATCGCCGACGAGCTGGTCGGCCGGGCGGTTCCCGGCACGGACCGGACGAACTGGCTGGGCCTGGAACTCGTGGACGACCGCCAGTGGACCGTGCTGCCGATGGGCGCCGGTCTGGCCAACGGCTACCCCGGGCTGGCGCTGTTCCTGGCCCAGCTGGCCAAGCTGACCGGCGCGCCCCGCTACGGCGACCTGGCCCGGCAGGCGATCCAGCCCATCCCACGGCTGCTCGACGCCCTCGGCGACGACCTGGCGCTGGCCCTGGCCGTCGGCTCCGGCGGCTTCCACGGCCTCGGCGGCATCTGCTACGCCCTGGCCCGGCTGCACCGGCTGCTCGACGACGACGCCGAGGTGCTCGGCTGGCTGACCACGGCCGTCCGGCTGGCCACGGCACTGGAGACCGAGGCCGGCGACGAGCCGGCCGACGTGGCAGGAGGCCTGGCCGGCGGGCTGGCGGCGATGCTCGCCGTGCACGCCGAGACCGGGCTGGCCACGGCCGGCACACTGGCCATCCGCTACGCCGATCGGCTGGCCACCGGCCGGCACGCCACCACCGACCAGGTCGGCTTCGCCCGCGGCCCGGCCGGCGCCGGCTGGGCCCTGCTGCGGCTGGCTACCGTGATCGGCAGCGACCGGCACGAGGCGGCCGGCACCAGCTTCCTGGCCGCGGACGGGGATCTCGCGGCCCGGTCGGCGGATCACGGTTGGTGCGCCGGCCTGCCCGGGTCGCTGCTGGCGCGGATCGGCCGTGCGGACGAAGGGCTCGGCCACTGGGTGGACGCCCTGGCGGGACTTCCGCCGCTGCGTGACCTGAGCCTGTGCCACGGTGAGCTCGGCGCCATCGAGGCGCTCATCGCACTCGGCCACACCGGCGCCGTCAGCCGGCGGGCCGGCCTGGTGCTCGGCTCGCTCGACCAGTACGGGGCGCGCTGCGGCACGCCCAACGAGGTCCCCACGCCCGGACTGCTGAGCGGCCTCGCCGGCATCGGCTACGGGCTGCTCCGACTCGGCTTCGCCGACCAGGTGCCATCGGTGCTCCTGCTCGACGCATGAGTTTTTCGTTGTGCCACTGAGGGAATCTTACTGAGGGAGACTGGGATGAACGACTTCACCACCGACGAGACCGCCACCGACGTCGAGTTCGCCACCGCCACTGGCGACAACCCGGCGGGCGAGATCGTGGTGACCTCGAGAACCCGCGCGGGGGCGCGGGCTCGGGCGCTGGCCGGGATGACGCTGGGCATGAGCGCCTTCATGGCGGTCACCGCCATTCCGTTCACCACGGTCAGCGCGCCGGGCACGGTCTGACCGCCACGTGATCGCCGGTCCCCCCATCCGATGTGCCCGGATGGGGGGATCCGCCGTACACCTAGGGGCAGACCGTCCCGCTATTCGGCCACTCCGGCGGCGCTCTGCTGGAATTTCCAGCATTGCCCATTAGGGTCGCCCCATGCAGACCCGCGCGCCATTGTTGGTCGGCCGCGACGCCGAGCTGACCGAGCTCACGCGGGCGTTGTCCGGGACTCGCGCCGGCCGTGGGGGATCGGCGTTCCTGGTCGGCGAGGCGGGGATCGGCAAGTCGCGGCTGGCCGCGATGGCCACCGGGCGGGCCTTCGACGCCGGCATGCGAGTGCTGCGCGGTCGGGGCTCCACCATCGGCCCGATGGTGCCGTTCCGTCCGTTGACCGAGGCTTTGCTGTCGCTGTTCCGCGGCGGGGAGCCGTTCGACGACAACGAACTCGGCCCGTATCGTCCGGTTCTCGGCCGGCTGATACCTGAGTGGGCCGCGGCCGCGCCGCCGGGTGCGGTGTCGCTGGTCGTGCTGGCCGAGGCCGTGCTGCGGCTGCTGTCGGTGGCCGGTCGCGGGCGTGGATGCCTGCTGGTGCTTGAGGATCTGCACGACGCCGACGCCGAGACGCTGGCCGTCGTGGAATACCTGACGGACAATCTGGACCTCCAGCCGGTGATGCTGCTGGCCACCATCCGGGGCGAGCCCTGCGCGGCTTTGGACCTGGCCCGGGCCAGCGAGCAGCGGCGCACCGGGACGCTGTCCGAGCTGCGACGGCTGGACCGCGCGCAGGTGCGGTCGATGGCCGCGTCGTGCCTGGAGATCCCGCTGGCCGAGGTGGCCGACGAGGTCGTGCAGCGGCTGTGGGTGGACAGCGCCGGCAACCCGTTCATCGTCGAGGAACTGTTGCACGGCATGGTGAGCAACGGTCTGCTGGTGCCAAGCGGCGACGGCTGGCAGGTGGTCGGGCAGCTGCGCACCGAGGTGCCGGCGGCGGTCGTGCGCAGCATCGCCAACCGGACGGATCGGCTTGGCCCGCAAGGCAGAATGCTACTGTCGGTGGCTGCCGTGCTGGGTCACCGGTTCCCACTTTCGGTGGTACGCAAGGTCGCCGACATCGACGATCGTGGACTGCTGTCCCATCTGCACGCCGGCGTGGCCGCGCAGCTCGTCACCCCGGACGAGCCCGCGCCGGACTGGTACGCCTTCCGGCATCCGCTGACCGCGGAGGCGTTGCTCAGCCAGCTCACGCCCATCGACCGGGCCGAGCTGTCCTCCAAGGCCGCCGACGCGGTGCTGGAGCTGCATCCCTCGCTGCCCGGACACTGGTGCCAGCTGGTCGCGTCGCTGCGGTTGGACGCCGGCGAGGACGCCGCGGCCGGCCGGCTGTTCGCCGAGGCCGGCCGACGGGCATTGCGCGACGGGGCCGCCGGGTCCGCGATCACCTTGCTGGACAAGGCCAATCGTTTGCTGACCCGGAAGTTGGACGCCGGCATCCGGGCCGACATCCTGGAGTCGCTGCTGCCGGCGCTGGCCGAAGCCGGGCATTTCGACCGGGCCTTCCAGCTCGCCGGCAAGCTCGCCGATCTCGACGGCGATGGCTTGGACACCCGTCGGCGGGCCGCTTTGCACACCCGGCTGGCCAAGGTCGCGTATCTGGCCGGGCGCCCGTTGGACGGCGTGGAACAGGTGACGGCCGCTCGGACCCTGCTCGGTCTTGATGCCGCCGACGAGGACACCGCACCGGTCGATGTCGTTGCGGCGTACCTGGAATTGGACACGCCGCGGCCGGATCGGTTGGCCCGCGCCGAGGCTTTGGCCCGGCGGGCGGTGGCCGCCGCCGAGCGGTCGGCGCAGCCGGTCGTGGCCTGCGAGGCATGGGAACTGCTCGGCATCATCGCCCGTGAGCACGACATCAAGCGGGCCATGGACTGTCTGGAGAAGGCCAAGCAGCTCGGCGAGAAGCACCAGCTGCCCATGCAGCGGGCGTACGCCATGATGCGGCTGGCCGGCATCGACTGGCTGTCCACTGCGGACACCGGCAGCCTGGAAAAGGCCCGGCAGGAGGCGCTGCGGATCGGCGCGATCACCATGGCCTACAACGCCGACGCCATCATCGCCCTGCACACCGTGCTGGGCGGGGACTACGACCTGGCGACCGAGCGGATCGACGCGTGCAGCGAGTCCGCCCGGCGGCTCCAGCTCAGCTCGATCGTCCGCTACGCCCTGATGACCAAGGCCACGCTGGCCGCGCATCAGGGTCGTCGCAAGGAAATGGACGACGCGCTGGCCGAATTCCGGCAGTGGGGCGGGGAAAGGTCCCAGGAGCTGCCGCTTTCCTTCGGCCTGGCCCGGGTTTTCTGCGCCTTGCTTGAGGAGAACCGGGAGCTCGCCGATCGTGAGCTGGCGCAGGCTCTTTCGCTGGAAGCCGAGAATCCCACGACGTTCCACCTGGCCGGCCGGCACGGCTTGGATCTGTTGCTTGGCGTGTTGGAGGGTCGGTTCGCCTGGGCTGAACACGAGTCCGTGATGTCCACGCCGGCCGGTGGGATGCGGTGGAACCGGCACTTCACCGAGCTCGCCGGGGCCGTGCTGTACGGGCGTGAAGGCAAGATCGAGCAGGCCGAGTGCGCCATGGCCGCGGCGCAGCAGGTCGGCGGGGCGTTCCCGATGGCCCGCAACCTGGGTTTGCGTCTGGTCGCCGAGCCCGCTCATGTGGACGGCTGGGGCGACCCGGTCACGTGGCTCCGCAATGCCGAGGAGTACTTCCACCGCAACAACGTCACCGGCACCGCCTCGGCGTGTCGGGCCCTGCTGCGGCAGGTCGGCGTCTCCGTGCAGCAGCGTCGGGTGGGGGCCGATCAGGTGCCGAGCGCGCTTCGGTCCGTCGGCGTCACCGTGCGGGAGTACGACGTCTTCCGGCTGCTGGTGGAACGCCTGGGCAACAAGGCCATCGCCAACCGCCTGCACATCTCCCCCCGTACCGTGGAGAAGCACGTCGCCAGCCTGATCGCCAAGACCCAGCAGCCCGACCGCGAGGCGTTGAGCACCTACGCGAGCGCGATCCTGGCTCCCTGACGGCAAAGGCCGACGGCCCGCCTCCTACGGAGACGGGCCGTCGACGGGGAACTGTCACTGGAAGTGGCCGACCACCGGGAGATCGCCGGTCGCACCGAAGGCGACCTTGGTCAGCAGGCTGCCGTCGGACTTGCGGATGTAGTAGTTGCTGTCGGACGGGCGATACACCGCGAGGTTGTCGTAGCTGCTGTTCTCGAAGTGACCCACCACCGGCAGGTCACCACTCTGACCGAACGCGACCTGCGTGAGCACGGTGCCGTCGGACTTGCGGATGTAGAACGTGCTGTTCGACGGCCGGTACACCGCCAGATTGTCATAGTTGCTGTCCTCGAAATGACCCACCACCGGAACGTCACCGGTCTGCCCGAAGAACACCTGGGTGAGCAGGCTGCCGTCCGCGGCCCGGATGTAGAAGCTGGCGTTCGACGGCCGGTACACCGCGAGGTTGTCGTAGGCGCTGTCCTGGAAGTGGCCGGCGAGCGGAACGTCACCCTGCTGGCCGAAGGCCTCCTGGTCGAGCAGCGTGCCGTCGGCCTTGCGCACGTAGAAGTTGTTGTTCGACGGCCGGTACACGGCGAGGCTGGCGTACGAGGGGGTGATGCTGTTGAACCGGTAGAGGTTGTTGGCCTGCATGATGCTGATGACCTTGCTGGCGTAGCTCGGGTCGGTCGCGTAGCCGGCGGCCGCCACCTCGCGGACGAACTGGTCCGGGTTGCTGGTGTAGTGGAAGGCGTTGCTGTAGCGGTTGTTCGTCTTGAGGAACAGGCCGTGGTCGCGGAACGAGTCGGTCATCGAGGCGTAGGTGCGGAACGAGCCCATCACGGTGTGGCAGCCCGACGAGTCGCACTCGGTGGTGGGCAGGTTGGCGCAGCCGTTGGCGATCGGTCCGTGGTCGCCGCCGGCGCACTTGATGCCGAAGTAGTTGTTGTTCGGGGCCGCGTTACCCCAGTTCGACTCCAGGACGGCCTGGGCGACCGTGACTGAGGCCGGCACGCCGTAGTCGGTCTGCGACGGCTGCGCGGCCGGGCCGGCCGCGTTGATGAAGTCGGCATTGCTCTGCGTCGAATCCGGGCTGAGCGCGCCCGCCTTCACCGCGTCGGCGACGGATGCGGAGCCGGTCGCGCCGAATGCGTCGATCTGGGTCACGCCGGTCAGCACCACGCCGAGCGCAACCATGGTCGCCACGCCGATGCGCCGGACTCGCGAAACGGTGTTCATCTCTTCTTTCCGCCTTTTCCTCACTGGAAGTCGCCGACCACGGGAAGGTCGCCCGGCTCGCCGAAGACGACCTGGGTGAGCAGGGTGCCGTCGGACTTACGGATGTAGTAGGTGTCGTTCGACGGCCGGTAGACCGCCAGGTTGTCGTACCCGCTGTCCTCGAAATGGCCGGCCACCGGGACGTCGCCGTTCTGACCGAACGCGATCTGGGTGAGCGTCGTGCCATCCGACTTGCGGATGTAGAAGGTGCTTGTCGACGGGCGGTATACCGCGAGATTGTCGTAGGAACTGTTCTCGAAGTGCCCGGAGAGCGGGATGTCGCCGGTCTGCCCGAAAGGAATCCTGCTCAGCACGCTGCCGTCCGACTTGCGGACGTAGAATGCCGCCTCCGATGGGCGGTACACGGCCAGGTTGTCGTACGAACTGTCCTCGAAATGACCGACCAGCGGCAGGTCGCCGGCCTGTCCGAAGAACACCTGGGTAAGTAGGCTGCCGTCGGACTTGCGGATGTAGAAGCTAGCGTTCGACGGCCGGTACACGGCGAGGTTGTCGTACCCGCTGTCCTCGAAATGGCCGGCGAGCGGAACATCGTCGGTCTGCCCGAAAGCCACCTGCGTGAGCAGTGTGCCGTCGGCCTTTCGCACGTAGAAGTTGCTGTTCGACGGGCGATAGACCGCGAGGCTCGAATATCCTGCGGTGTTCGCGACGCCCACCGGAGCGATGTAGCCGACCAGGTTGGTTCCCTCAGCCGAACTGAACGATCCGACGGTGCCGTTGATGGTCGCCGGCACCACTCGAGACGTCGAAGGAGTGTCGCCCCAGTTGCCGTTCTCCACCACGATCGTGCCGTTCGAGTTCACCGCGGTGACGATCGCGACGTGCATGATGTTGCCGGTGGAGTTGGTCGGGCTGAACACCGCCGCGTCGCCGACCCGAGGACTGTTGGACAGTGTTCCGTGCCGCGTGCCGTAGGTGTAGAAGCTGGCCGCCATGGCGTTGAGCTCGTTGGTGAACTGGACCCCCGAATTTGCCCACACCCAGCGGGCGAAGTCCGCGCACCAGTTCTCCGGCGAACCGGCTCCGCTGCAACTGGAGTAGTAGTAGTTGCCGCCGAGGCTGTTCGTCGAGCACGCCATCTTGCCCTCGTTCGCCCTGGCCAGCGTGGCGATGTCGGACGTGGTGCCGGCGGACGCCGGCGCCACCGCGACCGCTGTGGCCAGCGTCGCGCCTAATACGACAAGCGCTCCTGATGACGTCTTTCTCATGGTTTCCCCCCTTTTTTCAGCAGGACAGTTTCGCCAGCTGCCCTGGTCCTGTCACGGTGATCGGTTCAAGGCGAATGGACGCTGCGGTCTGGTTGTGCGCACCGTCCGGGTGCCACTGGTCGATCCATTCCATGAACGATCCGTCGATGATGGAGAGGCTGCGCGGCTGGCCGGCACAACTGGTGGCGGACATCTTTCCGCCGGCGTGCCACGGACCGAGCATGCCGTTCGTCGAGTACACATAACTGGTGCCGGTTCCCGAGCAGTATCCGCAGTTCGGGTCCGAATACGTCAGGTAGAGAGTGTTGCCCGACCGCAGTACCGCTGGCGCCTCGACGTTGGTGAGGCCACCAATGGTGGTCACGCCTGTGGCGATGCCGTTGGTCCACCACTGGTCGAGCTGTTCGAGCCGCATGGTCTGATCGGCCATCGTGCACACCAGGTAAGCGGTGCCACCGTCGTTGACGATGGAGAAGTCACCATTGCCGGCACAGATCGACAGGTTCGGCTTGTGCGTGGTGCCGCCGGAATACTGGTCGCCGCACGGGCCGGCCGGTCCGAGGCAGCCCATCGCATAGTAGGCATTCGCGCCGGTGCGCCGGAAATCATCGGGCGCGTTGAACCACAGAATCCACACGCCGTCGCCTCGCTGCACCATCCGCGGGTTGAAGCAACCACCGCCGAACACTGAGACACAGGTGGTCTGCCAGCTCTCGTCCCGCCACGAGTTGTGGCCGTACGGGTCGAACAGCGGAGTCGGCGCTGACCAGTGCACCTTGTCGGTCGAGGTCCGGACGTCGAATCCACAGAACCGCGTGCTCGGATCCAGCCAGGAGAAGCCGCAGGCGTACTCGGTGCCGTAGAGGTAGTAGGTGGCACCGACCTGGGTGACCATTCCGTCGTGAAGGTCGAGCCCGGAGATCGTCTGGCCGGCGCTCGCGGCGCTCGCCACACTCGGCGCCGTGAGTGAAATCAGCGCCATCAGGACCGATGTGACCATGAGAACACACAACCGCCGTGCCCGTTTCATCCGGTTTCTCTCCTTTTCGGTGACAAGAAAAGAATGACACCGGCAGCTTGAGAAAACCTCGCAACGGGTTTTGAGGCGCTTTTCAGGTTTTGAGGTGTTTTTGAGGTTCCCAGGACAAAAAAAGGGGGCGGGGCCACCGTAACCGGTGACCCCGCCCCTGTCGGCGGTATTGTCGGATCAGGCGCTGACGGCCCGCTCGTCGCGCTGCCCGGCCAGGAAGGCCCGGACGAGATGGCCGATGTGCCCGCCCGGCTCGGCCCCGTCCACCAGGTGCGCGTCGACGAGCCGGTCCATCAGGTCCTCGGCCTCGAACGGCCGCACCCCGAGCAGGGACGCGACCTTGACCGGAGTCAGCGCCGTGTCCCCGATCGCGGCGAGCCTGGCCAGCGCCTGTCGGTCCGCCGGCGCCAGCCGCCCGTACGCCCAGCCCAAGCCCTCGTTCACCGCGAGATCGCCGACGACCAGTTCGGTCAGCACGGACTCGGGGACGCGCAATCGACCGGCCATACTCGCCAACCGCAGCAACGGCCGCGTGACCAGCCGAGCGCCGGCGATCCGCACCGCAAGCGGCAATCCGCCGCACAGCCGGACGATCTCACGCGCGCTCTCCACCTCGGCCCGTACCCGGTCCAGGCCGGCCACCCGCGCCAACAACTCGAGTCCGGCCGGCAGATCGAACGGGCGCAGCAGCAACCGCTGAGCGCCGTACAACCCGGTCAGCGACTGCCGGCTCGTCACCAGCACCGCACTACCCGAGCCGCCCGGCAGCAGGGGCCGAACCTGGTGCTCGCTCACCGCATCGTCCAGCACTACCAGCACCGGCCGGTCCGCGAGCACGCTGCGGTACAGCCGGGCCCGTTCGTCCACTTCGGACGGCACCGGCATGCCCAGCGCCCGCAGGAAACCGGCGAGCACATCCGCCGGATCGGCGTCGCCGAGGCGGGCGTACAGCTGGCCGCCGACGAACCCCGACGACGCCCGGTGCGCCGCCCGCACCGCGAGGCAGGACTTGCCGACGCCAGGCCGCCCGGTGATCAGGCCCACCGGCATGGCATCGCCCGACTGTTCCAGCCAGGCCGACAGCTGCCTCAGCTGCTCGGCGCGGCCGGTGAAATCCGCGACGTCCGCCGGCAGCTGGCGCGGTCGGGGCAGCTGACTCGGTTGGCTCGGCGCTGAGGCGCGGACGGTGTCCAAGGCGGTCCGCAGCCGCGGACCGGGGCCAATGCCCAACCGGTCCGCGAGTTCGCCGCTGACCCGTTCGTAATAGGCCAACGCCTCGTGCTGCCGGCCGCACCGGTGCAGCGCCGACATCACCAGCGCCCGAAGTCGTTCCCGCGTCGGATGCGCCTGTGCGGCCGCCGTCAGCGCGGGCAACGCCAGATGCGCGTCGCCCGCGGCCAACTCGGCGTCAAACCGGTCTTCCACCACCGCGAGCCGCAGCTCCGCGAACTCCCGTCGTCGATTCGCCATCCAGCTGCCGGGCAGGCCGGCGAGTCCGTCGCCGCGCCACAACGCCAGCGCCTCGGTGAACTTCGCCACGGCGGCCCGGTGATCGCCGGCGGCCGCGAGACGGCGGCCGCCCCCCGCGAGGTCGTTGAACGCGTGCAAGTCGATCTCGGCGCGACCGAGCGACAGCCGGTACCCGGCGCCGCTGCGGGCGATCGACTCCGGCCGCCGCAACGCCCGGCGCAGCGCGGAGACGTAGGTGTACAGGCTCTCCCGGCACTTCGCCGGCGGGTTGCCCGCCCACACCACGTCGGCCAGCTCGTCGACGGGCACGTGTTCGCCGAGCCGCACGGCCAGTATCCCGGCGACGGCAAACGCCTTGCGCCCCACCGGTTTACAGCCATCGTCGGCGGCCACGTCCACCGCTCCGAGCACACGGATCTGCATGTCATTCCCCCAGATGACGAGACGGTCAGCGGGTGCTGCGGCGCCGGCCGCGGACCGCGTCCGCGGTGACCTCCACGGCCCGGGTGGTGCGGTCCGGCGCCGTGCGGGCCACCGTGATGTAGATCAGGTCGACCACGGCCAACTGGGCGTATCGAGCCAGCGGCGCCTCGTGTTGGAAGCCGAGCTGGGACACGCCGGTGACCAGCGCGATGTCGGCGAGTTCGGCCAGCGGCGAGCTGGGATCATTGGTGACGGCGACGGTGGTCACGGCGCGACCGCGGGCCTCACTGGCCACCGCCACCATCTCCTCGGTGCGACCGCTGTGCGAGAACAGGATGAGCACGTCGCCAGGTGACGTCAGGGCGATGCCGGTGAGCGCAATGTGCGTGTCGGACCAGGCCCAGGCCGGCACGCCGATCCGGTACAGGCGCTGCTGCAACTCGGAGGCGACCGTGGAACTGCCGCCGACGCCGGAGATGATCACGCGGCCGGCGGCGCCGGCCAGCTTCGCGGCCCGCTCAACGTCGGCGAGATCGAGGTGCGCGACAGCTTCGGCGACGATCCGGCCCACGCTGTGCGACACCACCTCGGCGACGTGGTCGATGTCGTCGTCGGCGTCGATGCCGACCTCGCCGTCCCAGGTGCCGCGGCTCGGCGTCGGGCTGTCCGACGCGAGCGCGATCCGCAGCGCGGCGTACCCACTCAGGCCCAGTGCCCGACACAGGCGGGTGATGCTCCCGGTGGAAACGCCGCAGCGTTCGGACAGATCCAGGATCGTCGTCCTGGCCGCCGCGGCCGGGTCGGCCAGGATGAGCTCGGCCAGCGCCCGCTGGGCCGCCGGCATGCCCGGCAGCATGGCCCTGATCTGCTCGACCGTCGATCTGCCCCGCTGTGGCATCTCCACCCCTCCCGATGAGAAACAAATTATTCTCCGTCAGCCGCCCTGTCAAGCGTGAAACGGAGATAAATTCTTCATCCCTCTAGCCTGGGGATCATGTCTGACGAGGTACTGACCGAGTACGCCGACGGCGTCGCCGTGATCACGATCAACCGCCCGTCCGCGCGCAACGCCGTGGACCGGGCCGTCGCCGAGGGCCTCGCCGCCGCCGTCGACGAACTGGACCGCCGCGAGGATCTTGTCGTCGGCATCGTCACCGGGGCCGGCGGCACGTTCTGCGCCGGCATGGACCTCAAGGCTTTCGTCCGGGGCGAGTTCCCCACCGTGGAGGGCCGTGGCTTCGGCGGCATCACGCAGCAGCCGCCGGTGAAGCCGCTGATCGCCGCTGTCGAGGGGTACGCGCTGGCCGGCGGTCTGGAGATCGCGTTGTCCTGCGACCTGATCGTTGCCTCCTCGGAGGCGAAGTTCGGCATTCCTGAGGTGAAGCGGGGACTGGTGGCTGCCGGCGGCGGTGTTCTTCGCCTGCCTTCTCGGCTGCCGTACCACGTCGCCATGGAGCTCGCACTGACCGGCGGGTTCCTGGATGCCGCTCGGGCCCATCACTTCGGCTTCGTGAACCGGTTGTCCGCGGCTGGTGAGGCGTTGGCGGTTGCCCGCTCGTTGGCCGCCGAGATCGCCGCCAACGGGCCGCTGGCCGTTCGGGCCACCAAGCAGGTCATCGTGGAGTCGCGGGATTGGGCTGCTGCCGAGGCTTTCTCTCGTCAGGAGGCCATCACGGGGCCCGTGTTCGCTTCTTCGGATGCTCGCGAGGGGGCGCAGGCGTTCGCCGAGAAGCGTGGTCCTCGATGGACCGGTCGGTAGCTCGCCGGCCAAAGTCATTGCTTCCCAAGGACTTCTCACCCTGTCGAGCGATGCTCACGGGTCGAGTCGATCTTTGCGTGCGCACAGAATCCCTGATATAAGCGTCAAAGTCGCTCGTATCACCGAAATCGAGCGCCTCCAACAAGCCTTCCTTCCCTCGCTCTCCGCACCTCCGCCGCCCCCTTCCCCGGCTCCACTGATTTCCCCCTTCCGCCGCTCCTCCCCTCCCTCCGGCCTTCCCCAACCCAGCCATCCTTTGACATCTAACCATTAGGCATCTAACCTTCGTCTCATGATTCTCGTGACAGGGGCCACCGGGCACGTTGGGGCGGAGCTGGTGAAGAGACTGGCGGCGGGAGGGGTGCAGGTCAGGGCCATGACGCGGCGGCCGCTGGCGGGGCGCTTTCCGGCTGGCGTGGAGGTCGTCGAGGGTGACTGCGAGGAGGCGGGGAGTCTGCGGGCGGCCTTTGAAGGGGTGGACAAGGCCTTCCTGATGACGGCACAGCCGACGGGGAGCAAGAACCTGCACACGGTGGCGCAGATCGATGCGGCGAAGGCGGCGGGGGTGAACTACGTGGTCAAGCTGTCGGTGGCAAGAGGGGGCGAAGAGAGCCACCCACGAGTGGCGGCCTGGCATCGGGAGGACGAAGGGGCGGTCACGGGGAGCGGCCTTGACCACACGGTGCTCAGACCGGGCAGGTTCATGTCGAACACGTTGGGGTGGAAGCACATGCTGGCGCGCGGGAACACGGTGCGCGTGGCGTTCGCACGCAAGGCGACGACGCCGATCGCGCCGGAGGACATTGCGGGAGTGGCGGCGATGGCGCTCACGACGGACGGCCTCAAGAACCGGAGTCTGGAGTTGTCGGGGCCGGAAGTGCTGACGCCGGAACAAGAACTGGGGATCGTGGCACGGATCGTGGGGCGGCGGCTGGAGCTGACGGAGACGTCGGTCGAGGAGACGATCGAGGGCATCGCCAGGAGCGGCATGGATCGGGGGCTGGCGGCGGCGATGGTGGAGCACGTGCTGCTCGGGGACTACGGGGCGGAGATCTCGCCGGTGGTGGAACAGGTGCTCAAGCGCAAGGCGACGACGTTCCGGGAATGGGCGGAAAAGCACTTCAAGGAGGAAGCATGAGCACGATCGAGGAACTGGAAGAGCTTTGGGCGCAGGCAGAAGTCGCGGGCGATGTGTCCACACTGGACAGGCTGGCGGTGGAAGAGTTTCGGCTGGTGGGCCCGTTCGGCTTCGTGCTGGACAAGGAGCAGTGGCTGGACCGGTATCGCGGCGGGGACCTGGTGACGACGCGTCTGGACTGGCGGGACGCGCAGGTCCGGGAGATGGGCGACACCGTCCTGGTGATCGGGATCCACGACCAGCAGGCGACCTATCGGGGCACGCCCTCGGACGGGCGGTTCCGGTCCACCCACATCTGGGTCCGGGCCGGCGACGACTGGCGACTGGCGGGCACGCAGCTGAGCCCCATCGGACTGCCGGCCTAAGCTCACGACCATGGGCCGTCCACACCAGCCACCGATCGGGCTCGCGGTCGCCCGCGTCGCCCGCACCCTCACCCGGGCCTTCGAGGATGCGCTCGCGGCGGCCGGCGGCTCCCAGTCGGCCTGGCTCGTGCTGCTCCAGCTGAAGATCAACCCGGGGGCCACGCAGCGTGACCTGGCCGACGCGCTGGAGCTGCGCGAGGCGACGATGACCCACCACCTGTCGGGCATGGAGCGGGACGGGCTGATCACCCGAAGGCGTGACCCGGCCAATCGGCGGGTGCACCAGATCGAGCTCACGGACGAGGGCGAACGGGCCTTCCACCGGCTTCGGCAGGCGGCGACCGAGTTCGACGAGCGGCTACGGGACGGCATCGAGCCGGCCCGGCTCGCCGCGCTGGGTGACACGCTGGCGCTGCTGGCGGCCAACGTGCAGCACAAGTCAAACGACTAGACAACTACTTTTCACCGGCGGGTCTGGCGGCGCCCTCAGGTCGGACCCGTACCCTCGGGCTCATGACGACCCTGGCCGACGCCAAGGACACCCGCAAGATGACCGCGCTGTACGAAGGCAAACGCCACATGCCTGCGCAGGTCGCCGTGTACATCTTCGCCATCGTGCCGGCCGTGGCGCTGGTGGCCGCGATCCCCGTCCTGTGGGGCTGGGGAGTCGGCTGGGCCGACCTGATCTCGGCCGCGGTCTTCTACACGGTCAGCTGCCTCGGCGTGACCGTCGGATTCCACCGCTACTTCACCCACGGCTCGTTCAAGACGGGCCGGGCCATGCGGATC
>DATJJB010000142.1:0-16257 GCA_035492655.1 Kutzneria sp. | reverse complement strand
CAGGCCGCCTTGATCGCCACGATCTCGTCGTACACCTGGCCGTACCGGCCGGACAGTAAAGCGCCCCGGTCGATCACCATGTCGATCTCGGTGGCGCCGGCGTCCACGGCCAGCTGCGTGTCGGCCAGCTTGACCGCGCGGTTGGACCGGCCGGACGGGAACGCCGTGGCGACGCTGGCCACGCCGACCCCGCTGTCGCCGACGCCGGCCACCGCGGTGGCCACCATGTCCGGGTAGACGCAGACCGCGCCGACGTGCGGCACCTCCGCGTACTCGGGGTCGGGGCGACGGGCCTTGGCGGCCAGGGTGCGGACCTTGCCGGGCGTGTCGGCGCCCTCCAGCGTGGTCAGGTCGACCATGGAGATCGCGGTGTCGATGGCCCACAGTTTCGAGGCCTTCTTGATGCTCCGCGTGCCGAGGGCGGCCGCGCGCTGTTCGACGCCGACCTGGTCCACCCCGGGCAATCCGTGCAGGAAGCGTCGCAGCGACGCGTCGTCGCGCGTGACCTCCGACAGCTCTGTCTGAGAAGGGGCTGACATGGGATCGAGTCTAAGTGGCACTTGCGTGCGTATGTCCTCCTAGAACAGAGGAGGGCGCCGTGACATTGACCCCGGATGAGGTGCATGCAGTCGTTTTCAACCCGCCCCCGCCGGGGCGCAGGGCCTACCACCCCGGCGAGGTGGACGACTTCGTCGACCGCATCGAGGCGACGCTGCGCGGCGAGGACAACCTCACCGGCCAGGACGTGAACAAGGTCAAGTTCCACAAGCCGCCGGCCGGCGAGGAGGGCTACTTCGACTACGAGGTCGACCAGTTCCTGGCGCTGGCCGCCGAGTCGCTCGGCTGCGGCTACGACATGGTCGACGTCGACGCCTTCCTGGACCGCGTGGTCAACGCCCTGCACGGCACCGACCGGCTCACCGTCGACGAGGTGCGCGCCGTGCGGTTCAGACGAGCCACCGCCGATGCCGACGGTTACAACGAGGACGGCGTCGACGCCTTCCTGCTCATCATCGCCAAGGTGCTGGACCGCCTCGGCGGCCGGCCGCGCGCGTTGACCGCGGACGACATCGTGGCCGTCGGCTTCCACACCGCCGAGAGGGGCACCCGCGGCTACAACGAGGACGAGGTCGACAACTTCCTGGACCGGGTGGAGGCCACGCTGCGCGGCCGCGGCCGGCTGACCGCGGCCCAGGTCCGCGAGGTGCACTTCGGCGAGGCCCTGATCGACGGCGAGGGCTACGACCGGGACGAGGTCGACGCCTTCCTGGATCTCGTCGAGGCGCAGTTCGAGGCGGCGACCTTGCGGTCGGCGATGTGACCTCAGGTCGCCCAGTTGGCCGTGATGGTGCAGCGGGCCTCGGAGGCCGTGCCGCCGGAGACCGTGAATCCGAACTGGATGGTCACGTCGTTCGGTGGCTCGGCGCTGTTGCGCAGGTTGGCCAGCGCCGCCTGCAGTGTCGGCCGGACCTTCTCGATCGCTTCGCGCAGCGCCCCGCCGGCCTCGGTGACGAGGTTTCCGGAGCGGCCGAGCGCGCCGTCCACCTCGACCAGCACGTTGTCGCCGTCATCCAGCGTCAAAGCCACCACGTTCACCATGACGACTCCTGGAATTGACCCAGTGTTCGCCACAGGTTAGAGCCCCGGCCGCGAGCCAGGCGGGTGAAACCGCGCGGTGTCCCGCCAACGAGGTACAGCTGTGCCGAAAACGTGATTCGCCGGGTCAGCCGGGGAGCTGGCGGCGGGCCTTGCGGCGGACCTCGACCGCGCCCATCAGGGCCAGGCCGTTGATGCGCAGCACCGGCGAGCCCGGCGCGCCCTGGCCTTCGGCGCCGCGCTGGAACTCGCCCATGAAGCCGAAGCCGTCGATGCGCACGGTCAGGTCCGGCGGCACGATGATCTTGATCGCGCCCATGATCGTGATCGCGGTGATGGTGCACTCGCCGGCCTCGAAGTCGGCCTCGCGGAGATCCAGCTTGACCTCGCCCATCACCGCGGTCGCGTTGTACTGCACCGGCACCACCCAGTCGCCGCGCCGCACGGTCTGGCTCATGATCGCCACGGCCACCGTCGACGCGCCGCCGCCGGTCGCCGGCACCACCTGACCGCCCGGCGCCACGGCCGGCAGCATCGGCATCGGCGTTGGCGCGTCCGGCAGGTCCTGGGTGAACGGCACCAGCTCGCCGAAGGTCTTCGCCTGGTACAGCCCGGCCAGCCGCTCGTCCAGCTCGCTCACGGTCAGCCGGCCTTCGGCCATCGCCCTGTGCAGCACTTGGGCGACCCGTTCACGGTCGGCGTCCGAAGCCCGCATGGACATGGGGTCAGGCTGCTCGCTCACGACGGAAAG
The DNA here is from genome assembly GCA_035492655.1 of Kutzneria sp. Lineage (GTDB taxonomy): Bacteria > Actinomycetota > Actinomycetes > Mycobacteriales > Pseudonocardiaceae > Kutzneria. Next base: position 13,910 of record DATJJB010000142.1, on the reverse strand, counting down.
CCTAGAACCCCGGGCTACCGGCGCGCAGGCCCATTGGGCGGTCGACGTGGCCCTGGCCGGCGCAGCCGGCGCAACGTGCAGGCCCAACACCGGCACGGCACCCCGACGCATCCCGAATCCGCCATGGCCCACCGCCTGTCGTGACTGTTCTCGTCACGGAGAACATCGCCGACCGCCCCGTGAACGCTACGTGAACAGCCCCTGCCCCCAGAACTGCCCGGGAGTCACACCGGGCGGGCAGGCGAACAGGCCGCTGCCGATGTGCTGGATGTACTCGTTGAGCGCGTCACCCGCCAACGCCTTCTGCACGGTCACGAACTGCTTGGGGTCCTTCATGAACGCGATGAAGAACAAGCCCCCCAACAGGTTCCCGGTGGAGTCGGTGCCGTCGGTGAACGAGTAGCCCCGGCGCAGCAGGTGAATCCCGCCGTTGTGCTCCGGCGAGGCGAGCCGGATGTGGGCGTTGTCGGGGATGTCGGTGCTGCCCAGGTTCGGCGTGTCGAACTCGGCCGAGGCGCCCAGCGGCGCGCCGCTGTTCTTGTAGCGCCCGAACACGTTCTGCTGGTCGGCCAGGTAGTCGCGGTCCCAGGTCTCGAGGTACATCCGGATCCGCCGCGCCACCAGATAGCTGCCGCCGCGCAGCCACGCCTGGTCGGTTTCGTCGCCCACCCAAACGTTCTGGTCGATCAGGTCGGTCTGCTCGGCCCGCAGGTTGCGGGTGCCGTCCTTGAACCCCATCAGGTTGCGCGGCGTCGCCTGCGCGCTCGACGTCGACGCCGTACGGCCGAAACCGAGCTGCATCCACCGCAGCACAACGATTCCCGCCCCGAGTCGGGCCAGGTTGCGCACCGCGTGGAAGGTGACCTGCGGGTCGTCGGCACAGGCCTGGATGCACAGATCCCCGTTGGTGTAGGCGGGATCCAGGTTCTCCGGCGCGAGTTTGGGCAGCGGCGCCAACGCCTTCGGCTTCTTCGCCGCCAACCCGAACCGGTCGTCGAACAACGACGGGCCGAAGCCGATCGTCACGGTCAGGTTGCCCGGGGTGAGGCCGTCGGCCTCGCCGGTGTCGGACGGCGGCGCCTGTAGGTCGGTCGCGCCGCCGGGCACCTGGTGCCCCTTGGTCATCGCGTCCGCCGCAGCCGTCCACGTCTTGAGCAGGCCGACCAGTTCGTTGCGGTCCTTGGTGATCACGTCGAACGCCGCGAACGTGAGCCGATCCTGTTGCGGCGTGGTGATGCCGGCCTGGTGGTCGGCCCAGAACGGCACGACCTGGCTGGTGCTGGCGGCGTTGGCCGCGGTCAGCGTGGTGTCGGCGGCGACAAGGCCGCCGACACCGAGCGCGCCCAGCCCGGACAGCATCCGGCGGCGCGACAGTGCCGGCGTCATTGCGACACCTTCGCGGCCACCTTGGACATCGCCTCACCCAGCGCGTTCACGGCCTGGGACAACGTCTTCTGCTGGTCCTTGGACACCGTCGAGTAGTCGACGTAGCCGGTGTTGAGGTAGCCCGGGCTCTGCTCGTACGGCTTGAGCGCCGCCGTCACTGCCGCGGCCCGGTCCTGCACGGCCTTGGCCACGTCCGGTGCGTTCTTCTGCAGCGCCGGCAGCAGCACGGTGAACGCCTCCATGGAGCCGTCCAGGTTGCCCTTGAAGTCCAGCAGGTCGATGTGCGAGTACCGCTCCTCCTCGCCGGTGACCTTCGACTTCTGGATCTCGTCGACCAGCTCGGTGGCGCCGTTGGCGATCTCGGCCGGCTGGTAGGTCGCCTTGGCCACCAACTGCTGCAGCTTGGTCACGTTGGCCACCAGCTCGTCGGCCACCGGGCCCATGCCGTCCAGCTTCTTGGCCTCGAACAGCGACTGCTCGATCTTGTGGAAGCCCTTGAAGTCGGCGGGGTTGTCGAAGTCGTCGGCCCGGCCGTCGATGTTCTTGTCGAGGTCGCCCCAGATCTCCGCGACCGGCTCGACCTTCTCGTAGAACACGCGGGCCTGGCCGTAGGCCACGCTCGCCTTGGCCGTGTCGCCGGCCTTCACCGCGTCCGCGAACGCCTGCGTGCCGGTGACCAGCTGGTTGACCTGGTCGACGATCCACTTGCCGTAGTCGGTGGTCGCGGTGACCAGCGCCGGGTTGTCCTTCCACGACTTGGTGGCGTCGCCGGTCACGTGGAAGTCCCAGCGCTCCTGCTTGGCCCCGGGGCAGTAGATCTGGTAGTCGCCCTTGGCCAGCTCCAGCGAGAAGCCGCCGTCCAGGCCGGGCGTGAGGTTCTCCTGCTCGCCCAGCATCTGACCGCCGGACATCAGCTCGGCCTCGGTCACCGAGCCGGCGTCCTTGTTGGACACCTTGAAGTTGACCGCGCCGCTGGAGATCGACGACGGCGACGGCTGGCAGCCGTCGGCCGTCAGCGCCACCGTGACGTCGCCACCTTCGCCGGCGGGCGCGTTCTGCGGCGCGCTCCCGCTGGTGCTGCTGCCCCCACACGCGGTCAGGGCCAGGGTCGCCACTGCCGCGATCGCGGTCAGGCCGATGGTGGTTCTCACGGGTTGGTCGCTCCAATCAGCTTCTTCTTCGTGGCCGTGCGCGGCCATAACACGTAGGCGAGCATCGGGACGGCGTAGACGAGCCAGCCCGTCACCTCGATCACCGTCGGGTGCGGCTGCACGCCCAAAACGCCGCTGAACAGCGAGTACAGCGGCGTGCCCTGCACCACGAGCCAGGTCAGGTCGAGGGCGGGCTGCTGGCCGAACGAGATCCAGTGCGCCTCGTGGGCCGTGTGCAGCGTGGACATCACCAGGCCGGCCGCGACGACCACCAGCACGATGCCGGTGATGCGGAAGAACCGGCTCAGGTTGAGCCGCACGCCGCCCTTGTAGATGCCGTAGCCGATGGCCGCCGCGACCAGGATGCCCAGCACCGCGCCGAGGAAGGACAGCGTGGCGTTGCCGCTGGCCTGGGTGAGCGCCAGCAGGAACACCGCGGTCTCGAAGCCCTCGCGCAGCACCGCCAGGAACGCCATGCCGACCAGCGCCATCGTCGAGCCCTGCGCCAGCGCGCCGGCGGCCGCGCCCTCAAGCTCCTTCTTCAGGCCGCGGGAGTGCTTGGCCATCCACAGCACCATGTACGTGACCATGACGACAGCGAGGGCGCCCACCACCGTCTCGAGGCCTTCTTGGCCCTGCTGAGGCAGTTCCTGGGAGATCAACCGCAGCCCGACGCCGATCACGATGCACAGGGCGACCGCGATGCCGACGCCGATCCAGACCTGGCGCAGCGCGTCCCGGCGGCCCTGCTGGGCCAGGAACGCGGCGATGATCCCGACGATCAGCGCGGCCTCGAGGCCCTCGCGCAGGCCGATCACGAACGTGGGCAGCATCTGGTCTCCAAATCAGGCGTGCCTAACCTGTAGGTAAGGCGAGGCTATCTAAAACACCCGATCGCGCACTGTCAACCAGATGGGGGACCTGTCACGCCGAAGCCGGACTTCCGGCGGCTAACGTGACGCCCATGGACGTCCTCGTCGTCGATCACCCGCTGGCCAGGGCCCGCCTGACCACCATGCGGGACGCGCGCACCGACAGCGCCGCGTTCCGGGCCGCCCTGCATGAGCTCACTGTGATGCTCGTCTACGAGGCGACTCGTGAGGCCCCGGTGGCCATCGAGCGGATCCACACCCCGGTGGCCCGCACCGACGGCTACCGCCTGAGCAACCCGCCGCTGCTCGTGCCCGTGCTCCGGGCCGGGCTCGGCATGGCCGACCAGGCCCACAAGCTCATCCCGGACGCGCAGATGGGCTTCGTCGGGCTGGCCCGTGACGAGCACACCCTGCAGCCCACGCCGTACATGGAGTCGCTGCCCGAAAGCCTGGCCGGCCGGCCCGTGCTGGTGCTCGACCCCATGCTCGCCACCGGTGGGTCGATGGTGCACACCATCAACCTGCTCACCGAGCGGGGTGCGACGGACGTCACCGCCGTCTGCGCCCTGGCCGCGCCCGAGGGCATCCGCCGGTTGGAGGAGTCCCAGCTGCCGGTGCGGGTGGTGACCGCCAGTATCGACGAGCGGCTCAACGAGTCCGGCTTCATCGTCCCCGGCCTCGGCGACGCCGGCGACCGCCAGTACGGCTCGGTGTAAGTAGCGGCCGGCGGACCGGCTCGGCTCCGGCCGCGCCGGTTCGCTCGTTCTGCCCGCCGTCAGCCGCCCCTTCTCTCGGCATTCGGCCTCAGCCCGTCGAGAAAAGCTCTACAACTAACGGTTGCCAGTTTTCCGGCTGCGTCTTTCGAGTGTCCGCACTGGTCTAGACCTTGACGAAAGGTGGTCTGGACCACATTATTTCCCTGCGAGGCCCGGGGAGGTCACGTGGCGGCCACTTCCCCGGGCCTCGTTTCGTGCTCCGGTCGGACCCGGCGCCAGCCGTCGACGTGGGCGCGCACGGCGCGCTCGAAGGCCGGGTCCATCTGCTCCCGTGGCGGCAGATTTCCCTGTATTTCCAACGACGACAGCCCATGTACGAGGCCCCAGGCGGCGACCGCGATGAGGTCGGGCTGCACGTCGGTGAAGACGCCCTGCTCGACGCCACGCTGAACCGTGTCGTACAGCACGTGGAATGCCGTGCCGGACACCTCGGCCAATAGCTCGTCCTGGTTGATGTGGGCCCGCGCGGCGTCGGTGAACAGCAGCGCATAGAGATGCGGCTGCGCCAGCGCGTACCGGCGATAGGCCAGGCCGAGCTGCACGAGATCCTCGGCCGGGTCGTCGGTGAGCGTCGTCTCCCGCAGCTCCCGCGCGAAGCCCTCGAACGCCTCCAGGTAGACGGTGCTGATCAGCCCGGGCTTGCCGCCGAACAGCGAGTACACCGCCGTCGTCGACGTGTTCACGTCCGCGGCCAGCTTGCGCAGGCTGAGCGCGTCCACCCCGTCCAGGGAGATCAGTTCCGCCGCGCAGGTCAGCAGCCGGGCGCGCAGCGCGTCGTCGTGGGTCTTCGGTCGTGGCACTTGACGAGTGTATCTGAAACAGTGTTTTATAACGGTGTCATGAAACGCGGAGGAGGGATCGAGATGGTCTTCGACGGACGATGGACCGGTCGGCTGCCGGCCGAGGGCGGCGCGGTGTTCCTGATCGGCATGCGCGTCAACAACCTGTGGCGGATGGACAAGTGGCTGCCCGTGGCCAGCGCCATGCCGCGCATGCTCACGCACCTCGGCAAGCACCCCGAGCTGGGCTTTCTCGGCGGACATTCGTGGTTCGGCAGAACCACGATGCTGCTGTCGTACTGGCGCAGCGCCGAGGATCTGATCAACTTCGCCTCGGCCAAGGAGGCGCCGCACCTCGAGGCGTGGAAGGCCTACAACCGGGCCGTCGGCGCGGCCGGCACCGTCGGCGTCTGGCACGAGACCTACCTCGTGAAGCCGGGGCAGGCCGAGGTCGTCTACGCCAACATGCCCGCGTTCGGCCTCGGCGCCGCCTTCACCCACGAGAAGATCACCAAGGACAGCAACAGCTCCCGCAAGCGCCTGGTCACGTCTGGACCGGCTTGATACCAGATTGGTACCGTGGCGGCGTGGCGATGACTCTGCGACTGAGCGAAGAGGAGAACCGCCAGCTCGACGAGTTGGCGGCCGCCGAGGGGCGTTCCAAGCAGGAGATCGTGCGGCTCGCGCTGGCCGACCGCTGGGCCCGGCTGCAGAAGGAGGAGCAGCTCACCGAGGTGCTCGGCCGGGTGTTGCCGCGATACCAGGGCCTGCTCGACCGGCTGGGCACCGCCTGAGTTGACCGAGTACCTCGACGCCGGCGACCTCCTGGTGCTGGCCACCGCTGTCACCGGCGGCGATCTCGTAGTACGTGACCTGGGGCTGCTCGACTCCGCTGCCTACCGACCGCGCGCGACCGTGCTGGGCGTGGAGGCCTACGGCACCCTCTGGCTCAAGGCCGCCGCCGTCCTGCACTCCGTCGTCCGCACCCGGCCGTTGGCCGAGGGCAACTGGCGGCTCGGCTGGGTCGCCGCCGTCGCGCTGTGCGACATCAACGGCTGGTGGATCGACGCCGACGAGGACGAGGCCCTCGGCGTCGTCCGCGCCGTCGCGCACGGCCGGCTCGAGGTCACCGACCTGGCGTCCCGCTTCGAGAACTGGTCGGTGCCGAAGAACTGAGCTCGTCGAACGCCGTCAGGATGTCGGCCGGTTCGCTGCGGGTGCCGAAGTCCGGGTGGACGTCGATCCAGCGGATCGTCCGGTCGGCACCCAGGATCACCGTGGTCGGCATCGGGATCACCGCCGTGCCGTCGGCATTCGTCGCCGCCACCTCGAAGCCCAGCGCGGCCTGCGACGCCTTCGTGTCGTCGGTCGGCTCGGTCAGGATGCCCAGCCGGCCGGCGATCGTGTTGCCGGGATCGGACAGCACGGTGAACGTCAGCTCGTTGGTCTCCTGCATCGTCAGCGAGCCGTCCGGCTTCTGCGGGCTGATCGCGAGCAACGTGGCATCTCGTCGCATGAGCGGCTCCACCAGCTCTGCCTGGTACGTGCGCAGCGCGAGGTTGCAGTACGGGCACCATGCGCCGCGGTAGAACACCACTACCGCCGGCTTGTCGCCCAGCGCGTCGTACAGCGTGGTCGCCTTGCCGTGCGCATCCAGCAGTTCCGCATCCGGCAGCTGCTCGCCGGCTTTGCTCACGCCGGCCGGAATTCCGGCTTCGGCCAGCTGCTGCCGTTCCGTCACGAACGACGTCAACACCTCGGCCGGCAGCTGTTCGGCGAGGTTCTTGGCGAGCGCAGCCGCCCCGTCAGCGATCGGGTTGGTGGTCATGAGCACCTCTCTGGTCGGTGTGCACCGACCAGGTTTCCGATCGAGGATTGGCATCGCAATGCCAGTCCTCAGCTGTGCGCCTCGATGTGCGCCAGCGCCGCGTCCAGCGCCGTCTCCAGCGGCTTGGTGTCCCGGTTGAGCTGGGTGATCAGCAGGCCGCCCTGCAACGACGCCAGCAGGGCCAGTGCCAGCGCCTCCGGGTCCGCTTCCGGGCGCAGCGTGCCGTTGGCGTGCATCGTCAGCAGGCCCGTCCGGAGCCCTTGCGACCAGCGCGCGAAGCTGTGGGCCAGTTGCAGTCGCGCTGCCTCGTCGAACTCCGCCAGTTGGCCCGCGAGCACCGCGATCGGGCAGCCGCCTCGGCAGTTCATCTCGCGCTGCTTCTGCACCACCAGGTCGCGCCACTGCCGCAGGCCGGCCATCGTGTCCAGCTCCGCGAACCACTCCTCGTGCGGCTCGATCACCACGTCCGACTGGTACTCGATCACCGCCCGGACCAGCGCCGTCTTGTCGGTGAAGTAGTGGTAGATCTGCGAGTTGCTCACCCCGGCCGCCGCTCGCACGTCCTCCACCGTGGTGTCCGCCACCCCGTTCTCGAACATCAGCCGGGCCGCGGCCGCGACGATCCGCCCTTTCGTCTCCCGGCCCTTGGCGGTCAGCGTTCCGGCTTTGATCGGCATGCTCGCCAGCCTACGAGCTCTGGCTCAGCTGCTCCATTCTTCACACCGCTTTGGCCGCCCGCTCGATCTCTGCCCGCCGCTCCGCCCAGAACTCCGCATCCCGCTGGCCGGCCGTCGCCGTCGTCCCGTCCAGCTGTTCGCGCAGGATGTCCGCGTGGCCCGCGTGCCGGCTCGTCTCCGTGAGCATGTGCACCAGGACGTTGAACAACATCACCTCCGGCCTCGGCCACCACGGCACATACCCCGGCGCGTCCACCGTCAGCGCTTCGATCGTCTCGTCCGCATGCGCACACACCCGCCGATAGCGCTCCACGATCTCCTGCCGCGTCTCATGCTCCGTCGCCCACATGTCCTTGCCGCGCTCGCTCAGGTCGTCCCACCGCGGCATCTCCTCCGCGACCGGCCGCCCGAACACCTCCCCGAAGTACCTCGACTCCGACAGCGTCAGGTGCTTCACCAGGCCGAGCAGATTCGTCCCCGTCCCGGTCAGCGGCCGCCGGATGTCGTACTCATCCAGCCCGTCCAGCTTGTCGACCAGTGCCGCCCGGACCTCTCGCAGGTCGGCATGCAGGTACTCCTTGGCGAATTCGTCGATCACATCCGCCCACCCTGCCACGGCCGGTGTAGCAAGCGTTTGCGTCACGCCGTCGGGCCTTTGCGCTTGACCTGGAGTGCACTCCAGCTTCTACGGTCGGTGTCGTGACTTACTCGATCGCCCAGGCAGCGGAACGAAGCGGGTTGTCCATCGACACCCTCCGCTACTACGAACGAATCGGGCTGGTCGATCCGCCGGCCCGGGACTCAGGGGGCCGTCGCTCGTACTCGGACGACGACCTCGCATGGCTGGAGTTCCTCACCAAGTTGCGCACCACCGGCATGCCGATCCGGATGATGCGGGAATACGCCCACCTCCGGCACAAGGGACTGGCCACGGCCGGCCGCCGCAAGCAGCTGCTGCACGACCACCGGACGGACGTCCGGCAGCGCATCGCCGAACTCCAGGCGTGCCTGGCCGTCCTCGACTACAAGATCACCAACTATGCCGAGATCGAGGCCAAGATGGCCGACCAGTCGCTGATCCAGGAGGCGTCGGCGTGAAGACGAGGCGACTCGGCGGACTGGAGGTCGGCGCGCAGGGTCTTGGCTGCATGGGCATGAGCCAGTCCTACGGCCAAGGCGACGAGACGGAGTCGGTGGCGACCATCCACCGGGCCATCGACCTGGGCGTGACCCTGTTCGACACGGCCGACCAGTACGGCCTCGGCGCGAACGAGGAGCTGCTCGGCCGGGCCCTCAAGGGACGCCGTGACCAGGTGGCGATCGCGACGAAGTTCGGCTTCGTGCCCGGTGACGGCGGTGCGCTCGGCATCCGTGGCGACAAGGCCTACGTGCACGAGGCGGCGAACCGCTCGCTGGCCCGGCTCGGCGTGGACCACATCGACCTCTACTACCAGCACCGCGTGGACGACACCGTGCCGATCGAGGAGACGATCGGTGCGATGGCCGAGCTGGTGCAGGCGGGCAAGGTCCGCTACCTGGGGATGTCGGAGGCCGGTGCGGAGACGATCCGCCGGGCCTACGCGGTGCACCCGATCGCGGCGTTGCAGAGCGAGTGGTCGCTGTGGACGAGGGACATCGAGGCCGAGGTCCGGCCGACGTGCCGCGAGCTGGGCATCGGCATCGTGCCCTTCTCGCCGCTGGGCCGTGGCTTCCTGACCGGCAACGTGACCTCGGTCGACAAGCTCGCCGCGGACGACATGCGTCGCAACCTGCCCCGTTTCGAGAGCGAGAACTTCGACCGCAACCTTGCGATCGTCGAGCGGCTCACCACGCTGGCCGCGGCGCGCGGTGTCACGGCCGGCCAGTTGGCGCTGGCCTGGGTGCAGCACCAGGGCGACGACGTGGTGCCGATCCCGGGCACGAAGCGGCGCAAGTACCTGGAGGAGAACGTCGCGGCGGCCGAGCTGGCGCTCACGGCCGAGGAGCTGGCGGCGATCGCCGGCACGGTCGACGCGGTCGCCGGCGACCGGTATCGCCCCGAAATGCAGAAACTCGTAGGACGCTGACAAGGAGAATGATGGAATCGCGCAAGCTCGGCGACCTCGAGGTGTCCGCACAGGGCCTCGGCTGCATGGGGATGAGCGAGTTCTACGGACCGGGCGACGACACGGAGTCGATCGCGACCATCCACCGCGCGATCGATCTCGGCGTCACCCTGTTCGACACGGCCGACATGTACGGCAGCGGCGCCAACGAAGAGCTGGTCGGACGGGCTTTGAAGGACCGGCGCGACCAGGTCGTGCTGGCCACCAAGTTCGGCTTCGTGCGCGACCCGGAGAACCCCAGCGCGCGGGGCGTGCGCGGCGACGCCGCATACGTGCACGGGGCGGTGGACAAGTCGCTGGCCCGGCTCGGCGTGGACCACATCGACCTCTACTACCAGCACCGCGTCGACCCGACCGTGCCGATCGAGGAGACCGTCGGCGCACTGGCCGAGCTGGTGCGGGCGGGCAAGATCCGCCACATCGGCCTGTCCGAGGCCGGCCCGGAGACGATCCGGCGCGCGGTCGCCGTGCACCCGATCTCGGCGCTGCAGACGGAGTGGTCGCTGTGGTCACGGGACATCGAGGACGAGATCGTCCCGGTGTGCCGTGAGCTGGGCGTCGGCATCGTGGCCTACTCGCCGCTGGGCCGAGGCTTCCTTACCGGCCGCTTCACCTCGACCGACAGCTTCGGCGAGGGCGACTTCCGGGCCGCCGGCCAGCCCCGGTTCAGCGAGGAGAACCTGGCCAAGAACCTCGCGATCGTCGAGGCGCTGAAGGCCGTGGCCGCCGAGCGCGGCGTCACGCCTGGCCAGCTGGCCTTGGCCTGGGTGCAGCACCAGGGCCAGGACGTGGTGCCGATCCCGGGCACCAAGCGCATCAAGTACCTGGAGGAGAACGTCGCCGCGGCCGGCCTGGAGCTGTCCGCCGACGACCTCGCCGCCATCGCGGCCGCCGTCCCGGCCCACGCGGTCGCCGGCACGCGTTACTCGGCGGCCAGCATGAATTCGCTCGGCCGATAGTTCACCGCGAAGCCGCCGGCCGTCGGGGGGCCGGCGGCTTCGTCATGCCATCAGGCCGGCGGCGACGGTCGCGCCGAGTTCCCAGCACGCCTGGAGCTCGTCCTTCGACGGCGTCGCGGTGACCAGCACGTGCTCGGTGACCCGGGTCCAGCCCAAGCCCTTGGTGATGCCGTCGATGGCGCGTACTGCGCCGGACATGTCGCTGTTGCCGTGCACGTACAGGCCGAACGGGCGGCCCTGCGTCGCGTCGAGGCACGGGTAGTAGACGAGGTCGAAGAAGACCTTCAGCGCGCCCGACATATAACCCAGAGCGGCCGGTGTGCCCAGAATCAGCCCGTCCGCCGCGAGCACGTCGACGGCGGTGGCGGCCAGCGCCGGTTTCCGGACGACCTCGACACCCTCGATCTCCGGGGTTGTGGCTCCGGCCACAGTCGACTCGAACATCGCCTGCAGGTTCGGCGACGGAGTGTGGTGGACGATCAGCAGTCGGGGCACCCGCACGACGATGCCGACCGGCCGCCGCGACCGCAACCGATCAACGGTGTGTAGTCGCCGAATCGGGCGAAAACCGTGCTGCCAGCACGATTCCGGCGGGCGTCGCCCGGGCGGGTGACGGAGTGTGGCGCGCTGATGTGCCGACATGTCAAGGAAAAACGCCGCCGGAAATAGGCAACCGCAGCGCCACCCCGGCCGTCTGACTGAGAGGAAACGCTGGTATAGATGGAAGAACTGTGGACGTCACAACTACTCTCCTGTCCGGCAGCCGGCGCAAGCGTGTGATCTACGCGGGCTGGCTGGCCGTAGGCATCGGCCTGATCGGTGCACCGCTGGTGGTCCTGTCGCTGTGGCCCGGCATCGACCACACCCCCTACTCGGCCAACACGGTCCTGCTCGCCTTCGGACTGTGCCTGAGCTCCATCGCCTACGCGTTCGGCCGCGCGGCCGTCGCGGGCATGACGGAAGGCCGGCCCCGACCGGTGTCGGGACCGGGCAACATCCCCTACCTGCTCGCCGGCGGTTTCCTGGCGGTCGCGGTGATCTCCCTGATCGTCGCGGCGGCCTGAGACCGCCTACTCGAACAACGCCGCCACCTCGCCACGCAGCGCGGCCAGCCGGGCCACGGCCCGCTGCCGCGCCGCGGTCAGCCCGTCCCGGTCCGGCACCGGTTCCACGATCTCCAGGTACGCCTTGAGCTTCGGTTCCGTGCCGGAGGGCCGGATCAGCACCCGGACCCCCTCGCCGCGCAGGGCCAGCACGTCGGCCCGCGGCCGGAGGTCCTCGGCCGTCACCGAAACGCCCGCCAGCGCCGTCGGCGGATCGGTGCGCAACCCGGCCATCAGTTGGCCGATCCGGCTCAGGTCGGTCACCCGCAGCGAGACCTGGTCGGTCAGGTGCAGGCCGTGCGTCACGGCCAGGTCGTCGAGCACGTCCAGCACCGAGCGACCCTCGGCCTTCAGGCCGGCGGCCAGGTCGCAGGCCAGCACCGCGGCCGAGATGCCGTCCTTGTCCCGCACGTAGTCCGGGTCGACACAGTGCCCGAGCGCTTCCTCGTACGCGTAGACGAGACCCGTTCCGGCACCGTCGCCGGCTCGCACGAGCCACTTGAAGCCGGTCAGCGTCTCGTCGTAGCGGGCACCGTGCGCCGCCGCCACCTTGGACAGCAGCGACGAGGACACGATCGTGGTCGCCACCAGCGCGCCAGTGGCGTCCATCGAAGACAGGACGTGCTCGCCGAGCAGCACGCCCGTCTCGTCGCCCCGCAGCATGCGCCACGAGCCGTCCCGATCGCGGACACCCAGCGCGCACCGGTCGGCGTCGGGATCCAGCGCGATCGCCAGGTCGGCGTCGACCTCGGCGGCCAGCGCCAGCAGCAGGTCCGTAGCGCCCGGTTCCTCCGGGTTCGGGAAGGACACCGTCGGGAAGTCGGCGTCCGGGTCCTGCTGTTGCGTGACGAAGTGCACGTCGGTGAACTCGGCGGCCGTCAGCACCTCGGCCAGCGTCGCAGCGCCGACGCCGTGCATCGGCGTCGCGGCGACACGCAGCGTCCGCGCCCCGCCGGTCGGCAGGCTCGCTGCCCGTGCCACGTACTGGCCGACCTCGGCCTCCGTCACGGCGGTCCAGGTCTCGGCTCGCGGCACCGACACCGCCGCCGGCACCTGGGCGATCGCGGCTTCGATCTGCCGGTCGGTCGGCGGCACGATCTGAGCGCCGTGTTCGATGTACAGCTTGTAGCCGTTGTCGGCCGGCGGGTTGTGCGACGCCGTGATCTGCACGCCGGCAACCGCGTTCAGCTGCCGCACCAGGAACGCCGTCACGGGCGTGGGCAGCGGCCGGTCCAGCACCCGCACGTCGAACCCGGCGGCCGCGAGCACACCGGCGACGGCACGGTGGAACTGCTCCGAACCGTGCCGCGCGTCCCGCCCGACGACCACAACGCCACCGCCGTGGCCATTGCGCTGCAACCAGTCGGCCAGGCCCGCGGTCGTCCGCACGACCACGGCCTCGTTCATGCCGTTCGCGCCGGCTCGCACCGGGCCACGCAGCCCGGCCGTGCCGAACGTCAGCGACCCGGACATGCGGTCGGCCAGATCGTCGATCGAGCCCTGGTCACCGGCCATCGCCTTGGCCAGCACGCCCTGCAACTCGACCCGGGCATCCGGGTCGGGGTCGTCGGCGATCCACCGGTACGCGGCGTCGCGGGCCGACGGCGCGAGACTCATACCTTCGCCACCAGGTCACGCAGCAGGGTGCCCATGTCGGTCGCGGCCAGCCGGCCGGCCTCCAGGACCTCCTCGTGGTTGAGCGGCTCGCCCGTGATGCCGGCGGCCAGGTTCGTCACCAGCGACAGGCCGAACACCTCGACGCCGGCCGCGCGGGCCGCGATGGCCTCCAGGACCGTCGACATGCCGACGAGGTCCGCGCCCAGCGTGCGCAGCATGTGGATCTCGGCCGGCGTCTCGAAGTGGGGCCCGGTCAGGCCCGCGTAGACGCCTTCCTCCAGCGAGGGGTCGATCTCCCGCGCGATCTTCCGCAGCCGCGCCGAGTACAGGTCGGTCAGGTCGACGAAGTTCGCGCCGACGATCGGCGAGCGCGCCGTCAGGTTCAGGTGGTCGGAGATCAGCACCGGCTGGCCGACGTGGAAGCCCTCGCGCAGCCCGCCCGCCGCGTTCGTCAGCACGACGGCGCGGCAACCGGCGGCCGCGGCGGTGCGGACCCCGTGCGCGACCGGATCGACGCCGTGGCCTTCGTACAGGTGGGTGCGGCCGAGCAGCACCAGCACCCGCCGCTCGCCGACGCGCAGCGAGCGGATCGTGCCGCCGTGCCCCTCGACGGTCGGCGGGACGAAACCGGGCAGCTCGGCCATGGCGAATTCGTGA
>DATJJB010000141.1:0-5487 GCA_035492655.1 Kutzneria sp. | reverse complement strand
TGCACCCCGCCCATCCGGCTGCCACGGCCACCGGCCAGCAGCACCGCCGCGAAGTCCGTCACGCGATGGACACTAGTGCCGCCAGACGACCGCGTGGTTGAGGCCTTCCAGCGGGGCCGTCACGTTGCCGACGATGGTGCCGTCGTCGTCGATGAACATGGGGATGCCGACGGTCTTGCCCGCGGGCAGCGGCAGGTCCGTGGCAGCAGTGCCATGCACCCACGCCAGGGGTGCTTCGTCGGCGTCGGTGCCGACGACCACGCCATGCGAGTTGACGTCGGTCGCCCCGACGCCACGGTCCAGGACCTGCGGCACGGTGCCGGGCGCGGTCCACTTAAGGGCCTGGGTAGCGCCGAACTGGGTCGGGTAGCCGCTGCCGACCACGACGCCGTGCTTGATGCTGCCCCCGCTCGGCGGGTAGGCCGCAGAGCCCTCCGGCGCAGTCAGCCGCTGCACCACGCCGTCGCGCAGCACGTACGACCCGTCCGGGTCGTTCACCAGCACAGCACCGTCGTCGTCGACCGCGATCGGCTCCGAGCCCGGTGTGACACCGGCCAGCGGCTGCCACGCGCCGGGGTCGGCCAGCGTCGAGTGCTGCACCGACGTCGACCCGTCGGCGGCGTCCGCCATGACCAGGATGTCGCCGTGCGGCCCGAGCACCGCCCATTCGACCATGGTGAACTGCGCGGTCGACACCGCGTGGTAGCCGCTGTCGTCCAACGTGAGCAGCTTGTGGTCGAGGGTGCCGAGCAGGAGCGTGTCGTCGCGGCTCTCGCCCCACACCCGCAAGTACTGCTGCCCAGCCGGCAGGTCGTGCTCGGTCGGCTCGCCGTCGCGCCAGGTGACGATGACCTCGCCCTGCGGCGCACCCACGGTCGCCGTGTAGCCGCCGTGGCCGTCATGCGCCACCACGGTGCTCGAGGAGCCCTCGAGACCAGCCGGCAGCGGCAATGCGCTCACCTGCCAGTGCGGCGTCGCGGCCGCCGCCGTTGCGGTCGACGCGGCCGACAACACGGCCACGGCCGCCAAGATCTTCCAGCCCATCATGGTGTTTCTCCCCCTGCTGGTAGTGACCGGCTCATGATCACGCACCAGCGGCGGCGGGGAATGCCCCGTGTGGGCCAACTCGCAGCACCGAACTCGGCCAAGTCGTCAGGAACGGCACGAAATCCGTCAGCCCCTCACGAACCGCCACTGCACGGGCCCGCCGTCGGAGTGCGCCTCGTCGGGCGAGACCGTTCCGGCGATGGTGCCGTCCTCGTCGACGAACTTGGCCCGGACGAACGGCAACCCGTCCGCGGCCGGCAGCCGACCCAGCTCGTGGCCGTCCTGCCACGCGGCCGCGGCACCGTGGTCCCGGTGCGAGTCGCGCTCCTCGCCCACACTCAGGCCGTGGCTGTTCACGCCGACCAGGATGTGCGAGTTCTCCTGCACCTGCGGCGAGTCCGGCGACATCCACACGATCCCGACCCCGCCCGGGCTGTCCCGATCACTGCCGCTGCCGGCCACGACGCCATGGGCGATGGACCACCCCTGCTGGCCGGACCCGTCCAGCAGGCGCGTCTCGCCCTGGTGCAGCAGGTAGATGCCGCAGGCGCAGTTGACCAGCACCGTGCCTTCGTCGTCGATCGCCTGGACCTTCGAGCCGCCCTGCATCCCCTCCAGCCGCGACGGCTCGGCGCTGGGCGACGGCCAGTACACCGCCAGGTAATTACCCGGATTGTCCGGGTCGAGGGCCTCGCCGACCAGATCGCCGTTCGGTCCGATGAACTGCGGGTAGCCGCCGTCCAATGAACTGGTCGACACCGGGTGGTAGACGCCCGCGCGGTCGAGCGTGAAATAGCCCGACGACGCCTCGATCAGGACGGTGTCGTCGCGGCTCTCCCCGAGCACCCTGATCGACCCGGTCATCGGGTCGCCCGGCGCTTCGTGCACGTCGACCCGGCCGTCGTGCCACATCCCGACCGCCGGCGGGCGGCCACCGCCGCGGAAGACCATGCCGGCGTAACCGCCATGGCCGTCCGAGGCTTGCAGTTCCGCGGTGGCGTGGGGCGCCGAACCGGCCGGCAGCGGCAACGGAATCAGCTGCCAGTGCGGTGGTTGCGGCACCGGCGGCGGCGCGGCGGTGCACGCTGTCGCCAGGAGCACGGCCACGACGCCGATCGCCCGCCAACGCATGTTTCCCCCTCTCAGCCGGAGACGAGCCGCCACAACGCCGGCCGGCCGTCGTCGGACATCCCGGGGCCCGAGGCCACGCCGGCGATGGTGCCGTCCTCGTCGACGAACCGGGGGTGGACGGCCGGCAACCCTTCCACGGCCGGCAGCCGCCCCAACCGCTGCCCGTGCCGCCACGCGGCCCCGGCACCGTAGAACAGGTCCGGGGCGGGCTCCGTGCCCGCGCTCAAGCCGTGGCTGTTCCGGGTGAGCGTCGTGTAGGCCGAGTTCGCCAGCACCTGCGGGCAATCCGGCGACCGCCACACCAGCCCGGCCCCGCTGCTCGACCCCTGCGGCGGCCAGGCGGAGCCGGTGACGACGCCGTGCCGGATGGCGTACGCGGTCCCGACGGTGTAGCCGGCCGGCAGCGCGAGCTGCTCCACGACACCGTCGCGCAGCAGGTAAGGCCCATCGGGATGCCGGAACAGCACGGTGCCGTCGTCGTCGATCGCCACCGGGTAGGAGTTCGGCAGCATCCCGGCCAGCACCACCGGCTCCGCGTCCGGCGACGGCCAGTACAGCGCGTCGCGCTCGGACGATTCCGGATCGGTCCCGAGGCCGACGAGATCGCCACGGGGGCCGATCACGAACGGCGCGGCGGCGCTGAACGAGCCGAGCGACACCGGGTGGTACACGCCCGCGCGGTCGAGCGTGACGGAGTCGACCAGCACGGTGCCGTCCCGGCTTTCGCCCCGCACCTCCGGGAAGTCGTGGCCGTCCGGTCCGTCGTGCACGGCGACCTCGCCGTCGCGCCACGTCGCGACCGCCCAGCCGGCGGCGTTCGTGATCGTGCCGGCATAGCCGCCGTGCCCGTCGGACCCGAACAGCCACACCTTGGCGTTCGGCGAATCGGCCGGCATCGGCAACAGCGTCACCTGCCACTGCGGCACTTCCGCCGCCACGGCCGTTGTCGTCGACGCCGCCGTCAACAACACGACCATGGCCGCCACTGTCTTCCAGCCCATAGGTCCTCCCCCTTGCCGATGCGTCGACCGTCCATGCTGGCGCACCGGCAGGGGCTGAGGGTCAGTCCGACATCAAACTTGCCGCCACACCGCCGGGCGGCCGCCTTCGTCGAGCGGGCGATCGGAGGCCGCGCCGGCCACGCTGCCGTCCTCGGCGATGAACCGGGCCCCGAGGTTCGGCAGGCCGTCCGGAGCCGGCAGCCGACCCAGCTCGATGGTGCCCAGCCACACGACCAGGGGTCCGTGGATCGAGTTCGGCACGTACTCGGTGCCGACACTGGTGCCGTAACTGGTGGCGGCGACGATCGTGGCCGACTTCGCCGGCAGCTGCGGCGAGTCCGGCGACCTCCACAGCACTCCGGTCGCACCGGGCCGGTCCAGGGGTGCGGCGTCGCCGGCAACCACGCCGTGGCGGATGGACCATGCGTCGGAATACCCATAGCCCGCCGGCAGGGTCAGCTTGCGCACAACGCCGTCGCGCAGCAGGTAGGGACCGTCGGCGTGGTTGAACAGCACCGTGCCGTCGTCGTCGATCGCCTGCGGCCGCGAGCCCGGCAACGCCGCCGCCAGCACCGACGGCTCCGCACTCGGCGACGGCCAGTACAGCATCACGGTCTTCGACGGATCGGCCGGATCGGTTGCCGTGCCGGCAAGATCGCCGCACGGGCCGATCACCGACGCGAAGACGTTCGTGAACGAGCCGGTCGACACCGGGTGGAACGCGCCCGCGCGATCGAGCGTGAAACTCGCGCCCTGCGACGAGACCAGGACGGTGTCGTCCCGGCTCTCGCCGTACACATTCGGGTAGTTGTCGCCGTTCGGCCCGCCGTGCACGACGACCTTGCCATCGTTCCAGGTCGTGACCGTGTAGCCCTGGTCGGTCACGAGCAGTCCCGCGTAGCCGCTGTGCCCGTCGGCCCCGAGCAGGTATCCCCTGGTGTTCGGCGAATCGGCCGGCAGCGGCAGCAGCGTCACCTGCCAGTGCGGCATCCGCGCCGCCGTGGCCGGTGTCACGGCTGCCGCCGCCACGAGTGCTGCCGCCGCGACGACGCCGAGCGTTCTCCACCCCATGGTCTTCTCCCCTGATGCTCGAAGAGCTATCCCTGGGGCGGGATGCTAGCCGTGGGCGACGATCTTGCGCTCAGTTTTCGACGGAAGGCGAGAACCGCTCCACCGCCGCCGCCAAGGCCTCGACCAGGGCCGGGCTGCCGGTGTGCCCGGAATCCTCGACGATCACCAACGAGGCGTCCGGCCACGCCCGCGCCAGTTCCCACGCGTGGAGCACCGGACAGCTGAGGTCCCGCCGGCCGTGCACGATCACGGCCGGGATGCCGGCCAGCTTGGGCGCGTCCCGCAGCAACTGCCCGTCGGCCAGCCACGCCCCGTGGCGCGCGTAGTGCACGATGATCCGCACCATCGCGAGCATGCCGGCGTGATCGCTGTACTGCCCGGGCCGCCCCAAGGTCTCGTGCGCGATCACGGCGTCCTCCCAGTCGCACCAGTCGGCCGCCGCCTGCTCCCGCACCGCCGAGTCCGCGCTGCTCAAGAGCCGCCAGTAACCGTCCAACACGTCGTCATCGCGCGCCCCGGCGACGAACTTCTCGTACGCATCGGGCAGCAGCAACCGAAGGCCGCCGCCGTAGAGCCAGTCGTTCTCGTCGGACGTGGACAAAGTCACCGCGATCAGGATGATTTCCGAGACGCGCTCGGGATGGCGCTCGGCGTAGGCCAGCATCAGCGTCGAGCCCCACGAACCGCCGTACAGCAACCATTTGTCCACTCCGAGGTGCTCACGCAGCCGTTCCATGTCGGCGATCAGGTGCTCGGTGGTGTTCACCGACATGTCCACGGCCGGATCGGCGGCATTGGGCACGCTGGAGCCACAACCGCGCTGATCGAACAGCACGATCCGGAACCGGGCCGGATCGAACGCCTTGCGCGACCCCCGCATGCCGCCCGCGCCAGGTCCGCCGTGCACGCACAGCGCGACCTTGCCGTCGGGGTTTCCGCTGGTCTCCCAATAGATCTGGTTGCCGTCACCGACATCGAGCAACCCGTGCTCGTACGGCTCGATCGGCGGATACACCGTCATGGCCGACTCCTCTCGCTACTGTGACGGGGAACGCTAGCCATCGCGACCTTTCGGCGGGATCGCAGTGCCCGACGGGGTGGCTACACTCCGCACATGGACTCCTCCGCCGCAAGCCGCTCCGGGGACGCTTTCGCGTGACCGCCCCACTGCGGGTGCAGCTCCTCGGCCCGGTCCGCGCCTGGCGCGGCGAGCAGGAGGTGGATCTCGGCTCGGCCG
>DATJJB010000140.1:0-2913 GCA_035492655.1 Kutzneria sp. | reverse complement strand
CTGAAGCGGAGCTGGGTGCCTTCCAGCTCGGTGCCGATTCCCCCCGCCACGTAACAGGTGTCGAGCAGCGTGATGCGGATACCTGCCGTAGCGGCAGCTTGCCGCAGCACGTGGCCCATCTCGTTCGGGTCGGCGTACGGGATGCCGCCGGGACCGTGGTGCAGGTAGTGGAACTCACCGACACAGGAGATGCCGGCCACGGCCATCTCCGCGAAGACCGCAGTGGCCAGCTTGAGGTAGCTCTCCGGCGTCAGCCGCTCGGCGAGCTGGTACATCGCCTGCCGCCACGTCCAGAAGGTGCCACCGTCGGCATGGGTGCGGCCGCGCAGCGCCCGATGGAAGGCGTGCGAGTGCGCGTTGGCGAAGCCCGGCAACACAATGCCGTTCAACCTGTGCGCACCGAGCGGCGTTTGGTCCGAAGTGGACACTTCGACGATCCGGCCGTCGTCGCCGACACGCACCAGCACGCCGGCAACGACACCCTCGGGCAGCCAAGCCTTTTCACACCAGTAGATCACGAGGCCAGGTGCTCCAGCGTCGAGGCCAGCGCAGCCACGCCGGCCTCACAGTCGTCCGGCTCGGCGTACTCCTGCGGCGCATGGCTGACCCCGGTCGGGTTGCGCACGAACAACATCGCCGTCGGCACGCGGCTGGCCAGGATGCCGGCGTCGTGCCCGGCCCCGGTCGGCAGCGCCGGCACGCCACCGAGCACAGTGGACAGATCATCCCGCAGCACCGGATCGAACACCACGGTGTCGCCGTAGGACTCCTGCGTGACGCGAATCCCGCAGCCCTCCTCGGCCGCCGCCTGCCGGGCCATAGCCTGGATCTCCGCGACGACCGACTTCGTGGTCGCGTCGTCACCGGCGCGGGCGTCCAGCCACACGTTGACCTCGGACGCGATCACGTTGGTGCCACCGGGAACCGGCACGATCCGGCCGACGGTCGCCCGCGCGTCGCCGACGGCCGCCTTACGCGCGGCCAACACCAGCGACGCCGCCGGCACCATCGGGTCCCGCCGGTCCGACATCAGCGTTGCCCCGGCGTGGTTTCCCTCGCCGGTGAAGGTGAACCGCCACCGGCCGTGGGCCAGGATCGACGACGCCACGCCGACCGGAACCGTGAGCCCACGGCCCTGCTCCACGTGCAGCTCGACGAAGCAACCGATGCGCGCCAACGCTTCTTCGTCCGGCCCCAGGGTGGACGGGTCGGCGCCGGCGGCCGTGATGGCGTCCGCCAAGGAGATGCCGTCCGGGTCACGCAGCGACCGGGCCTGGTCGGGGTCGATCGCGCCGGTGATCAGCCGGGAGCCGAGGCAGGGCACGCCGAACCGACCGCCCTCCTCCTCGACGAACACCACCACAGCAAGCGGCTTACGGGGGGTGAAACCCTTGGCCCGCAACACATCCACTGCCGCCAGCGAAGACACCACACCCAGCGGCCCGTCGAACGCGCCGCCACCGGGCACGGAGTCCAGGTGGCTACCGGTGATCACCGCGTCCGGGCCGGGGTTTCCCCACCACGCCCAGATGTTGCCGTTGCGGTCGGTCTCCACCGCCAGCCCACGCAAGGTGGCCTCGGCGACGAACCACTCCCGCAGCTCCAGCTCGACCCGGTCGAACCCGTGGCGGGAATACCCGCCACGGACCCGGTCCGCGCCGACGTCGGCGATCGCGGCCAGCAGGCCGGTAGCCGTCATCAGTTGGCCTTCATCGGGATCTTGACGCCCTTGTCCTGCGCCACCTGGTCGGCCAGCTCGTAGCCGGCGTCGACGTGCCGCAGCACGCCCATGCCCGGGTCGTTGGTCAGCACCCGCTCGATCTTCTGCCCGGCCAGCGCGGTGCCGTCGGCCACGGTGACCTGGCCGGCGTGGATCGAGCGGCCGATGCCGACGCCGCCGCCGTGGTGGATGGACACCCAGGTGGCGCCGGAAGCGGTGTTGACCAGGGCGTTGAGCAGCGGCCAGTCGGCGATCGCGTCCGAGCCGTCGGCCATGCCCTCGGTCTCCCGGTACGGGGACGCGACCGAGCCGCAGTCGAGGTGGTCGCGGCCGATGACCACCGGCGCGGACAGCTCGCCGCTGGCCACCATCTCGTTGAAGCGCAGGCCGGCCAGGTGCCGCTCGCCGTAGCCAAGCCAGCAGATGCGGGCCGGCAGTCCTTGGAAGGCAACACGTTCGCCGGCCATCTTGATCCAGCGCTTGAGCGGCTCGTTGTCCGGGAAGAGCTCCAGGATGGCCTTGTCGGTGGCCGCGATGTCGGCCGGGTCGCCGGACAGCGCCGCCCAGCGGAACGGGCCCTTGCCCTCGCAGAACAGCGGCCGGATGTAGGCCGGCACGAAGCCGGGGAAGGAGAAGGCCCGGTCGTAACCGCCGAGCTGGGCCTCGCCGCGCAGCGAGTTGCCGTAGTCGAAGACCTCGGCGCCGCCGTCCTGGAAGCCGACCATCGCCTCCACGTGCGCGGCCATCGAGGCCCGCGCCCGGTCCGTGAATTCCTCGGGCTTCTTGGCCGCGTAGTCGTGCCAGTCGCTCAGGTCCACGCCGACCGGCAGGTACGACAGCGGGTCGTGGGCCGAGGTCTGGTCGGTGACGATGTCGACCTCGACGCCACGGCGCAGCAGCTCCGGCAGCACCTCGGCGGCGTTGCCGACCAGGCCGACCGACAGCGCCTTGCGGTCGCGCTTCGCGGCCTCGCAGCGGCGGATGGCGTCGTCCAGGTCGTTGGCGATCTCGTCCAGGTAGCGGTGCTCGACCCGGCGCTGCGCGCGCACCGGGTCGACGTCGATGCACAGCGCCACACCGTCGTTCATGGTGACGGCCAGCGGCTGCGCGCCGCCCATGCCGCCGAGGCCGGCGGTGACGGTCAGGGTGCCGGCAAGGGTGCCGCCGAAGCGCTTCTCGGCCACCGCGGCGAA
>DATJJB010000139.1:0-14740 GCA_035492655.1 Kutzneria sp. | reverse complement strand
CCGGTGACGACGACGGTCTTGCCGGCCAGCGGAGCGCCGGCGGCGACCACGGGCGGCAGGTCCTCGTCGCGGACGTCGAGGGAGACGCCGTGGGAGCGAAGGCGGGAGAGCTCGGGCCGCAGGCGGGTCAGGTGGGCGGACAGGGACGCGGCGACGCGAGGACCGATGTCGTCGACGGCGACGAGCTCCTCCTCGGAGGCGTCGGCGACGGCCTCCAGGGAGGCGAAACCGGCGCGGCACAGGCGGGAAGCGGTGCCCTCGGACGCCATGGGAATGGCCAGGCCGATCAGCGCCCGGCGAAGGCCGACGGAGCGGCTGGCGGCGATGGACTCGATCATGCGGGCGGCCGAGACCTCGCCGATGCGGTCGAACTCCAGCAGCCGTTCCTTGGTGAGAGCGTAGAAGTCGGACGGATTCTCCAGGTCGCCGGACTCGGCCAGCCGCTCGATCCACACCGGACCGACGGCCTCGATGTCGGCGGCGGCGCGGGACGCCCAGTGGATCAGCCGCCGCGTGGTCTGGGCGGGGCAGGAAGCGTTGGTGCAGAACAGTTCCCGGCTGTTGCCCTGCTCGGTCAGGATCTCGCCGCAGGACGGGCAGGTGGTCGGCGGCACGATCTCCCGCTCGGCACCGGTCCGCTGGGACTCGTCCAACACGCCGGCCACGAACGGAATGACGTCGCCGGCCCGGCGCACCAGCACGGTGTCGCCGATGCGGATGCCGCGGGCCCTGATGACCTCCTGGTTGGCCAGCGTGGCCCGGGTGACCGTGGTGCCACCGACGAAAACCGGCTCCAGGTGGGCCACGGGAGCGATCTTGCCGGTCTTGCCCACGTCCCACACGACGTCGGCCAGCACGGTGGTCTTCTCCTCGGCGGCGAACTTGTAGGCCAGAGCCCCGCGTGGGGAGTTGGAGCGGGTGCCGGCGGCCCCGTAGGCCACGCGGTCGGCCAGCCGCAGCACGGCCCCGTCCAGGTCGTAGTCACGGGCGTTGCGGCTCTGCTCGATCTCGGCGATGGCCTCCTGCGCCGACGCGGCATCGGTGCACACCCGCATGTCGGCCGCGGCCAGGCCCAGCGCCGACAGCGCCTGCTCCAGGTCGTCCGGCGCGCCGCCTTCCGAGGTGTGCAGGTCGAACGCGAACAGCTGCAACCGCCGCTCGGCCACGGTCGCCGGGTCCTTGGCCCGCAGCGTGCCGGCGGCGGCCCCACGCGGGTTGATCAGCGGTTTGTCGGGGTGCGCGGCGTTGTAGGCGGCGAAGGTGGACCGCAGCATCACGGCCTCGCCCCGCACCTCGACCCGCCCGGGGGCGTCGATCCGCTCGGGCACGCCGTCGACCAGGGCACGGACCAGGAACGTCACGTCGTCGCCGGTGGTGCCGTCGCCACGGGTGACCGCCCGCACCAGCCGGCCGTCCTCGTAGACCACGGCCAGCGACAGGCCGTCCAGCTTGGGCATCACGGCCATCGGCTGGCCGGGGAACCGGTCGAAGAACGCCGCCACCTGCTCCGGCCGCGTCGACTTCTCCAGCGACAGCATCGGCCGCGAGTGCCGCACCGGGGCGTGCAGCACCGACGGCCCGCCCACCTGCTCCAGCGGGTTGGGATCCGGCGCCAGCTCCGGGTTGGCCTCGATCAGGGCCCGCAGCTCGTCCTCGATGGCGTCGTACTCGGCGTCGGCCACCTGCGGCGAGCCGCGATAGTAGGCGTCGCGCAGCGCCACGATCTGGTCGGCGAGTTCCTGGATGCGTTCCCCGGTGTTCACGGCGCTGACGCTACCGCCAACCCCTGACAGTCCGGGCGGCTAGGCGACCACCCGTTTGTGGGTTCTCGTGAAGCTCAGGGTGCCGTCGTCGATCTTGCCGTGACGGAGCGACAGCACGTCGTTGGCGTAGCTCATGCCCAGCTGCCACGGCTGGCGCGACCCCGACCGCGGGAACTCGTGCACGGTCCGCTGCACGTAGCCGGCGGCGAAGTCCAGCAGCGGGCGTTCGGCGACGGCCGGGTCGGCGACCGGCACGCACTGGTCGAAACCGTTGCTGTCCATGTGCTTGAGCAGCCGCACGGTGTACTCGGCGACCAGGTCGGCCTTCAGTGTCCACGAGGCGTTGGTGTAGCCGATGGTGAACACGAAGTTCGGCAGCCCGCTGAGCATCATGCTCTTGTACGCCATGGTCTCCGGCAGCTTGATCTCGCGACCGTCGACCGAGAGCCGGATGCCGCCGAACGCCAGCAGCCGCAGCCCGGTCGCCGTCACGACGATGTCCGCCGGCAGGTCCTCGCCGGACTTCAGTCGGATACCGGACGACGTGAAGCCGGCGATCTCGTCCGTGACGACCGATGCCTTGCCGTGCCGGATGGCATGGAACAGATCACCGTCCGGGACCAGGCAAAGCCTTTGGTCCCAAGGGTTGTAGCGGGGCTTGAAGTGCCGGTCGACGTCGTAGCCGGCCGGCAGCAGCTGCACGGTGGTCTTCCGGATGAGCGACTTGATCATCCCCGGCCGGCGGCGGCTGAGCTGGTACAGCAGCGTGGCCATGGCGACGTTCTTCCACCGCGTCACCATGTAGCCGATCCGGTCGCCCAGCAGCCGGCGCAGCCGGTTGGCCAACTTGTCCTCGCCGGGCCGGGCGAGGATGTAGGTCGGGGAGCGCTGCAACATCGTGACGTGCGAAGCCTTGTCGGTCATGGCCGGCACGAGCGTCACGGCCGTCGCGCCGCTGCCGATCACCACGACCTTCTTGCCCGCGTAGTCCAGGTCCTCCGGCCACTGCTGCGGGTGGATCACCGGCCCGCCGAACTCGGCGATCTCCGGGAACTCCGGCGTGTAGCCGCCGTCGTAGTGGTAGTACCCCGTGCACAGGTACAGGAACTTCGCCGTGATCCGCACGGTCTCGTCGCCGTGCAGGGTCTCGACCGTCCACCGAGCGTCCTCCGTGGACCATGCGGCCGACACGACCCGGTGCCCGTAGCGGATGTGCCGGTCGATGCCGGCCTCGGCCGCGGTGTCCCTGATGTAGTCCAGAATGGACGGACCATCGGCGATGGCCTTGGCCTGCGTCCACGGCCGGAACCGGTAGCCCAGGGTCTGCATGTCCGAGTCGGAGCGGACGCCCGGGTAGCGGAACAGGTCCCAGGTGCCGCCGCTGGACTCCCGCGCCTCCAGGATCGCGTACGTGCGGCGCGGGAAGGCGGAGTGGATGTGGTGGGCCGCGCCGATGCCGGACAGGCCGGCCCCGACGATCAGCACATCGACGTGGTCAGACATGCGGCTCCTCAGCGACGGCGGTCGGCGACCCGGCCGATCAGGTCGAAGTAGTGGGTGGGGGCGATGCGCGTCATGGCGTCGAACACGTAGGCGTCCGGGCCGACCAGGATGCGGGCCTTGCCGGCCTCCACACCCCGGTGGATGATCTGCGCCGCCTTGTCCGGCGTGGTCATGGCGATCTTCTCGAACGACGCCGCCATCTCGTCCATGGACCGCGAGCGGCCCTCGGGATCCTGGCGCATCCGGCCGTTGCGAACGATGTTCGTCTTGATGCCGCCGGGGTGCAGGTTGACCGCGCTCACGCCGGTGCCGCGCAGCTCCTGGCGCAGCGAGTCGGTGAAGCCGCGGACCGCGAACTTGGCCGCGCAGTAGGCACTCTGGAACGGCATGCCGGCCAGCCCGAACACACTGGACGTGTTCACGACGACGCCGGAGTCCTGCGCGACCAGGATCGGCAGGAACGCCCGGGTGCCGTTGACCACCCCGTGGAAGTTGATGTTGTGCAGCCACTGGTCGTCGGCCGGATCGGCGTCCAGCACGGTGGACGACAGCGCGACACCGGCGTTGTTGAACACGCCGGCCAGCGGCGCGGGCAGCCAGTCCCGCACCTCGTCGGCGAACTTCCGCTGGTCGGCGGCGTCGCTGACGTCGAGCACCCGGGTGAGCACGCTGCCCTTCAGCGACGCGGCGGTCTGCTTGAGCCCCGTCTCGTCGATGTCCGCGATGGCCACCGGCGAACCCAGCCGGTTCAGCCGCAGCGCGAGGCTGCGGCCGATGCCGGAGGCGGCGCCGGTGATCATCACGGGCCGGCCGGTGAGCCTAGGAAGCTGTCGGGGCATCGGCACTCCTTGTCGCGTGCTGGTCGAGCAGGGTCCGCTTGCGCACGATCGCGAGGCCACCCTTGGCCGGCGCGTTCGCGATACCCCGAGAATGCCAGGGCTCGTCCGGGAGCGTGGTGGGGGCCAGGTCGAACTCACGCAGCAGGGTCCGCAGCACCACGTTCATCTCCATGGTGGCGAAGGCCGCGCCGATGCAGCGGCGACTGCCGCCGCCGAACGGGATCCACTGGTACAGGTCGGGTTTCGTGCCGACGAACCGGTGCGGATCGAACGTGAGCGGCTCCGGGAACAGCGTCGGGTCCTGGTGGATCAGCCCGATGCTGGCCAGCACGGTGAGGCCGCGGGGCAGCGTCCACCGACCCAGCCTGACCTGGTCGGACCGGATCCGGCGGCCGACCATGTCGATCACCGGCCGGGTCCGCTGCACCTCGAGGATGGTGGCCTCGCGCAGCGTCTTGCCGTCGGTGCGGGCCTCCTCGGTGAGCTCACGCAGCACGTCCGGATGGCGGCGCAGCCGCTCGACCGCCCAGGCCAGCGTGGTCGCGGTGGTCTCGTGGCCGGCGGTGAGCAGGGTCAGCAGTTGGTCGGCCATGTCGCTGTGGCTCATCGCCGTGCCGTCGTCGTAGCGGGCCTGGAGCAGCAGGGCCAGGATGTCCTCGCGCTCGTCGAGCCGGCCCTCCCGCTCGGCCTTGACGATCAGGCGCTCGATGATCCCGTTGTACTCCTCGCGCATGATCCGGAACCGGCCCCACGGGCTCCAGCGGCCCCAGTCGGTCCGGGGGACGGGCAGCACCGCCAGCAGCGAGCCGAGTCTGACGAACCTGGGCAGCAGTTGCCGCAGCTCCTCGAACTCCGTGCCCTCGGCCCCGAACACCGCCCGCAGGATGATGTTGAGGGTGAGTCGCATCATCGACGGCATGGTCTCGAACTGCTGGTCGACCGGCCAGCCGGCGAACTCGCGGAGCGTCTCCTCCACCATGATCTGCTCGTACGCCGCGAGCCGGCGGCCGTGGAACGGCGGCACCAGGAGTTTGCGCTGCTTGCGGTGCTCGTCGCCGGACAGCGCGAACAGCGAGCCGGCGCCGAGCACCCGGCCGAGGTTGGGCTCGAGGTTGTCGGCGATGTCCGAACTCGCCTGGAACAGCTGCTTGATCTCGGCGGCGTCGCTGATCACCAGGGCCCGGCCGAACATCGGGGAGTTGATGGTGAACGCGTCGCCGTATCTGGCGCGCGCCTGGCGGAAGCCACGTCCCGGCCTGGTCAGCGCGGCGACCGCCTGCACCAGCCGTGGCGTGGACGGTCCCGGTGGCAGCGTGGTCATCCGGCGCCTCCCTGTGGTACGTCAACGTACCGCGCCGATGGTACGCTCACGTACCAGGAACTCTCAAGGGGGAGGCACTACCGTGACGACGGTGACGCGCACCCACACCGCGACTCCGGTGGACTTCCGGCGGCGGCTGCTCGACGGGATGGCGGCGGCCATCGGCGAGATCGGCTACCGCGACACCACGGTGGCCGATGTGGTGCGCCTGGCCAAAACCTCGCGGCGGACCTTCTACGAGCACTTCGCCAGCAAGGAGACCTGCTTCGTCGCGCTGATCACCGAGGCCAACGACGAGATGATCCGGCGCATCGCCGGCGCCGTGGACCCCACCCAGTCGTGGCCGACGCAGGTGCGGGCGGCGGTGGTGGAGTGGTTGGCCTGCTCCGACGCCGAACAGGCCGTCACACACAGCTGGATTCGCGACATGCCGGCGCTGGGGGCGCTCGGCCGTCAGCTGCAACGGGACATGCTGGAGAAGTTCGTCGACATGGTGCAGGCGCTGACCGACAGCGAGAGCCTGCGGGCCATCGGCATCCACCGGGTCGACCGGCAGATGGCGATCCTGCTGCTCGGCGGGCTGCGCGAGTTGATCGCCAGCAACGTGGAGGAGGGCGGCGAGGCCACCGACATCACCGAGACCGCCGTCCGGGCGTCGATCGCGCTGCTGGGGCCGAGAACGTAGGACGCCCGACGCCGGCTTCGGTTGCGCCGGTGAAGGATTGCTCACGTATTGTGATCACCTCGGTGTCGCGGTGCCATAGTTCCGCCATGTCTTGGGCGCGATCAACGGTGGTGGCCGCAACCATCGCCATAGTGGCGGGAATTGTCGGAAGTCCGACCGCGATGGCGGGCCAACCCGATGTGCCGCAACTGCATCAGCAGGTGCATTCGGCGACGTTGTTGCGGAACCACGGCGTGCGGCCGGTGTGCGCGCATTGTCAGTCCCTGGTCGTCACGTCGACACCCGGCGGCTCGGCCCCGCTGAGCACCGCCGCCCCGGCCGGTTACTCGCCGGCGGAGCTCGCGGCGGCCTACTCGCTGCCGGCGAATTCCAGCAGCAGAGCGACAATCGCCCTCATCGGCGCCGGCGTGGACGGAAACCTGGCCGCCGATCTGGCCGTGTACCGGTCCACGTTCGGGCTGCCGGCGTGCACGGTGGAAAGCGGTTGCCTACGGCTGCTGGACTACACCGGCGGGACGCAGGTGCCGCCGCAGACCGGCGACGAGGGCAAGGCGATCGAGGAGCAGGTCGCCGAGGAGACCTCGTTGGACGTGGACATGGCGTCGGCCGCCTGCCCGTCCTGCCGGCTGATGTACGTCGCGGTGCCGTGGCAGGACGCCATCGACGACAACGACGTCAGCACCGGCGACTTCGCCCAGGCCGTGCACACCGCCATCGCCGCCGGCGCGTCGGCCGTGAGCATCAGCTACGGCTACACCGCCGATGTGACGAACACACGGCAGTTCGCCTTGTCGCACAAGGGAGTCGCCATCACGGCATCGTCCGGCGACGAGGGTTTCAACGGCGGCGTGCACGAGAGCTGGCCGGCTGATCTGCCCGGCGTGATCGCCGTCGGCGGCACGAGTTTGACCGCCCCCGGCAAGGAGACCGCCTGGTCCCTGGCCGGCAGCGGCTGTGAGACCGCTTTCCCCAAGGCCAACGGCCAACCCAAGGCCGTCACCGCCGCGTGCAACGGCCACCGTGCCGCCTCCGACGTCTCTGCCGACGCCGATCCCGCCACCGGCGTCGCCGTCTACGACACCTACGCCCCGACCGGCGATGGTCCCGGCAACTGGCTGGTCATCGGCGGCACCAGCGCCTCCTCGCCGTACATCGCCGGCCTCTACGCCCGTGCCGGGCATCTCGCCGACGTCGACGGCCCGAACACCCTCTACGCCGCCCCCAAGGCCGCGTTCAACGACGTGACCAGCGGCAACAACGAGAGCTTCCACCAGTGCACCGACTTCCCCGGCTCCGCCGCCGCCGTGTGCAACGCCGGTCCCGGCTGGGACGGCCCCACCGGCCTCGGCTCCCCGCACGGGCTCGCCGCCTTCTGACCTCGGAGATCCCCTTGAAGAAGCTTGCCCTCGCCGTCGCCGGCCTCCTCGCCCTGCCCACCCTCACCGCCGCCGCCTCGCCGCCGCCCGTCCCGTGCAGCGTCAACCTCGTTTCGTTCTACTACGGCGGTTTCAGCCAGAATCTCAGCCTCGGCTCCTTCGATCTCACGCTGCTGGCCCACGACGGCGTCACCTGCACCCTGCCCGACACCCCGTTGATCACCGTCGGCGGGCCCGAAGGCTCCCCGCCCCTCCACGTCGACGGCCGCGGCGGCACCCTCGTGCTCCGCCCGAACAGCCCGCTGCACGCGGTCATCTCGTACAACACCCCGGACCTGCCGGAGAACGCCCTCAAGGTCAGCTTCCTGCGCCTGTCCATGCCCGACAAATCCCTGCGCGGCACCTACTTCGGCACTCCCGGCGTCCTCGAGATCAACAAGAACGGCGTCTTCGTCACCGCCTGGCGCACCGGCCTCGGCCTCGGGCAGGGCGAGGGCACCAGCTGACCCTTGGTTTAGCCCATCCCGGTGCCTTGGCGGTCACGCCGGTCATCGCCGTCCTCTCCGGTGGTCTCCTTGACACCGGTGAGGGAGGACGGATGGGCAGGGCCTTCGTCGGCCGCCGCGAGGAGACGGCCGAGATGCGGGACTTCCTGGAGCGGGTGGCCCGCGGTGGCACCCGGGTCCTTGTGGTCGAGGGGCCGGGCGGGGTCGGCAAGTCCGCGCTGGTGCACGAATTCCTGACCTATTTCCACGGCGGGTGGTCGGGGCGCCCCGGGCCGACGGCGCTGGTCCGGTGCCACAGCCAGGTCGGTGCGGACAATGCCTACGTGCCGATGGTGGACGCTGTCGAGCAGCTGAATCCGACCGCACGCCGTTGGCGTGGTGCCCGCTTCGGCGCGAAGGTCGCCTTGGCGTCTGGGGCCGAGCTCGTGGCCGGCGTGGTGCCGGGCGCCGGACCGGCGTTGCGCGCCGGGGTGGGAATGGTCGGCCAGGCCCGAACGGCCCGAGAGGCGGACGGGGCGCGCAGCGTCCGGGGCCTGGCCACGGCGGTGCTCACGGCGGCGGGCCGGGAGCGCGTCGCGATGCTGGTGATCGACGACGCGCACCTGATCGACGCCAGCTCGTGCCAGGTGGTGGAGAGCGTGGCGGCCGCGCCGGCCCAGGGCCTGCTGGCCATCGTGCTGGCCGTCCGGCCCGAGGAGGTCGACGACCCGCTGCGGGACACGCTCGGCCGGCTGACGGTGCAGGGACAGGTCGAGCGGCTGGTCGTGGGCGGTATCGGCGTCGCGGACATCGCCGACTACGTGCGGTCGGCGTTCGGCGTCGTGCCCGCGACCGAGGACTGCGAGCGGCTGCGCCGCGTGACCGGTGGCCTGCCGTTGTTCCTCGGCCAGTGCCTGTCGTTGCTCCAGGAGAACGGACAGGGCGTCGAGGCTCCGGTGCCGGACGATATCGACCGGGTGATCCGACTTCGCCTGGAGCGACTGGACGAGCGTGCCGTCGAGCTGCTCGTGCAGGCGGCGGTACAGGGCGAGCGTTTCTCGACCGATGTTTTGGAGCGTATGACGAATGTGCCGCGGGACGAGGTGCTGACCCAGCTGTACCGGGTGGCGCGGTTCCCCGGCCTCATCCGCCTCGACAAGTCCCGAAACGCCGGGGGCGACGTGTACGAGTTCGACCACGCGTTGCTGCACAAGGTGCTGTACGCGTGGCAGAGCCCGCAACAACGCCGTGACCGGCATGCGACCGCGGCGCGCGTGCTGGCCGAACTGGCCTCGGCCGCCGATGACACGAATGTGGAGTACCAACTGGAGATGGTTCGACACCACCACCTCGGCGGCGACTTCGGCCCGGCCGCCCGGCAGGCGCTGACGGTCGCCCGCGCGTTGCTCATCACCGGCGGGTCCCTCGGCGAGGCGGAGCGCCTGTGCCGGCAGGCGCTGGGGGACGTCCGATCGCTGCCGGCCGATCGTGAGACGGACCGGCTCAAGGTGGAGATCATCGAGCTGCTGCTGCTCTGCACCGAACACCGGTGGCATGTGCTGCCCGGAGCGCATACCGAGTTGGAGCGGCTGGTCGACGAGGCGGCGCAAGCCGCGGCCCACAACGGCGACCTGCTGCTCCAGGTGCGAGTCGCGGCGGTGCGAGGCCGAGTCGTGCACCGGGTGCACGGCGTCGACGCCGGCCTGGAGGCGCAGCAGCAGGCGGTGGAGCTCGCGTCGGCGGCCGGGCCGGTGGTCCGGTTCCTGACGCTGGCGATGTACGGGCGTGAGCTGACCAAGCGGGACATGCACGCCGGTATCGAGGTGCTACGCCAGGCGGAGGCCCTGGCCGAGCAGACACCGGAGATCCACGACTCGACGGACGTCGCCCTGCGCCAGGCCTATTTCCGGACCAAGGTGCAGATCGGCGTGAACCTGTTCGACGCCGGTCAACTCGGGGCGGCCAACACCCGGCTCGAGGCGATGGCCGGCCGGCTGCGGCGTACCGAGGACGTGGGCATCCTGCCCATCGGGCTGAACTTCCTCGCCCAGGTGCAGCTGGCCATCGGCTCGTGGGCGGACGCAAGGTCGACCCTGCTCCACGCGGTGCGGCCGGCCGACGACGGGCCCCACGCCTGGCACTCCAACAACCTCGCGTTGCTGGGCAAGTTGCGGGTCGAGCAGGGCGAGGTCGACGCCGGACTGGCCCAGATCGCGGCGGCATGGGCGGAGATGAAGCAGGTGTGGCAGACGGATCTGGCCGCGCTGGTGGCCAACATCTACGCGCAGGCGCTGCTGGACAGCTGGCGCGGCGAGGCCGATCGGCCGGTGCTGGTGGACCGGCTGCTGACCGACAACATTGCCGAGTGCCGACGTTCCGGCATGACCCGGAGCGAGGTCCTGGCCCACTGCCTGCATGCCCAGCTGCGACTGGCCACGGGCGACGTCGACGGCGCCTACGAGGCCAGCCGGCGGGCCGTGCGCCTGCTGGCGGAGCACGACCCGCTGCCGGCTTTGCGGGCCGAGGAGATCTACCACTGGCACGGTGAGGTGCTGCGCCGGCTGGGGCGCGAGGCCGAGGCCGACGAGTTTCGCCGTCGCGCCAAGGACATCGTGCTGACCAAGGCGGAGAGCCTGGACGGCGTGCTGCGGCAACGGTTCCTCACCCAGGTCCCGCTCAACGTCCTGGTGACCAGCTGATCAGCGTGGCTCGCCGAACCAGCGGGTCAGCGCCGGCTCCAGCTCGTCGGGGGAGCCGGCCCAGCAGACGTAGCCGTCGGGGCGGACGAGCATGGGTTGGCCGGCGGTGACGCGGTTGACGCGGGCCGACCAGAGGTCGCCGAGCTTGGCGAACTGGTCGTCCGGGTCGAGCAGGACGGCCCGGCCGGGCCGGAGGAGTTCGTGGAGCCGGGACGAGCCCAGGGGCAGGTCAGGGGCGGGGAGGCCGACGTCGGTGCCAGGGATGGGGTAGCGGATGACCATGCCGGACATGAGGTCGGCGAGGTGGCGCTGGACGGCGGGCAGTTGGGCGAGCTCGCGGAAGACTTCCTGGCCGGCGAGGATGTCGGGGTCGCGGGTGCCCTGCCAGTCCATGAACAGGCTCTGGGCCTGGACGTTGCGCAGCACGGCGGCGCCGACGGGGTGCCGTTCGGCGTGGTAGGAGTCGAGCAGGTCGGCGGAGGCCCAGCCGTGGACGGCGGCGGCGAGCTTCCAGCCGAGGTTGAAGGCGTCGCCGATACCGGTGTTCATGCCCTGAGCGCCGAGCGGAAGATGCACGTGAGCGGCGTCGCCGGCGAGGAACACGCGGCCGTGCCGGTACTGGGCGGCCTGGCGGGCGGCGTTGGTGATGCGGCGTGAGTACCGCAGTTCCAGCAGCTGAACCCGGTCATCGAAGACGATGCGGAGGCCTTCGCGAAGCTCGTCCTCGGTGATCGGGACGTCCCGGGGCAGCGACCGGCCCGGCCCGCCGAGCACGAGCCTGGTGATCGGCTGACCGGCGGAATCGGTGCCGAGCGGGAAGAGGGCGATCCAGGTGCCGTCCTCGCTCCAGTTGTGCGACAGCTCCCGCTCGATTCCGCTGATCCGCACGTCGGCGGCGACGACCGTGGCGGTACCCAGCCGGCCAGGGAATTCGGCGTTGAGCAGGTGCCGAACCTTGCTGTGGGCACCGTCGGCAGCGACCAGGTAGCGGCTGCGAATGGTGGTGCCGTTGGCGAACGTCGCGGTGACGCTGTCGTCGTCCTGCGCGAGGGCAACGAGCTCGTGGTCCCGGCGGGCGCGAATGCCATGCGCGGCAAGGTGATCCTCGAAGAACGCCTCCAGGTCGACCTGGGGCACGTACCGCCACGTGCGCGGGCCGGTGTTCTCCAGCCTCAGCGGAACGCCGGCGAAGTGGCCGGAGCCGAGCGGGAAGTTCCCGCTGGCCAGCAGCGGTTCCAGCAGCCCGCGCTGATCGAACGCCTCCAGCGTGCGCGACTGCACGCCACCGGCCCGCGACAGCTCGCTGCGCCGCGGCAGCTTGTCGGCCAGCACCGCCGACACCCCAGCCACCCGCAACTCGTTGGCCATGACCAGGCCCGTCGGGCCCGCGCCGACCACCAGCACTTCGGTGTCCATGTCCTGCTCCCCTTCGTGATCTCGACGGGAGCAACGTTCCGGCGTCGGACGCCGCGGCGGCCAGTGTGGCGATCAATTGTGCCGATATCCGACATGAACTACGTTTGCACGGTGGAATCCGACTTCGACGACCTCGACCGCCAGCTGGCGTACGCCCTCCAGCTCAACGGTCGCGCCCCGTTCAGCACCATCGGCGAGGTGCTCGGTGTGTCGGATCGCACCATCGCCCGCCGCTACCACAAGTTGCGGACCTCGGGGGCGCTGCGGGTGATCGGCGGCGTCGACCCGACGGCGTTCGGGGCCGTGCACTGGTTCCTGCGAATCCGCTGTGCCCCGAACGCTTCGGTGCCGGTGGCCGAGGCGCTGGCCCGTCGGCCGGACACGACCTGGGTGAGCCTCACGTCCGGTGGCACCGAGATCGTCTGCACCGTACGGACCGAGAACGACGCCGACAGCGAGGCGCTGCTGCTGGCCAAGCTGCCCCGCACGCCACGGGTCGAGGGCGTGACCGCACACTCCATGCTGCACTACTTCTACGGCGGCCCGGACAGCCCGATCGCCAAGCTCGGTTCGTTGAGCCCCAAGGCGATCGAACGCCTGCGGCCGCCGCCGCTGCCGTCACGGGAAGGCCCCGTGACGCTGGACGACGGCGACCGCAAGCTGCTGGCCGCGCTGGCGGTCGACGGCCGCGCCGAACTCGAGCAGCTGGCCGTGGTGACGGGCTGGTCGCCCACCACCGTGCGGCGGCGCATGACCGAGCTGCTCGAACGCGGTGTGCTGTACCTGGACATCGACGTCGACGGCCGGCTGTTCGGCGTCGGTCCCCGCACCCTGCTCTGGCTTTCCGTCACCCCCAAGCACATGGTCGAGGTCGGCACGGAGTTGGCCGGTCATCCCGAGATCGCCTTCGCCGGGGCCACCACCGGACCGTCGAACCTGTTCGCCAGCGTCATGTGCGCCGACCAGCGCGAGCTGTACGGCTACCTGACCACGCGCGTCGCCGCCCTGCCCGGCATCACGCACGTCGAGACCGCGCCGGTGATCCGCACCGTCAAGCGCGCCGGCAACCTGGCGTGACTACAGGGTTTTCACCCACACGCCTTCACCTTCGTGCTCCGCGCCCTTGTCGTAGCCGTAGATGCCGCCGCCGGTGCCGGCCGGCACCGTCGGCCGCAGCTTGTCGCCGGTCGTGTAGCGCACGATGATCTTGACCTTCTTGAACTCCCGCTTGAACTGCGCGATCACCGACCGGCAGGAGCGGCAGGGGCCCTGGTCGTCGACCACGGTGATGGTGCCGGTGGCCAGCTCCACGTTGTCGTAGTAGGCGTCCGGGTCGTTCTGGTAGTGGTCGAACACCAGGTCGGCCAGCCAGTCGAACAGCTGCGCGTCCGGGTCCCACATGTGGAAGTACTGCGGCCGGCCCTTGCTGTCCCGGCCGTCGGCGGTGCGCCGGTAGTACGTCGGCGCGCCCGCGTTCTCCCCGGTGGTACAGGAGATCTTGTCCTTGAGGCGTGCCCCGTCCGGTAGCACGATGTCGTAATCGATCTTCACTGTGTTGCGCCCGGTGTACCTGACCGTGCTGGTCATCGACAACTCCCCGTGTGAACGACGATGTTCGACACCAGCACGTCGGCCGCCGGCCGGGGATCGATACGGGTCCCGGCCGGGAATCACTCACCCGGCCCTGGCCGGTGATCTAGGCCGATAGGCGGAAGCGGATCACCACCGGCAGCGGGCCGACGTCGCCAAGGCTGACGACCGTTCCCGCGGACACCGTGTGCGCGGTGATCGGCTCCCCGTCGAGGCGAACGGGCGCGATGAGGCCGGCGGGGTGCGGGAGCAACACCTCGCCGGTCGCGTCGGCGACGAGGGCGTAGGCGTGATCGCCGGCGCGGGTCCAGCGTAGCCAAGGGGTTTCGCCCGGCTCAGCGCCGGGCAGCGGCCGAGTGTCATGGATGGCAACGGAATTCACCGCCATCCACGAAGCCATTCCCTCCAACACGGCTCGCTGCCGAGGCGGCAGCGTGCCGTCAGACCGAGGGCCCACGTTCAGCAACAGGTTGCCGCCCCGCGACACGACATCGGCGAGTAGCCGTACGGCGGCGGCCGGGCTCAGGCAGTGGGCGGGACCCTCGGCTTGGTTGAAGCCGAAGGAATAGCCGACGCCGCGGCAGTTCTCCCACGGATCGTCGCCCTCGTTGCCCCGGTTGGCCTGGTATTCGCTGGTCAGGAAGTCGTACGAGACCGAAGGACGAACGGAGTGGGTGCCGTCCCAGCGGTCGTTGACGACGCCGTCGGGCACCGCGGCGCGGTAGTCGGCGAACAGCCCGGGCAGGTCGTCCAAGCCGAGATCGGGCCAGCCGATGTCGTTCCACAGCACGTCGGGCTGGTAGCGATCGATGAGATCCCGCACCTGGGCCAGGGCATAGGCGGCGTACGCGGCCTCGTTGGCCCGGCCGTGGTCGTCGATCTGCGACTCGTGCCGGATCACGGCCCGCCGGCCGGCGTACCAGTCGATGCCGCCGGAGTAGTAGACGCCGAACCGCAGCCCAGCGGCGCGAGCGGCGCCGGCCAGCTCGGCGACGAGATCACGCCGAGGCCCGCGGTGCACGGTGTTGCGGGAGCCGGTGCCAGGTGCGTCCCACAGCGTGAT
>DATJJB010000138.1:0-17290 GCA_035492655.1 Kutzneria sp. | reverse complement strand
CCGAGGCTGGGCTCTTCCACGGCCTCGTGCCGCCGCCGTCGCACCAGCACATCCCGCAGCCACGCCCAGCGGTAGCGGAGCCAGTACAGGACACCGAACTGGTCCTCGTGCGGCGCCAGC
The DNA here is from genome assembly GCA_035492655.1 of Kutzneria sp. Taxonomy (GTDB): domain Bacteria; phylum Actinomycetota; class Actinomycetes; order Mycobacteriales; family Pseudonocardiaceae; genus Kutzneria. The sequence continues at coordinate 17,170 of DATJJB010000138.1, read as the reverse complement.
TGCTTGGCGGTCCGGAGCAGTGATCCGGTGGCGCCGATGAGGATGAAGGTCAACCCGGTGACGGTGGCGAAAGCGGTCAGGTCGAAGGTGGCGGACCCGATCAACGGGGCGATCAGGCTGGCGCACAAGGTCAATGCCAGGTCGCGAGCGCCGGGATCCCTGCTCAGGTACCGGGCCCGTAGCGCGGAATAGAAGGCGCACAGGAAGATGCCGGCAAAGGCCACCACACCGACGAAGCCGGTCTCGACGGTGGACAGGATGTACTGGTTGTCGAAGACCTCGTGCTTGCCGGCGTACCAGGTGCCGGGTCCGTGGCCGAACAGGGGATGCAGGCTGATCTGCTTGGCGGCGACGGCGGACGCGTAGGTGCGGTGGGAAATGCTGCTGTCGTTGCCGATGTTGGCGAACAGGTTGTACAGCGCGCCGAGCAAGCTCGGCACGGTCACCTTCATGATGCCGAGGAAGACCAGACCGACGAGCAACGTGTACCACCGGCGCTTCGGCGGCCAGCCGATGAAAAGCACCAGACCGGCGGCGCAGATGCCGAGCACGGCCGATCGGGAGATGGAGAACATCAGGCCGGCGGCGATGATGCCGCAGCACACCCACCAGCGCAGCACCGGCTCGCCGCGGCCCTTGGCCTGAAAGGCGAAATGGGCGGCGAGTGGCAGCAACATGGCGCACAGCACGCCGAACTCGATGGGATGCCCGGTGGTGCCGGCGACCCGGGCCAGCGCCTCCCGGGTCTCGACGAAACCGTCGTCGGAAGTGAAACGCAAGCCGGGCAACACCATGTACTGGGTGAGGTCGAGCTTGAGAATGAACTGACAACAACCGACGAGGGCGACGCCGGTGCCGCAGACGACAGCGGCCTTCAACACCCGGTCGAGGCGGAGCAGACTGCGCACGCCGTCGTTCATCATCAGGGCCACGGCGCAGTTGCCGGCGACCAACACGATGGCGTGGTCGGAAAGCTTGACCTCGTCCTGGGGCAGCGGCCCGAAATTGGCGTAGCCGTAGGAGAAGAACACGGCGATGGCGTAGACGAAAATGCCGGTGCGGACCGGAGTTCGCCCCTTGGCCATGCCGAGGGTCAGCGTGAGCTGTGCGCAGACCCAGCAGATGCCGGCGAACAGCGCGGCCACATTGCCCGGCGTCAACGACAGCGGAATGCCTTTGAAGACGGCGCGAGCGGGAATGAGCATCAGCACGGTGACGAAGATGCAGACGAGCGTGGCCCCGTCGGCCATCGTCCGCGGCTTCTTCCCGGCCAGGAAGTCCGTGGACACGTCAGGCGCCGCTCGACGCGGCCACGAGCGACTGCTCGAGCGCCGAACCGCCCTTGCGCCGCCGTGCCTGGTAATAGCTCTCGAACGAATAGGCGGCACACAAAGCGGCCACAACACCCATCACGACCGCGACGGCGGCGGCCCGGGTCTTGTTGCCGCGCTGGGCAGCCGGCGTCGTGGGCTGCACGGCGACGTCGACGGTGATGTACGTCTGCTCCGGCGCGTTCAACGCCTTCTGCCGGCTGGCGAGCTCCTGCTTGACCCGCTCCACGCAGCGCTTGGCTATATCCTGCGCCGCCTGCGCGCTGCGGCTGTCGCCCTCCACGAACACGAACGGCCCGGCGACGATCTGCTCCTGCTGGTTGGTGCTGCCGTTGGTCACCTTGTACGAGGGATCGCCGGTCGGCGACGCGCCGAGGGCCGCCGCGGCCTCGGGCGTGTTCAACGCCTGGATGACGATGGCGGCGGCGTTGTTCAAGCCCTGGTCGAAGTTGAGCAAGGGGTTGGTGACGGTGCCCTTGTCGGTGGGCAGCGCCGGCAGGCTGCCGCCGGCCAGCGGCTGGTCGAGCACCAGCACGGCGGTGGAGGTGTAGGTGACGGGAACCGTCATGTAGATCCCGACCGCGGCGCCGACCGCAATGAGGAACGCCGGCACGGCCACGTACCAGCGCCGGAACAACACGAGCAGTGTCTGCCAGAAGTCCATGTGCGGCTACACCGTCTCATGTGGGACGTCGGGACCGTCGGTCAGCGTGCCGCGCACGGTCAGCACCGCCTTGTCCTTGGCGCGAGCGATACGCACGGTCGGCGGGTCGAGCTCGCCGGGAGAGCGAGTGAGCTCGGCCACCGTGTCCGGTGCCCGCAGCTTGCGCGACTCGCGCATCCGGTCGCGGGCGTACGCGCCGCCGAGACCGAGCAGGAGCACCGCCAGCAGGGCGACACCGGTGAGCTGAAGTTTGACCGTCATCTTGGTGACGGGCGCGGTGGGCGAGATCACGTCGACCATCGACAGGTAGGTGATGGGCGGCGCGTTCAACGCCTTCTGCCGGTCGATGAGCTCGGAGCGGAGCTTGTCCTGAGCCTTCTTCACGACATCGCTGGCCGCCTCGGGCGAGGTGCTCTCGCCCTCCACGTACACGAACGGCCCGTTCTGGCTGCTGCTGAGCAGGTCGGGGCTGCTGGTGCCGTCGTTGATCACGATGGTGGTGGCGCTGTGCGGCCCGGCGCCGAGGTCGGCCAGTTCCTGGGGCGTGTTCATGGCCTGGATCAGGATGCCGGTGGTGGTCTTGAGGCCGTCGTTGAAGTTCAGCAGCGGGTTGGTCAGGCCGGTGGGCTTGTTCGGGTCGAGCGACAGCGTGCCGCCGCCGGCCGGGGTGGCCAGCACCATGAAGGACCGCGACACGTAGTGGGTCGGCACCAGGATGAACGTGACGGCGGCGGCCAGCACCGCCAGCAGCACGACCGGCGGGCCGACGTAACGACGACGCAGCAGACCCCACATGGATTTCCAGAATTCCATAGGCCCTTGCCCCGTTCCGTGAGCGCCGGTCACGGCGACCGCCAGCATCCGAGGAATCGACGACCTGGGATTTGTCGTTACAGACTGGACCATTCGGCGTAACGACGGTTGCTCCACGGATACGGTTACGCGGGCGGGCGCGGACGCGATGTGTGGGGCATGGACACACCTGCCCGCCAGCGGCTGATCGGGCTGGACGGCATCCGGGGACTGGCGGCGCTGTTCGTGGTGCTGCACCACAGCTACCTGATGGCGTTTCCCGGCTTTCCCGAGACGCACGCGCCCGCTTGGACGGGTTTCCTGCTGTACGGGCATTTCGCCGTGGTGGTGTTCATCGTGCTGTCCGGTTTCTCGCTGGCCGTGTCGCCGGCACGCAACGGCTGGCGGCTGGACAGCCTGGCCAAGTTCGCCCGCCGGCGGGCCTGGCGCATTCTGCCGCCGTACTGGCCGGCGCTGCTGTTCAGTCTGCTCATCGCCTGGACCTTGGCGCCGCAGCCCGGCGAGGGCGTGCCGACCGGAAAGTCCGTTCTGCTGTACGGATTCCTGTTGCAGGACGTATTCGGCTCCCCCAGCCCCAACGGCGCGTTCTGGTCCATCGCCGTCGAAGCCCAGCTGTACTTCGTCTTCCCGCTCATGCTGCTGGCGCTGCGCCGGGCCGGCGCGACGGTGATGCTGGGCGTGGCAACGGGAATCGTCGTGCTGATCGGCCTGCTGGCGCCGCATGTGTCCGTTGTGGACGCTCTGATGCGGTTCACGCCGCAGTTCGCCGCCCTGTTCGCGGCGGGCGTGGTGGCCGCCGGAATCGTGCAGGCGAGCGCAAAGTGGCAGCGTGTGCACTGGCAGTGGTGGTCGTTCGCCGCCGCGCTGCCGGTGGTCGCACTCATCGTGATCGCCGGCCCGGCCTGGACGACCAGCCACTTCATCTGGGTCGACCTCGCCGCCGGCCCGGCCGTCGCGCTCCTGCTCGTCGCCGTGGCCACCCGGCAGCCCAAGCCGTTGGTACGCCTGCTCGACACCCGGCCGGTGCGCAGCCTGGGGTCGTTCTCCTACAGCCTGTACCTGACCCACGCGCCGATCGTCGTGGTCGCCTACACCTTCGTCGTCGGTCCGCTGTTCGGCACCGGCCTCGGCGCGTTCGGCGTGATGCTGCTCATCTGCGTGCCGGTGACCGTCGTCTTCGCCCGCGGCTTCGCCGCGATCTTCGAGATCCCGTTCGTCAAGCACCGCAGCTGGGCCGCCCTGAAGGCGGCGATGGCCCCGAAGACCCCGGAACCGGTGCCGGCCGCCGACTGACCAAGATCAAGGGACCGATCCTGGCGTTCAACGTCAGGAAGGACCCCTTCCTGACATCACCGCCATGATCAACGCGCAATTACTCACGTTGGACGAGAGGAATGCCCCTTTCCAAACACGGAGGCTTGGCGGGATGGCGAGGGGCGGGTTAGCGTGACGGGTTAGCGCGGTACCAGGTCGCGGGCGATGCGGGCGAGCTTGCGGGCGCGGCGGGTGGCCACGATCTGCTGGCGGCGGGCGTACATCTTGCCGATCTCCAGCACGGCCCGGCGGCGCTGCTCGTCGGACAGCTCCGAGGAGGCCTGTACCCAGCGGACCATCTCCCGGCACTGCAGGGTGGTCGCGAAGTGGGCCTGCCAGGACGGCACGTCCAGCCGCCGGGCCAGGATGGCCGGCGTCTCGTGCTTCCAGTGCCGCTTGGCCAGCACCTCGGGCACGTGCCCCCACGGCCCGGCCAGCGCCAGCTTGGTGGCGTACACCTCGTCCTCACGCAGCATGTTCCGCCGCTCGATGGCCACCACGGGCTCCCGCCGCACCATGCCGTACAGCGGATCGATCATCAGGTGGCTGGTGTTGAGCAGCCGCAGCATCTCGGTCAGCCGGACGACCGGGTCGGCCGACCTGAACGCCGTACCGGTATAGGGCATGGTCGAGGTGACGCCGTCGGGGCCGGTGTAGTCGACCTGGCTCGTCACCAGGATCAGGCGGCGATCGTCGGCGAAGGCGTCCAGTCCGCGGGACACACAGTTGGGGGCCAGCCAGTCGTCGTCGCCGACCCAGCGGAAGAACTCGCCGCGGGCCAGCCGCAGCGCACCGACGAAGTTGTTGAGCAGCCCCACGTTCACCGGGTTGCGGTGGTAGACCACGCGCGAGTCCTCGGCGACCAGCGACCGGCACAGCTCCTCGGTGCCGTCGGTGGAGGCGTTGTCGCTGATCACCAGCTCCAGGTCGGCGTGGTCCTGCCCGAGCACCGATCGCACGACGGCCTCGATGCGCTCGACCCCGTTGTAGACCGGCAGCCCCACGGACACCAGCGGCATGACCACTCCTCACTCAGCGTGCGCGGACCAGCCGCGTTCGCAACTGACGGAACTGTTCGACGGGCACGACCGTCAGCACGAACACCAGCATCCCGACCACGCCGGGCACGACCAGGTGCAGGAACACACCGCCGCCGACCAACCGCACCACCACGAACGTCACGGCGGCGCACAGCGCGGCCCCGACGGCCGGCCGGATCAGGGCGGGCAGCACCGGTAGAAGCGGCACGCCAGCCCGGTGCAGGGCAATGATCGCCAGCGGCAGGGCCACCGCGACGGCGACGATGCTGTGGGCGATGGCGGCGCCGCGGATGTAATCCAGGTGGGTGCCGAACCACAGCGCCGGGATGAGCACGACGGCCCAGCCGGCGTTGAGCCACACCGTGGACCGGGTGGCGCCCAACGAGGTCAGGATGTCGAACGCCAGCGACGTCAGCATCCGCACCACCATCAGCACGGTCAGGAACCGCAGCACCGCGGCCGACGGACCCCACTGGTCGCCGTACAGGAAGACCACCATGTACGGGGCCAGGATCGCCATCAGCACGGCCACCGGCAGGATCGCCGACACCAACACCGGCACCGACCGCCGGACACCGGCGGCCAGCGCCTCGGGTTCCTGCTCGGCCAGCCGGGAGAAACTGGGGATGGACACGTATCGCACGGCGGTGCCGACCAGCCCGGGCACCCAGTTGGAGACGTTGAACGCCAACAGGTAGTAGCCGAGCGCGGTCGCGCCGAGCACGTTGCCGACGATCACGTAGTCGGCGTTGAGCAGCACCGACTCCACGCCGAGACTGGCGGCCAGCGGGATGCCGAACTTGAACAGCTTCACCGCGATCTCGCGGTCGAAAGCCAACTTGAACGGCAGTGCTCCCATCCGCCACACCAGGATCCCGGTGACGATCGAGCTGGCCACCTGGCCGCCGGCGAAGCTGTACGCGCCGGCCCCGGCGAACGCCAGCGGCACCGCGACCACGAAGTTGACCGCCGTGCCGATCATCGTCGCCTTGGTCAGCCGGTCCTGCTCGAACCGTCGCATCAACGCGGCGCTGCGGCAGGAGGTGATGCCGTCCACGATGATCACGAGCGTCAGCAGCCGCACCACCGGCGCCGCGTCGGGCGTGCCGGACAGCGTGGCGAAGGCCGGCGCGCCGAAGAAGAACGCCGCGTACACCACCGTGCTGAAGGCGATGGCGATCGACGTGCCCGTCGGGGCCATGTCCTCCAGCTTGCCGCGCCACTGCACGCCGGCGGCGATCACACCGATGTCGTTGACGTGCATGACAAAAGCCGTCGCCGCCGCGGCGACGGCGAACACGCCGAAGTCGGCCGGCACCAGCAGCCGGGCCAGGATCAGCCCGATGGTGAACGAGCCGAGCTTGGTGCCCAGGTTGCCGACCAGGCTCCAGCGCAGGCCCCGACCGGCCTTGCGGCCGATCGTGCCGACGTTGGTGTTCTCCGGCGGCGGCTCAGACACGCTCGAGCCAGATTTCCCGCCAGAACGGCACGAACTCGCGCGGGCAGCTCGAGTTGTACACCCCGGCGCAGACGATGTCCTCCAGCACGATGCACGGGCTCTTCATGGTCAGCAGCTCGCCGGTCTTCTCGTCGATGCACTTGTCCACGCGCGCCTGCACCCGGGCGGTCTGGCCGCAGTAGCGGGCCATCTCGATCTCGAAGCCCATGCCCCGGTTGAGCATGTCCTCGTTGAGCGTGGCCAGGATCGCTTCCTTGCTCCTGACCCGCACCAGCTCGCCGGGCTGCAGGTCCAGGTGCGCGGTCGGCGTCTTCTTGCCGGGCTGCCCCTTGATGAAGCCCCAGCGCAGGCCCTCCTTGAACCACAGCTTGCGCGGCAGCTTCTGCCGGCTGACGTCCTGCACGCGGTTGAACAGCGACACCAGGAACGCCTTGACCGAGGCCCACGCCGTGACGTTGCCGGTCTTCACGTCGGCCACGTACTGACCGAGGTCGCGGAACGGCAGGCAGGTCGGCGCGGCCCGGAGCAACTCGGTGGCCTGGCAGGAGAAGCGCTCGCCGCCGTCGGGGCCGGGGGCCTTGTGCGTGTTCTCCACCAGCAGCGGCAGGTCGATCCGCCCGGACGGCTTTTCCGCCACCGGCAACGGGGTGCCCGGCTCGACCTTCTTGAGCCAGGCTTCCTTCCAGTACATGGAGCACGCGGTCTGGCAGCCGCCGTGGGCGGAGCCGTCGCAGCGGGCGCCGGCCAGGTGGACGGAGTTCTCCATCTTGCGGATGCCGCTGCGGCTGATGGTGTCGCACAGCTTGTGCGCCACCTTGTGCACGGTCATGCGCTGGCCGCAGAACCGGACCATCTCCGGCATGAACGGCAGGTTGTCCAGCTCCCCCTTGGTGTCCAGGGTGGCCAGGATCTCCTCGACGCTGCGCACCTCGACCAGGTCGCCGACGCGTAAGCCGAGCGTGGGGGCGGTGGTCACGGACTGGGTCATCTTCGGTGTCACTCCTTCACCAGGCCGGCGCCCCGCAGGGCGTCGGCGGCGTCCGCGACCGTGGCGAACGGAATTCCGGCTCGGTGGGCGATGTCCAGCAGGCTGTGCTCGCCGTCGGACAGGTTGAGCACCCACAACATCGCCAGCTGGGCCTGTTTCGTGTCACTGCGTCCGCCGAGCGACTCGTACAGCCCGCGGCGGCCGAGTTGCGGCTCGCCGTACGGGCTGAGGTTCACGTAGCGGCGGTCGCGCTCCAGCACGCCGACCGCCGCCCACAGCGTCTCCAGGGTGTCGGCCATCGACTCCTCGGTGACGAAGTCGGGGTTGTCGCCGGAGGTGTGGTACTCGGGGTAGCCGGCGTACGGCGTCCTGGTCAGGCTGCCGACGCCGAGGTTGAAGCCGGGCGAGCAGTACTGCCGCTCGTCGTAGCCGTAGGGCGAGAAGTCGATCACCTTGTGCGCGCGGCCCGACTCCCGCAGCACGTGCTCCATGACCCGGTCGACGGGCGCGTCGCCGCGCCGGCTCCGCTTGTAGGTCAACGCACCGCGGTCGCCGGCGCAGGCCAGCGTGAACCCGCCGCGCACCCGGTCCACCCGCTCGAAGTTGCGGGCCAGCCAGGTGATCGCGCCGATGGTGCCGGGCGCGAAGATGAACCGGTACGTGTAGCGGGGTTTCGTCTCGGCGAGCCGCTCGGCCAGCTCGACGGCCACCGCGACGCCGGCCATGTTGTCGTTGGCCAGCGAGGGATGGCAGATGTGGCAGGACACGATGAACTCGTCGGTCAGCTCGCCCGGCACCACGTGCTCGCCGTAGCTCAGGTGGCCGTCGTCCAGAGTGGAGTCGATGAAGACCTCGTAGTCCCCGTCCGGCAACGACTCCAGCACGTCGTGACGCAGGCAGAAGCCCCATGTCTCGCGGTAGTAACTCGTCCGGTACGGGATCAGGTCGGGCTGCTCGGGCAGCGTGTGCAGGTGCTCGCGCAGCTCGGCCAACGACATCGTGGCGTGGATCGGCGTGCTGTAGCCGACGATGTGCAGGTTGTGCTCGGCGAAGTCGATCACCTTGCGGCCGCTGGCGTCCTTCACCCAGGCGTCCCGGATGTTCCACTCGCGCGGCACGGTCCAGTCCAGCACCTGGGCGCCGGTCGGCACCTCGGAGACGGCGAGCGAAAGGTGCTCGCCGATGATCTCCAAGGTCCGCCGCAGGCCGTTCCCGGTGATGCTGCGGCACACCGGGTACAGCCGTTCGACCAGCTCCTTCATCGCACCGGCCGCATGTCGGCGCCGAGGCTGCCCTCGGCCGTGCGGTCGGACAGCCGGGCCAGCCGGGTGAAGCGCTGCTTGAAGTCGTGCTCGGTCAGCCCGAACTTCTGGTACGCCTCGTACAGCTCGACCGCGCCGTCCTTGACCGACCACGCGGCGTGGAAGTCCGGCATGGCCGCCCGGATCCGGGCGAAGTCGACCCGGTAGGAGCGCGGGTCGGCGCCGGCCTCGCCGGTGATCACCAGCTTGGAGCCGGGCACCGCCTCGATCACCTCGCCGGCGATCTCGGCCACGGTCAGGTTGTTCAGCTCGGTGCCGACGTTGAACGCCTTGTTGTGCACGGCTTCCTTGGGCGCGACCAGCGCGCAGGCGAACGCCGCCGCGATGTCCTTGGCGTGCACCAACGGCCGCCACGGCGTGCCGTCGGACAGCACCCGCACCTGGCCGGTCAGGTGGGCGTGCCCGACCAGGTTGTTCAGCACGATGTCGGCCCGCAGCCGCGGCGAGAAGCCGAAAGCGGTGGCGTTGCGCATGTACACCGGCGTGAAGTCGTCGTCGGCCAGCTCGGCGACGTCGTCCTCCACCCGCACCTTGGACTCCGCGTACGGCGTGACCGGGCGCAGCGGGGCGTCCTCGTCGACCAGGCCGTCGCCGCCGGACGCGCCGTACACGGAACACGTTGAGGCGTAAAGGTAGCGCTTGACGCCGGCGTCCTTGGCCAGCCGGGCCAGGTGCACCGAGGCGTGGTGGTTGATGTCGTAGGTCAACTGCGGCGCCAGCGAGCCCAGCGGGTCGTTGGACAGCGCCGCCATGTGCACCACGGCGTCCACAGTGGACAGGTGGTCGGCCGTGAGGTCGCGAAGGTCGACCGCGATGCCGGTCGGGTCGGCCGGCGTCGGGCCGAGCACGCAGTCCGCGAACAGGCCGGAGTCGAGGCCGATCACCTCGTGCCCGGCCTCGGCCAGCACCGGGGCCATCACGGTGCCCAGGTAGCCCTGGTGTCCGGTCAGCAGCACGCGCATCCGGGTCATCCTCCAGCCAGGTCGAGAGTCAACTTGTTGCAGTGGAAAGCTTCCGCGTACCGGGCCTTGCACTCGATGCCCCGGATCCGGGCCAGGCCGAGGAAGGCCTCCCGGTCGTACCAGGGCTTGTCCCGCTGCGACGCGTAGTGCTCGTGCAGCAGGCGAACCTTGTCCTCGGCGATCTCGTCGGCCAGCGGCTGGTACACCGACGGCCGGCCCAGATCCCCGTCCCACTTGACGATCTCGTAACCGAGGATCAACGGATCACGGAACACCTGCGGCACCAGCTCGGCCAGCCCACGGTGATCCTGATGCGCGTCACCGGGATTCGGCGCGAAGATCAGCTCCGGCATGACCCGCGAGCGCAGCTCCTCGACCGCCGCCTTGGCCTCTTCCCAGTGCGCCGGCAGCCGGCCGTCGGGCAACTTCCCCACCGTCACACGGAGATCCGCGTCCGGGCAGAACGCCGCCAGCGCCGCGTGCTCCTCGTCCTCACGATGCGTGCCGCCGCCGGTGAGGACCAACGCGTCGACCTGAACGCCGGGATTGGCGCGGCACAACGTCAGCAGACTGCCGCCCGCGCCGATCGCGATGTCGTCGCAGTGGGCGGCGAGCAGGGCGATCCGGCGCGGGCGTCCGGTCGTGAGTGCGATCATTCCCTTTCCCACAACGCCCAGGGCCGCTCGCCGCGCGAGTACGACTCGTCCAGTGCCACCCGTTCCTTGACGGTGTCGGTCGGCTTCCAGTAGCCCCGGTGCGGGTAGGCCATCAGCCGCCCCTGCTTGGCCAGCGCGACACAGCCGTCGGCGACGAGGTCGCCGCCCGCCGGGATGTGGTCGAAAACCTCCTGGCGCAGCACGAAATAACCGCCGTTGGACCACAGCGGCATGTCGTTGACCGGGGTGATGCCGGAGACCATGCCGGACGCGCCGAGCTCGACGCAGTGGAAGCTGCCGGGCGGCGGCACGACCATCATCGAGGCGCCCGCGTCGGACTGCTCGAACCGGCTGACGATCTCCGGCAGCGGCGCGTCGGTGAGCACGTCGGCGTAGTTGGCCAGGAACATGTCGTCGCCGTCGAGGTAGTCCCGCACCCGCCGCAGCCGCTCGCCGATCGGCGAGGAGATCCCGGTCTGCACGAACGAGATCTTCCAGTCGGAGATGTCCGTGGACAGCAGCTCGACCTTGCCGCGGGAGAGCACGAAGTCGTTGGACGTGGTCTCCTCGTAGTTGAGGAAGAAGTCCTTGATGTGGTGGGCGCCGTAGCCGAGGCAGAGGATGAACTCGGTGTGCCCGAAGTGCGCGTAGTAGCGCATCACGTGCCAGATCAGCGGTCTCGGCCCGACCAGCTGCATCGGCTTGGGCACGTCCGCGGCGGTGCCGGTGCGCATCCGCATCCCGTGCCCGCCGCAGAACAGGACGACCTTCACGACTTCACCTCGAGTTCGGGGATGGGGAAGACCAGGCTGCCGCCCCATTCGCGGACATAGGCCAGCTGCTCGACGAGCTCGTCGCGCAGGTTCCAGGGCAGCACCAGCACGTAGTCCGGGCGGTCCTCGGCGATCCGCTCGGGCGGCAGGATCGGGATCCGGGTGCCGGGCGTGAACCGCCCGTGCTTGTACGGGTTGCGGTCCACCGTGTAGGCCAGCAGGTCCGGCCGGATGCCGCAGTGGTTGAGCAGCGTGTTGCCCTTGCCCGGCGCGCCGTAGCCGACGACCGTCTTGCCCTCGGCCGCGGCCTTGGTCAGGAACGCCAACAGGTCCCGCCGCACCTTGGCCACCCGGGCGGCGAATTCGGTGTAGCCGGACAACTCGTGCAGACCGGCCGCCTTCTCGCGGGCCAGCACGTCGTGCACGCGGGCGCTCGGCTCGCCGGCGACCTCGGTCGGCCGGGCCCACAGCCGGATCGAGCCGCCGTGCGTGGACACCAGCTCGACGTCCACAACGGACAGTCCGCCGCTGGCCAGCGCCCGCTGGGCGGAGGCCACCGTGTAGTACTGGAAGTGCTCGTGGTAGATGGTGTCGTACTGGTTGAGCTCCATCAGCGTCAGCAGGTGCTGCACCTCGATGGACACCCAGCCGTCGTCGGCGACCAGGTTGCGCAGTCCCTTGGTGAAGCCGATGACGTCCGGGATGTGGGCGTAGACGTTGTTGGCCACCACCAGGTTCGCCGGCCCGTGTTCGTCACGGACCTGAGCACCGGTCTCCGGGGTGAGGAAGGCGGTCATCGTCGGCACGCCCTTGTCCCGCGCCGCCTGGCCGACGTTCACCGAGGGTTCCACGCCGAGACACCGGATCCAGCGGGACACCACGTGTTGCAGCAGGTAACCGTCGTTGCTGGCCACCTCGACCACGAAGGAGTCGGTGTTGAGGCCCAGCCGCTCCACCGCGCCGTCCACGAAGGTCCGGGCGTGCTCCACCCAGGACGTCGAGAAGGACGAGAAGTACGCGTACTCGGTGAAGGTGTCCTCGGGTGTGATCAGCGGCGGGATCTGGGCCAGCCAGCACTGGGTGCACACCCGCAGGTGCAGCGGGTAGGTCATTTCCGGCTCGTCGAGCTGCTCCGCCGTGAGGAACCGCTCGCACGGCGGAGTGGCGCCGAGATCGACCACGCCCTCCAGGCTGGTCGAGCCACACAGCCGACAGACCGTCATCCGCCACGCTCCCCGCGAGAAATCGAGCGCGACGCCGACGGCGTCGCCGTACCCTGATTCGCTGCTTGCGCACCCGGTGTTACCGGGGCACGGGAGTGGCGAACATCCCGCCACGCCAACCACTAGCCCGTTCGGCGTAGCCCTTCGACACCTTCGCCTGAACCAACGAGCGCGACCGGGGTCCGGATACGCGAAACGGACGCCACACGGGGACCCCACTCGGCGTGGCGGAACCGAGTGGAGACCGCGCGCGACGTCCGCCGCGAGAGTCGAGCAATGCTCTTCTTCTGGGCTAGATGAGGCCGGCGCGCAGCGCGCAGGCCACCGCGTGCACCCGGTTGTGCACGTTGAACCGCTTGGTCGCGCTCAGGATGATGCTCTTCACCATCCGGTCGGAGCAGGCCATGATGTCGGCGATCTCTGGCGTGTCGTGCCCGTCGGCCATCAGCTGCAGCACGGTCAGCTCACGCGGGGCCAGCATCGCGCCGTCCGGCCCGGCGATCTCGCGCCGCAGGTTCTCCGCCTGCTCGGCCAGACTCGGCACCGCGGCGCCGCCGGCCGCCTCGAGCACCGCGCCGGCCAACCGGCTGCTGGTGGCCGCGGACCGCGGCAGCAGCGCGACGACGCGACACCGGTGCAGCGACGGCGCCTGCTCGGGGTCGACGTTGTCGGTCGCCACCACGGTGGGCAGCGGCGCCGCCTGCGCGGCCTTGGTCAGCGCGCCGATGAAGTCGGCGTTGACCCGGTCGGTGACCGTGAGCGCCACGTCGGCGTCGGCCGGCAATCGGCTCGGCACCACCAGCATGCCCGGCTGCGCCCTGATGTAACTGGCCAGACCGACCGCGGAGATCGGATCCCCCGCTTGAACGAACACCCTCACCCGCGCCATGGGTCCTCCCGACCGACTTGCTTCACGGTATGAAAGAGGTAACTCCCCTCGTCTCCAGAAGTTGTTCACAGCGACGTCTATAGAGACGTCGAGACGACCGGCGCGGGATCGGGACGAGGCCGGGCGACTTCGACCGAATCCGCCGGTCCAGTGCCACATCGGCACGCATTCCCGGACACCGTTGATGATCTTCGCGCCGACATGGGCGCTGGTGGCGGCCCCGCGGCAGCCGCTGTCGAACGCCGTTCGTTGCCTACGCAACACGTTTCACAATGCGCGACAAGCCCGTTTACCGCCGTTCGGCGGGTGCCGCCGCAGATATCCACGACGTCAGTGGCGCTTGTCACAAATAGACCGGGAATGGGCTTCAGCCGTGCCAGTTCACCATCTTGAACATCCGGATCTCGATCACCGGACCTTGCGGCGGGCGGTCCCGGTACTGCTCGTACTTCGCGCGCAGCCACTCGATCGGTTCGATTCGCTCATCCCCGGCCAGGATTCGCGCGACGCCGTCGACGCGGACCCACCAGAGCTGCCGCCAGTCCTCGTCGTAATGATCGACAAGCAGGCTGACCTGGTCGTTCTCCGCGATGTTGCGGAGCCGCCGCAGGTTGGTCGTGGTCTTGGGCTTGTGGTCGACCGCGATCACCACCACGTCCTCGTGCACCGCGAAGGTCACCGGCACCAGGTGCGGCCGGCCTGCCCGGTCGGCCGTGGCCAGCCGGGCGACGCGGGCCCGCGCGAACCGGCCCAGGCTCATGACGGCATGCCGACCAGGTCGGCCAGCACGTCGACCGCGTAGGCGAAGAACTCGTCCGAGGGGTCGACACTGCCGACGAGTTGCCCGAACAGCTCGAAGCTGATCATGCCGAACAGCTGCGTCCAGGCCACGATGGCTCGGGCCATCACGTCCGGCGGCAGCTCCGGCGAGATCACCTCGGCCACCGCCCGGCACTGCTCGGCCAGCCCGTCGGAGAGCACACCGGAGTCGCGGGGCGGCCGCAGCGTGCCCTCGGCCCAGGCCGCCCTGAGCACCTGCACCATGATCAGCGGCACCTTCTGGGCCTCGACGATCGTCGCCTCCGGGGCCTTGTAGCCCGGCACCGGCGAGCCGTAGATCAGGGCGTATTCCTGCCGGTTGGCCCGTGCCCAGTCGCGCACCGAGTGGCACACCGCCTGCCATCGCCCACGCAGATCCTTGTCCGGAAGCCGCTGGTCGGCGGCGGTCGCCGCCTCGCCGAGCGCCCGGTACGCGTCGATTATCAGGGCCGTGAGCAGTTCTTCCTTGCTCGGGAAGTAGCGGTAGATGGCCGAGCTCACCATGCCGAGCTCACGGGCCACCGCCCGCAACGACAGGCTGTCCGCCCCGGCCGTCACCAGCTGCCGGCGGGCCTCGTCCTTGATCTCCGCCGTCAGCTCCGCCCTCGCGCGATCACGCGCCGTCTTCGCTGCGTTCACGCTACGCAGCCTACCAGAGCACCGAACACAAGCGAGAGCACTGCTCTTGACTTGGACGGCCGATCCGTGTTCACTGTTCTCATCACGGAGCACCGCTCTCGAATCGGAGAAGGCAGATGACCACCATGGCCCGCTACATCAAGCCCAAGCGCTCGACCAACGCGTTCAACGAGGTCGTTTCCTTCCTCACCCGCATGGGCGTCTCGGTGTGGGGCAGCCGAGTGCTGGCCGTGCGTGGCCGCACCTCCGGCGAGTGGCGGACCAACCCGGTCAACCTGCTGACCGTCGACGGCGTCCGCTACCTGGTCGCCCCGCGCGGCCACACCCAGTGGGTCCGCAACATGCGGGCCGCCGGCACCGGCGAGCTGCGCCTCGGCCGTCGCGTCGAGACCATCACCCCCACCGAGCTGGCCGACGCCGACAAGCCGCCCGTGCTGCGGGCGTACATCAAGCGCTGGAAGTTCGAGGTCGGCGTCTTCTTCGAGAACATCGACCACACCTCGACCGACGAGGAGCTGCTGGCCATCGCCCCCGGCTTCCCGGTCTTCCGCCTCTGACCAGCGCCGACCGCTTTTCCTCGCCAGTTCGCCTTGTGTTCATCTCCGAATAGCCGGCAAGGCGGCGTTGCGCGCACCGAATGCGCGCAACGCCGCCTTGGCGTTGTCGATAAATGGATCAGCCGGCGCACTTCTCGGTCGAGCCGGAGTTGTTGATCCGGAGCTTGGTGCCGCCGGTCAGGCAGTAGCCGGACACCTGCTGCAGGCCGAGGTCGTAGCTGGCCTTGCTGGCCTCGGCGGTCACGTTGTCCAGGGTCAGCCCACTGGCCGCGTTGGCGATGATCGCCGGGCGGGAGTCGGCCTTGTCCACCGTGAAGCCGCTGTCGTGGAAGGTGATCCCGGAGACATTGTGCAGGTAGAAGCCGTACGCCGGGCGCGTGCCGATGCTGTTCGGGTTGTAGTCGGTGCTGCTGTTGCTGGGCACCCCGCTCGACACCGCGCCGCTGCCACCGGGCAGGTCCAGGTGCACGTTGTCGAAGGTGATGTTGCTGATCTGGTGCCCGGACTCGCCCCACAGCGTCGGACTGAACTTGCCGGCCTTGGTGCCGGTGATGTTGCTGTAGTGGATGTCGCTGATGCTGCCGACGCCGGGACTGCCGCCGCAGCGCTTGCGGGTGCCGATCTTCTGCATGATCGGCGACTGGGTGTTGGACATGGTGATGTCGTCGTAGTGCACGTTGCTGATGTGCGCGCCGTCCATGGAGACCAGACCCAGCCCCGACTTGCCGGCGCCGGTGATCTTGATGTGCGAGAACTGGTAGTCGGTGAAGTCGCCGCACGTCTCGGAGCCGAACATCAGCGCGTTGCAGCAACCGGCCGACAGATTGGCGTTGGTGACCGTGACATGGCCGTTGGGCAGCGTCTTGCCCAGCGCCCAGTCGCTCTTGAACACCAGCGCGTCGTCGTTGGCCGCGTCGTTGATGTTGGTGATCGTCACGTTGGTGGTGCTGATGATGTTCCAGCCGTCGCGGTCGCCGGCGGTGGAGATGGTCAGGTGGTCGGACACCACGTGGTCGCAGCCGTTGATCAGGGCCGCGAAGTGTCCGCCGCGCTTGAGGGTGATGCCGGAGAGCGTGAGGTTGGTGCAGCGGGTCAGCGAGATGATCTTGTCGGCCTGACCCGACTTCGGGTTGCCGGTGATCAGGTGGCCGCCGCCGTCGATGGTGCCCGAGCCGGTGAAGCTCACGTGGTCGACGCCGTCGCCGTAGAACATGGCGTTGTGGAAATGGCTGTGGCCGTAGTCCTGGTACTTGTCGTTGGGGTTGGACTCGGGCTTGTCGTAGCCGTCGGCCGAGCCGGTGATCGTCGAGCCCGCGTCGAGTTGGATCGTCACGTTGCTCTTCAGGTGCACCGTGCCCGCCGACAGGTACCCGCCGGCCGGGAACTCCACGGTGCCACCGCCGGCCGCGTTGGCCGCGCTGATCGCCTTGTCGATGGCCGGCGCGGCATTGCTCTTGCCGTCCGCCTTGGCCCCGTAGTCCTTGACGTTGAAGGTGGTCGCGTGCGGCTGGACCGTGGCCGCCGCGGCGCCTCCGGCGCAGAACACGACGATGCCGGCCACCGCGACGATCGGGAGCAGGGCCGATCTCCGCAACGCTGCGTAGCGCACGCTGTCCTCCCAGGGACGAGGAATGTAAACGTTTACAACGCGGCGGCTCGGCCAGAGTAGGAGCGTCGGACGGGCGGCGTCAAGGGTCGATCACCGGCTGTTCGGGTCACCG
>DATJJB010000137.1:0-3612 GCA_035492655.1 Kutzneria sp. | reverse complement strand
CCAGCAGCACGGGCAAGTCGGGAGCTTCGGGCAGCTCCATGGCGTCGATAAGGACATCGATGCCCTTGCGCGGCTCCAGCGTGCCGACCGCGAGCACGTACCGCGGCGGCAACGCGAGCCGCTGCGCGACGGCGTCACCATCGGCTGGCTCGGCCGCAAGCGCGGCGGGGAGACCGTGCCCGATCACATGCACGTTGGCCGAGCCGGCGGCATGCACGGCGAGCTCCTTGGCCACGGCCTCGGTCGGCACCACGACAGCTCCGGCTTTGCGCATGAGCCGCGACACCATCGTGCGGTGCCACTGCGCGCCGTGCGGCGTGAGCGTCTCCGGGTGCGTCCAGGGCACGGCGTCGTGCACCGTGGCGACCAGCGTGCGCCCACGCTTCACGACGGTCGGCGACAGCGGCGTCGGCGCGTGCACGGCGTCGCCACCGGGCCACAGCGGCACGCCGCGCTGCCACAAGCGGGCCAGCACCGGCCGTGGCACCGGCAGCATGCGTGGCCCCTCGACGCCCTCGATCCGTGCCGCCGACGGGTCCGCGCAGCGCGCCACGACACCGGTGACGGTCCAGCCGTCGGGGGCGGTCGCGGCCAGTGCGGCGGCGAGCTCCCTGGTGTAGCGGCCGGTGCCACCGGGCACGGGCGCGAGCAGCTGATCGGTCAGCACCACGAGTTCGGGCACGCCCAAGGGTGACATGTACCGTCAGCGCCCGTGGCTGAAGCCCGTTCGACCGTCGTGGTGGTGACCTGGCGCGGCCGGGCACACATCCGCGAGTGCCTGGACGCCCTGGCTGCGCAGGACCGGCCGGCAAACGTGCTGGTCGTGGACAACGCCTCCGACGACGGCACGGCTGAGTTGCTCACAGGTCAGGACGTGCTGCGGCTGCCCCGCAATCGTGGCTATGCCGGTGCGTTGGCGGCGGCGCTGCCGCACATCGATACCGAGTTCGTGGCCTGGCTCAACGACGACGCCGTGCCGGTGCCGTCGTGGATCGCCACGCTGGAAGACGCGTTGGACCGCCACGGCGATGCCGCGGCGGTCACGTCGTCGTTGGAGCTGCCAGACGGTTCCGTGCAGTCGGTCGGTGTGCGACTCACCGCCGATGGCCATGGCGCCGACACGGCGTTGGCCGGGCGAGAGGTGTTCGGGTTCTGCGGCGGCGCGGCGCTGATGCGCACGGCCGCGCTGCGGTCCGTGGGCGGGGTACCGGCCGGGTTCTTTTGTTATTACGAGGACACCGACACGTCGTGGCGGTTGCGACTGCGGGGCTGGCGGGTGATTTCCGTGCCGGCGCGGGTCGTGCACCGGCACGGGGCCAGCAGCCGGCTCGGGTCGTCGAAGTTCCACCACTGGAACGAGCGCAATCGCCTGCTGATGCTCGTGCGCTGCGCCCCGCTGCTCGTGGCGCTCGAACAGCTCGCGCGGTTCGTCGCCGTCACGGCCATGCTGCCGTTCCGCAAGCCGGTCAACGCGGAAAACTTTCGCGTGTCGCTGCGACTGGGCGTGCTCGCGGACGTGGCCTGGCGACTGCCCTCAGCGCTCGTGTTCAGGGCCCGGATCTCGGCCACGGCTCGCGTGCGCCGCCGCGAGTTGTGGCGCGTCTGGGCCGGTCGCTGAGCTGGTTTCCAGTTTTGGCTCACGTGAGCCGGAACTCCGAGCCAGTTCCCGAGCTCGTCACCGAAGCGCGTCCAGCAGCACGGCCAGTTCCGCTGCTTTGGTCATGACTCCGAAGTGCGACGCCGCAACATCGTGCACGTCGAACCGTCCGGCATCGCTGATCATCCGGTTCTGCAGCGCCAACGGCATCGCCCGGTCCTGGGTGAACCGCACGTACGTGCGCGGCACGCGGCCACCGGTCGACGGCTGGAGTGAGCAGTCGGACAGGCTCACCCCGTACGGCTCGTCCGGCTGCAACCCACCGATCGCCGCTCGCAGCTGCGCGTCCGTGCCATCGGCCATGTACGCCTCCCGCAGCAGCGACAACACGGCTGGGTCGTTGGTCCGCCAGTTGAACCGGTTGGCCAGCACGACAGCGCCGTCCGCCGTTGGCGGGAACTTCAGCATCAGGCTGTCGGCGTTCTCCTTGCTCTGGAACGCCTCCACCACCGTCTTCAACACCGTGCAGCAGTAGGCCGACACGTACACCGCCCGCTGGACCAGATGCGGGACCGCGTTGCAGACCGCGCTGACCGTCGCCCCGCCGAGGCTGTGCCCGACCAGGATCGCCGGCCCGGTCCGACGCAGCACCGACACGACTCGGTCCACGTTGTCCTGGAGTGAGACCCCGGCGATCGGTGACACCTCCGTGGTCATCGCGTGCAGGTCCTGCGGGGCCTGGAACCAGACCGGGTAGTAGCCCTCCGCGCCGTGCCCGGGTAAGTCCACCGCCAGCGTGACCCGGCCACGCTGTACCAGCTCGCTCACCAGCGGGAGGTAGGCGCCGCCGCTGCCGTGCGAACCGTGCACGATCAGCAGCGGCGGCTTCCGGTGACTCGTCTCGGCCGAGGCCGAGGCCGGGGACGCGGTCACGACGCCGGCGCCGGCCGCGGCGGTCACGCCCGCGGCGGCCAGGCCGAGCAGCTGCCGGCGGTTCACGCCGCCACCTTCTTGGCGAACTGGGTCCGCACCGACGGCTGCATCGCGGCGACGAACAGGCCGACCAGCACCAGAGCCTGCGCACCCATCAGCACCTCCATCCAGACCGGGAACTGGCCGAGGCTGATGCCCCAGGCCAGGCCGAGCGAGCCGAGGATCGAGATGACGACCACGCGGATGTACATGGCGCGGCTGCCGGAGCGCAGCTTGCGAGCGATGCCGATGTAGATCAGCGAGACCAGGGACACCGCCACCGGGCGGATCCAGGTTGTGTTCTCGAACACGCCGTACGCCTCGGCATTGCCGTGCGCCTGGAAGGCGACGAGCTGTGAGTAGAAGACGAAGGTCAGCACCGCCTGCAGCAGCGCGAGTCCGAGATTGACGTAGAGCAGGTTGATCACCCTGGTCATGACGCCTCCTTTGCTTGTCCGAGCCGCTTCTTGCTCGGTTGAGCAAAACATAGCTCGACCGAGCATGAGGGGCAATCGGGGTTTACCCTGATCTGGGCGCGCACAGGTCCGTAGGGCAGGCTTGTGTCCTTCACGTACGGAGGGAGACAGCGTGTCGGAGGGGGTCACCCAGCCGTCGGTGTCGGTTGTCGTCGTCAACTACCGCGGCGTCGAGGACACCCTGACCTGCCTGCGCGCACTGCGCACGGAGCTGGACTACCCGGCCGAACGGCTGCAACTGGTCTGCGTCGACAACAACTCGGGCGACGGCAGCGCCGAGCGGTTGCGCGACGAGCCCGGCGTGACCTTCGTCCAGGCCCCCGACAACCTCGGCTTCGCCGGCGGCTGCAACCTCGGCGTGCAGCACGCCACCGGCGAGGTGCTGGCCTTCCTCAACAACGACGCCCGACCGCACGCCGACTGGGCCGCCGCCGCGGTCGAGACGCTGCGCGCGCAGCCCACCGTGGGCGCGGTCGCCAGCAAGGTGCTGGACTGGGACGGCAAGCTGATCGACTTCGTGGACGGCGGCCTGACCTGGTTCGGCATGGGCTACAAGCGGTTCGCCGG
>DATJJB010000136.1:0-5389 GCA_035492655.1 Kutzneria sp. | reverse complement strand
GGGATCGCCGCACGGCGGCGTGTTCCTGGACGTGTCGTCCCGGCTGCCGGCCGAGGAGATCATCCGGCGGCTGCCGTCGATGCACCACCAGTTCAAGGAGCTGGCCGACGTCGACATCACCAAGGAGCCGATGGAGGTCGGCCCGACCTGCCACTACGTGATGGGTGGCGTCGAGGTCGAGCCGGACACCGCGGCGTCCAGCGTGGCCGGCCTGTTCGCCTGCGGCGAGGTGGCCGGCGGCATGCACGGCTCCAACCGGCTGGGCGGCAACTCGCTGTCCGACCTGCTGGTCTTCGGCCGGCGGGCCGGTGCGGGCGCCTCGGCCTACGTCGACTCCTTGGGCGACAAGGCCCCGGTCATCGCCGAGTCCGATGTGGACGAAGCGTCCCGGCGGGCGGTCGCGGTGTTCGAGGGCGGCGACGCCGGCGCGCAGGAGAACCCGTACAGCGTGCACACCCAGTTGCAGCAGACGATGAACGACCTGGTCGGCATCATCCGCCGCGGCGGCGAGGTGGAGCAGGCGCTGGTCGCGCTGGAGGACCTCAAGCAGCGGGCCCGCAACATCGTGGTCGAGGGGCACCGGCAGTTCAACCCGGGCTGGCACCTCGCCCTCGACCTGCGCAACATGCTGCTGGTCAGCGAATGTGTGGCCAAGGCGGCGCTGCTGCGCACCGAGAGCCGCGGCGGCCACACCCGGGAGGACCACCCGGTGATGGACGCCGACTGGCGCAAGCAGCTGCTGGTCTGCAACGTCGCCGGCGACGGTGTTGACGTGACCCCCAAGGACCAGATCCCGCTGCGGCCCGACCTGATGGGCCTGTTCGAGTACTCGGAGCTGGCGAAGTACTTCACCCCCGGCGAGCTCGCCGACATCCCCGCGAAGGAGAGCTGACATGGGGTACAAGGCGAAGTTCAAGGTGTGGCGCGGCGACGCGGAAGGCGGCGACCTGCAGGACTTCACCGTCGAGGTGAACGAGGGCGAGGTCGTGCTGGACGTCATCCACCGGCTGCAGGCCACCCAGGCGCCGGACATGGCGGTGCGCTGGAACTGCAAGGCCGGCAAGTGCGGCTCGTGCTCGGCCGAGATCAACGGCCGGCCGCGGCTGCTGTGCATGACCCGGATGTCGACGTTCACCGAGGACGAGACCATCACGGTGACGCCGATGCGCACCTTCCCGGTGATCCGCGACCTGGTCACGGACGTCAGCTACAACTACGAGAAGGCCCGTGAGGTGCCGGCGTTCGCGCCGCCCGAGGGGGTCGAGCCGGGCGAGTACCGGATGCAGCAGATCGACGTGGAGCGCTCGCAGGAGTTCCGCAAGTGCATCGAGTGCTTCCTGTGCCAGAACACCTGTCACGTGGTGCGTGACCACGAGGAGAACAAGACCAACTTCTCGGGTCCGCGGTTCCTGATGCGCATCGCCGAGCTGGACATGCACCCGCTGGACGCGCACGAGAACCGGGCGCAGGAGGCCAAGACCGATCACGGCCTGGGTTTCTGCAACATCACCAAGTGCTGCACCGAGGTCTGCCCCGAGCACATCAAGATCACCGACAACGCGCTGATCCCCATGAAGGAGCGGGTCGCGGACCACTACTACGACCCGATTCTGCGGCTGTTCAAGCGTTCCTCGAAGTAGGTTGCTCCCGGGACGGGTGGGAATGGTCCCATCCGTCCTGGGTCGACAGCTACGTCAACTCTGTGCACGATGGGGTGCGTGAACCAGCGAGTTACCGGCTTCGCCGCGCTGGTGGCGGCGACATCGGTGCTGGTCGCCGCGTGCGGCGGCCCCGACGAGCCGGCTCCGACCACGACGACGCGGCCGGCCGGGTCGGCGACCCTGAAACGGATCACCGACCGCGGCAAGATCATCATTGGTCTGCGGGCCGACACTCCCGGCCTGGCCCACCGTGATCCGGTGTCCGGCAACTTCGGCGGCTTCGAGGTCGAGCTGGGCAAGCTGATCGCCACCGGACTCGGGCTCAAGCCGGAGCAGATCGCCTTCAACGCTTTGACGGCCGACACCGCGCTGCCTTCGGTCGCCGCCGGCACGGTCGACATCTACCTGGGCGGGACCACGCCGTCGCAGGCCAAGCAGGCACAGCTCGACGCCGCCGGGCCGTACCTGACGGCCGGGCTGGGGCTGCTGTACCGGAAGTCGGGCCCGTCGGTCACCGACGCGAGCACCGCGGCCGGCCGCAAGGTCTGCACGGTGTCGAACTCGCCGGAGCAGGCCATGGCCCGCGACGCCAAGCTCACCGACCCCGGCAAGCTCGTGGGCAGCACCTCGGTGCGGGACTGCGTGGACGAGCTGGGCTCCGGCGGCGTGGACGCCGTCGCCGATTACCTGCCGGTGGTGGCCGGCTATGCCGCGGCGGACCCGACAAACCTGGCTGTGTCGGCGCTGGCGGCCCCGAAGCCGGTGGACTACGTGATCGCCCTGCCCGGCGGGGACACGGG
The DNA here is from genome assembly GCA_035492655.1 of Kutzneria sp. GTDB lineage: Bacteria > Actinomycetota > Actinomycetes > Mycobacteriales > Pseudonocardiaceae > Kutzneria. Next base: position 2,928 of record DATJJB010000136.1, on the reverse strand, counting down.
CCTCAGGGACCGGCTGACGCGGATCATCCGCACCGCCGTCACCGACGGCACCTGGCAGCGTGACTACGACCAGGCGCTCGGCGCGGCGGGGCCCAAACCGGCCCCGCCTTCCATCCCCAGCTGACCCGCCCCCCTCAAATGTCACATGCGCGTCACACTTGCCTCCCTGCGGCACATCCGGACCGCATGTGCCGCAGGTGTGGGCGGTTATAGGGGGTCGCCGCCGGGGAGTGCGGTGACGGCGACGGCCGAGGGCTTGACCGGCGGGGCGCTGCTGCGGCCGCGGCGGGACATGCGCTGCTCCAGCAGGGCCGCCAGCTTGGTCACCACCCAGTTCACCACCACGTAGATCAGGCCGATCACGATCAGCGTGGGGATGGTGTTGCCGTAGTTGGCCGACAGGATCCGGTAGTTCGACAGCAGGTCGGCGAACGACAGGATGGTGCTGCCGATCGCGGTGTCCTTCACGATGACCACGAGCTGGCTGACGATGGCCGGCAGCATCACCGTGACGGCCTGCGGCAGCAGGATGGTCAGCATGGTCTGGGTCTTGCGCAGCCCCAGCGCGTAGGCCGCCTCGGACTGGCCCTTGGGCAGCGAGGCGATGCCGGCCCGGAACACCTCGGCCAGCACCGAGCCGTTGTACAGCACCAGACCCGTCACCACGGCGAACAGCGGCCGGATGTCGGAGTCGATGTCGGTGTACCAGACGTAGAAGAAGTTCGAGAACAGCATCAGCATCAGCACCGGGATGGCCCGGAACAGCTCGACCAGCGCGCCGGCCGGCACCCGGATCCACCGGTGCTCGGACAGCCGGGCGATGCCGAAGACCGCGCCGACCGGCAGCGCGATGACGATGGCCAGCACCGCGGCCAGCAGCGTGGTGCCGAGGCCCGGGATCAGGTACTCGGTCCAGGTGGAGCCGTCGGTGAACGGCGTCCACATCTTGGCCGTCAGCTGGCCCTTGTCGCTCAGCGCGGCGAACACGTACCACGCCACCAGGGCCAGCGCGGCCAGGAACACCACGCTGTAGACCGTGTTGCGCACCTTGGCCTTGGGGCCGGGCGCGTCGTAGAGGACGGAGGGCGCGCCGCTCATCGCTTCACCGCCACCTTCTGGGACAGCCAGCCCAGCAGCAGGCCGACGGGGAGGGTCAGGACCACGAAGCCCAGCGCGAAGACGAGGAAGACCAGCGAACCGGCCTGGCCCTCGTTCTCGATCATGGTCTTCATCAGCACCGCCGCCTCGGCCACGCCGATGGCGCTGGCGATGGTGGTGTTCTTGGTCAGCGCGATCAGCACGCTGGCCAGCGGGGCCACCACCGAGCGCAGCGCCTGCGGCAGCACCACGATGGTCAGCGTCTGCATGAAGCCGAGGCCCAGCGCGCGGGACGCCTCGGCCTGGCCCACCGGCACGGTGTTGATGCCCGAGCGCACGGCCTCGGACACGAACGTGCCGGTGTAGAGGATGAACGCCAGCACCGACAGCCGGAAGTTGGTGATGTCGATGGCCGACGTGGTGGTGTCGGTGGTCAGTGACACGCCGAGCGTCTGGTACAGGCCGAGCGAGGCGGCCACCACCAGCAGGGTCAGCGGGGTGTTGCGGACGACGGTGACGTACGCGGTGGCGAACGCCCGCATCAGCCACACCGGGCTGACCCGCATGCCGGCCAGCACGATGCCCCAGATCAGGGCGCCGATCGCCGACCAGAACGTGAGCTGCACGGTGACCCAGAACGCACCGAGCAGGTCGTAGTTGCTCAGGAAGTCCACCTGGCAAGCTCCTCGGGTGTGAGAAGGGGCGCCGGATTCCCGCCCGGCGCCCCCTGACTTCAGAAGATCACTTCTCGGTGATCGGCGGCTCGGCCGGCACCTTGTAGTTGTCGCCGAAGTTCTTCTTCAGCGCGGCGGCCCAGGAGCCGTCCTTCTCCATCTCCTGGATGTAGCCGTCGATCGCGGCCTGGGTCTTGGTGTCGCCCTTCTTCAGGCCGACGCCGTAGGGCTCGGTGGAGAACGGCTTGCCCACGACCTTGAGCTTGCCGGCGTTGGCCGCGGCGTAGCCCTGCAGGATGATGTCGTCCGTGCTCAGCGCGTCGATGGCGCCGTTGAGCAGGCCGGTGACGCACTCCGAGTAGCCGCCGTACTGCTGCAGCGCCACCTGGTTGGCGAACTTGGTCTGGATGTTCTGCGCCGACGTGGAGCCGGTCACCGAGCAGAGCTTCTTGCCGTTGAGCGTCTCCGGGCCGGTGATCGCCGTGTTGTCGCTCTTGACCAGCAGGTCCTGGCCGGCGACGAAGTACGGGCCGGCGAAGGAGACCTTCTGCTTGCGCTTGTCGTTGATCGTGTACGTGGCGATCACCAGGTCCACGTCGCCCTGGGCGATGAGGTCCTCGCGCTGGGCCGAGGGGGCCTGCTTGAAGACGATGTTCTTCTCGTCGACGCCCAGCTTCTTGGCGATGTACTTGGCCACGTCGACGTCGAAGCCGGTGTAGCCGTCGGCCGTCTTCAGGCCGAGGCCGGGCTGGTCGAACTTGATGCCGACGGTCAGCTTGTTGGCCGTCTTGGCTCGGTCGACCAGCGAGTCGCTGCCGGCGGCCGCCTGCTGGCTCTTGCCGCCGCAGGCGGTCACGGCCAGCGCGAGCGCCGCCACCACTGCGCCCGCGCGCAGAACCGGGCTCAACCGCATGATGTCTTTCCTCTCGGACGGTCGGTACTTCAGTGGCTGAGGATCTTGCCGAGGAAGTCGCGCGCCCGCTCGGACTTCGGCGCGGTGAAGAACTCCTCGGTCGCGGCGTCCTCGACGATCTCGCCGTCGGCCATGAACACCACGCGGTCGGACGCGCGGCGGGCGAAGCCCATCTCGTGCGTGACCACGAGCATCGTCATGCCGTCGCGGGCCAGCGACGTCATCACGTCCAGCACCTCGTTG
>DATJJB010000135.1:0-2016 GCA_035492655.1 Kutzneria sp. | reverse complement strand
GGATGGCCGGCGCGTGCTGCACGGACGCGCCGCGCCGCACCAGCAGCGCGGCCAGTTCGTCGGCCCGCCTCGCGGCGGTGACGCCGATGGTGTAACCGGCGAGCGGGTCGACCTCAGTCACGGTGAGCCCACCCGGACGTATCCGTCCCACACCTCGACCGGGTAAGTGGCGACGGCGACATCGGCATCGTCGACGCAGCGGCCGGTGGCCAGTTCGAACGCCTGCTTGTAGACGGGCGAGACCACAACCGGCACACCGCCACGGTCGCCGACGATGCCCCGGGAGAGCACGGCGGCGCAGCTGAACGGGTCATGGTTGGACAATACGTGGAGCCCGTCCTGCGTGCGGAACACCGCGACCTGGTCGCCGGTCGGCAGCAGGGCGGCGACGCCCCGCCCGACCAGCAGATCCTCGACGCGGCACACGGTGGTCCAGGTGCGTTCCTGTACGGCGGTCATCGGGCCATCACCTCCGGGATTCCCAGCTGAACGGGGACGCGCTGGCCGCGCTCCTCGCGGAAAGAGATCGTCGGGTCGGGCGTGCCGGGCGCGTTGACGAACGAGCTGAAGCGCGCCAGCTTCACCGGGTCCTCCAGCACGCCGCGCCACTCGTCGGCGTAGTCGCGCACGTGCGCGTGCATCGCGGACTCCAGGTCGGCGGCGATGCCGAGGCTGTCGTGCACGATCACGTCGCGCAAGTGGTCGAGGCCGCCCTCCATGGCCTCGATCCACGCCGACGTGCGCTGCAACCGGTCCGCGGTGCGCACGTAGAACATCAGGAACCGGTCGATGGTTCTGATCAGCGTCTCGGTGTCCACATCGGACACCAGCAGGTCGGCGTGCCGGGGCGTGAAGCCGCCGTTGCCGCCCACGTAAAGGTTCCAGCCCTGCTCGGTGGCGATCACGCCGAAGTCCTTGCTCCGCGCCTCGGCGCACTCGCGGGCGCAGCCGGAGACGCCGGACTTGAGCTTGTGCGGCGAGCGCAGGCCGCGGTAGCGCAGCTCCAGCTCGATGGCCAGCCCGACCGAGTCCTGCACGCCGTAGCGGCACCACGTGCTGCCGACGCAGGACTTGACCGTGCGCAGCGCCTTTCCGTACGCGTGGCCGGACTCGAAGCCGGCGTCGACCAGCCGGCGCCAGATCAGCGGCAGCTGGTCCACGGTCGCGCCGAACAGGTCGATGCGCTGACCACCGGTGATCTTCGTGTACAGCCCGAAGTCCTGGGCCACCTCGGCGATCACCATCAGCTTGTCCGGGGTGATCTCGCCGCCGGGGATGCGTGGCACCACCGAGTAGGTGCCGTTGCGCTGGAGGTTGGCCAGGAAGTGGTCGTTGGTGTCCTGCAGCGCGGCCTGCTCGCCCTCCAGCACGTGCCCGCTGTTGAGCGAGGCCAGGATGGAGGCCACCGTCGGCTTGCACAGGTCACAGCCGACGCCGCGACCGTACTCGGCGATCAAGGCGCTGAAGGTGCGGACGCCGGTGGCCCGGATGATCTCGAACAGCTCGGCCCGGGACTGGCTGAAGTGCTCGCACAGGGCCTTGGACTGCTCGACGCCGCAGCTGGTGAGCAGCTGCTTGAGCGTCGGCACGCAGGATCCGCAGCCGGTGCCGGCCTTGGTGCAGGCCTTGAGCGACGGCACATCGGCGCAGCCGCTGCCGATGGCCGCGACGATGTCGGCCTTGGTGACCGCGTGGCAGGAGCACACCTGGGCGTCGTCGGGCAGCGCGGTGTTGGTGACGCCGGCCGGCGCGATCAGCGAGCCGGGGTCGGCCGGCAGCGGGCGGCCGACGAAGGCGCGCAGCGTGGCGTACGAGCCGGCGTCGCCGACGAGCACGCCGCCGAGCAGCGTCCGCGCGTCGTCGGAGACCACGATCTTCTTGTACGAGCCCGAGACCGGGTCGTTGTGCACGACCTCGAGCGCACCGGGCGACACCGCGTGCGCGTCGCCGAAGCTGGCCACGTCGACGCCGAGAAGCTTGAGCTTGGTCGAGGTGTCGGCGCCCGGGAACTCCTTG
>DATJJB010000134.1:0-11871 GCA_035492655.1 Kutzneria sp. | reverse complement strand
GGCGCCCCGCCCGGAGGCGCTATCGTGTGGACCATGGGCCGTTAGCTCAATTGGTAGAGCTGCGGACTTTTAATCCGTAGGTTCTGGGTTCGAGCCCCAGGCGGCCCACTCGCGAGTGGGCGAGGCCTGCGGAGCGCTTTGGCGCTCTCGCCGGCCTCGCTCGGTGTGCTTTGTGGGGGCCCGGCCCCACACCCCCACGCTGGGGCTTCGCCCCGGACCCCATCTCGGGGTGATCCACTTGCCTTCTCGGGCGGTGCGGGAAAGCGGTCAGGACATGCCGTCGGCAACGCGGCGTACGGCGGCCTTGTCGGCGACGGTGGTGGTGGCGGAGGTCAGTTCGTCGCCGAGGGCGGCGGTCTTGTCGGCGCGGCGGCCCTCGATGTCCCGCTGGGTGGAAGCGTTGGCGGCCCCGGCGATGTGGTGCCGGTGGGCCTCGCCGACGGCGCCGGCGAAGGAGCCGGCGTTGTTGACGTCACCGAAGGGATGAGCCTCGACGGAGACGCTGCTCAGGGTGCGAGCAGCCCCGGCGGCGGCGTCGCTGGACTGGCGGTTCTGCGAAGCGCCGTCTCGGAGGCCGTCGGAGTCGTACTTCATCTCGGACATCAGCGGTCCTCCCCCAGGACGCCACGGGCGGCGTGCCGGCCGCTGGACCACACATCGTCCTCGACCAGCCAGTCGGGATTCTCGCGAACCCTGGTCTTGCCCTTGTCGCCCTTGCCCGCCTGCATGCCGGGCACGTAAGCGCGCTGGCCGGTGCTTTCCGACTCGGCCGCGGCAGCACGGGCCCTGGCACCGGTACGGCCGGTCCAGGTGGACTCGGGCTCGGCCAGACCGCCACGACGAGCCCGGGATCCGGAGCCGCCGGCACCGCCGACGCCGGCTTGCATCGGCGGCACGTAAGGACGTCCGCCCTGCTGCGCCTCCTGCATGGCCAGCGCGTTGGCGGCGTAGGCCTTGGCCGCCATGGAATTGCTCGCGGTCTGAGCCAGCTGCGAGTACGCCGGGTTGGCCGGGTTCAGGCTCGGCGGCACCGCGCCGCCGAACAACGGCCTGCCGCCCAAGGAGAACAGCGGATCGACGGAGACACTGCCGCCGCCACCGCCCAACGCCATCGAGCCGGGCGTGCCGCCGGACAGCCCCTCCAGGCGGGACGAATACTGCGTCACGTCGCCGAAAGGCTTGCCGGTGACCGGATCCACCCACCGCCCGCTGGTCGGGTCGTACTCCTGGCCGCTGCTCGGGTCGATCAGGTAGCCGGTCCGGGGATCCTTGACCCAGCCGGTGAAGTCCTTGCCGTCGGAGCCGACCACCGACGAGTGCGGGTAGTCCTCCTTGCCCGGCGGCACCGGCGGGTTCTGCTGGTTCTGGTCGGTGGCGATCGGGCGCTCGGTGTTGGTCTGCGACGTCTGGGTGGGCGTGCTCGTGGTGGTGCCGGTGGTCCCGCCGGTCGCTCCCGTACCGTCCGAAGTGGACGTCGTGGTGGACACGTGGGATCCAGTGCCGCCGTTGGTGACGGGCGCGGCCGGCACGGTGCCCGGGTTGAACGAGGTGTAGGCGGCGGACCACTTGTCGATCTGGGGGTTGAGCACGGCGGCGCCCTCGGCCTCGGCCGCCTTCATGCCGTTGACCTTGCCCACGGACAGCGCGTCGTCCGGGCCGACGATCTTGTCGATCTTCTGCGAGACGGTGGCGTACTGCTCGTGCGCCTCCATCTGGGCGCTGCTGCCCACCGCGCCGGCATTGGCCAGCCCGGTGCCGACGGTGTTGGCCTGGTTGGCGACCTGGCTCATCCAGTTCGCGACGGGCGTGGCCCGGGCCCCGAAGTTCTGATACGGCGTGCCCTGCTGGGACGTCACCATGTCGGAGGTGCCCTTGAGCTGGTCGGCGGCGCTCTGACAGGCGGCGGCGAAGTTGCGCCACGTGTCGGCGACCTGCTTGAGGCTGTAGGGCTGGCCGCTCTGGATGATGTCGTAGGCGTCGTAGAAGTCGTAGTCGGCCATCAGCGCGCCCCGTGCGGGACGCCGCTGTTGGCGGCATGGGTGGTGTCGGCGTTGGCCTGGATAGCCATCTCCCGCGCGGCGAGGGTGCGCGCGGCCAGGTCTTCCATGTCCAGCCCGACCTTGGCCAATTCGGCCTGGAGCGAGGTCAGCACGTGCACGAGCCTTGTCTGCGCGCCCAGGCCGCCGTCGATCTGGCCGAACGCACCGGGAGGAGCCAACGCGTTTCGCAACTGGTCGACGAGTTGCTGCCCGCCGGTCTGCTGCTTGAGCCGGCCGGCTGCCTCGTCGAGCAACTCGGGATCGAGCACGACCTGCTTGTCGTCGGACCACCCGAACAGCTGGTTCCCCATGGATGCCTACCCTCCCCGCGGGACACCGACCGGACACCGGCGCCCCCGTGCCCGCGTCGGCTCGTCCCGGTCAGCCGCGAATGACGTTGCTCATGTTCCGGTTGGTCTCGGTGGCGATGTCGCCGACCTTGCCCACCGCCAGCTGCTGCGAGTTGAGCTGGGCCGTGTACTGCTCGGTCTTGCGGTGGTACTCGTTGGTGCGGTCCTGCAGCGACGAGCCGGTCAGCGAGTCGAGGGCCTCGGACACCGTGCTGGACAGCTTGCCGCGCACGCCTTCCCAGACACCGTCCCAATCGGACTGGTGGCCTCGGGTCGCCGCGGCGACCTGCGCGATCTGCTCGGTGTTGAACTCGATGTAGTCGGTCATGTCCGAATCCCCCTCACATTCCCTGCGCGACGCTGGTGCTCAGGCCGCCGGGCGAGCCCTGCTTGGCCGCCTGGGTCGCCTGGTCCGATCCGGACAGTGCGGTCTCGCGCAGTCGGCCGAGGTCGGTCTTGAGCTGGCCCAACACCTCGGCCAGCGCGCGGCCACCGCCGCCGAGCTGGTCGAACGTGGACGCGGTGACCTGGCCCGCGGGCGCCTTCATCGCGGCCTGGCTGAGGCCGGCCTGGTCGAGAATCTTCTTCGTGATGCCCTCCATTTCGGACACCGCGTTGTTCACGACGTTCTCGGCCGCCTGCACGGTGGCCAGATCGATCTTCGGACCGCTCACGGAGACCCTCCCTGTACTGGTCTGTCAGTGAGGAGACCGCCCCGCTCCCCATTCATGACGGCGGTCGGTCCGACGTTCCGACGGCCGGGTGCGGTTCCCCTTGCCCGTGACGTCACTGTAGAACGGCTCGGCGAACGACGGAGTCGTTTTCGTCAACCCGGGGAGTGAACGCTACTGTGAGTAGTCCTCAAAAAGATCAATGACGGGTGAGGGCGCCACAATCTTCACTGAACACCTGACTGGCCGTCTGAAGCCGGTCGAAGGCCGGGGCGAGCTTGGCGGTGTCCTTCGCCTTTCCCGCGTCGAGCACTGCGTTCATCGCGGCCAGCAGGTCGTCCGAGTCCTGGTAGGCGGGGAAATTCGCGGGCACGCCGTACTGCTGAAGGAGGGACCGCTGCGGCGTTGAGCTCGCGATCGCGTCGGGCAGCGACGTTTGAATGTCCTGCCAGCCCGCGTCGCTGATCGTGCGCCCTTTTTTCACCAGGTCGAGGTAAGGGATCAGGCCGTTGACCACGCCCCCGGCGTAGAGGTTCGCGACGCAGACCGCACTGTTGAACGGGCCGACCCCTGGGGGCAGGGCCAGGTTCCGGCTGGTTGTCGTCGCCGTGGTCGTGGTGGTCGGCGGGGCCGAGGTCGTGGTCGACGTGGGGCCGGGCGTGCCGGGATCGCCGGTGCACGCGGCGAGCAGGCCGCCCAGGACGAGTGCGGTGCCGACCACTGCCAGCTGCGCCGTCTTGACCATGAGGCCAGTGTGCCAGCGGGTGACGGTTACGCCGATCGGCAGCCGGGTGATGCGTCCTCCCCTATCCTCGGACCAGCTTCGGACGAGAGGCCGCGACCATGAGCCTGATTTCCAACGACGAACTCGCCGAGAAGGCCGGATTCGACCCGTGGAAAGAGCAGGCGCGGCTGGCCAAGGGCGATCCCGCTCAGGTCGAGGGGCTGGCCGCCGCGTTCTACAAGGCCGGCGGCGACATGACCACGTCGAACTCGTACCAGCAGAAGGCGCAGCAGTACGTCGGCGAGGGATACCAGGTCAACGGGGCCTCGCCGGTGGATTTCGACGCCCAGGCGGCCGGCACGAAGACCACACCGGAGCACCTCCAGCAGATCGGGAAGACGCTGGACGGCGTGGCCGGCGACCTGGACGGGGCCATCAGCAAGGCGACCTCCGAGGTCAACGGCCTGAACGGCGAACTGGCGTCGATCGAGCAGCAATGGGTCAGCTTCATGCAGCAGACCGGCCATCATCTGCCGCCGGAAGACCGAGAGGCGGCGCGGAACGATTTCATCAATCAGGCCGTGGCCGCCGTGAAGGCGCATGGCGGCACCGTGCACCAACTGCTCACCGGATATGAGGAGACGCTGTTCGGCGCGCAGAAAACCATGGCCGATCTCGGTTATGTGCCGCCGAGCCGGCTCGAGGATCTCGGCTCCGACGCCGACGCTTACGTGAAGAGCCTTCAGACATTGGCCAAGAAGTACGCCGATGATCTCAAGAACAACCACTCACTCGACGAGAACTGGGCCAAGGACGCGCACAAGGTGGCCGGCGAGATCGCGCCGTACCTGGACGACCCCTATTTCGCCGCCGCCTTCTACGGCGAACTCGGGCCGCAACTGAGCCAGATCCTGCCGACCATGCTCTACGCCAGCGGCAGCCACACCGCCGCCGACGATCTCAAGACATTCAGCCACGCTTTCGGCACCGCCGTCAGCAATGCCGATGACGATCCCGGCATGAAAGCCGTCGCCGACCAGTTCCTCGTGCCGCCACGTGAGGCCGCCACCTCCTGGAGCCGGGCCGCGATGGCCTCCAACGGCCACTTCCCGCCCGACTGGTTGGCCAAGGCCGCCCGGGCCAACGCTCTCGACGAGTTCGCCCAGCACGGCGCCGAGGGCTTCGGCGGCATGGGCTTCCGCGGCGGTCCTGCCGGCTCTTTCCCTTACGACGTAGGCGTTCCCGACGACGTCGTGGCCGCATGGACCCAGGACCTCGGCGGCAACCCGGTCGCCGCTCGCGAGGCCTTGGCCACCATGGGCCAGCCCGGCACCGACGTGCACATCCACGGCGACCCCACCGCCGCGTACCAGGACAACATCCACAAGCTCGTCCAGTACGGCAAGGACGACGGCACCGGCTCCATCGCCCACGGCTACGGCGTCGCCTTCGAGGCCGCGGCCGGCGCCGACAACGAGACCGACGGCAGCCACAGCCCCGAGGCGGTGACCTTCGCCAAGGCCCTGTTCAACGACATGGCCCACGACGGCAAGGACGTGCCGCCGATCGCCGCCCAGAACTTCGCCAAGATCGGCGGCTCCTACGTCCAGGAGATGGCCGCCGGGCACAACGCCGAGGGTGACCACGTCACCGACGTCGGCGAGCACGACCGCATCGCCGGCGACAACGCCGCCTTCGACATCCCGCCCGAGGTGGCCCAGAACTTCATGAAGACCTTCGCCGGCAACGACGAGGCGACGAAGGTCTTCGACTCGGCCGCCGGCGCGGCCGCGCACCACGCCATGCTGGCCGGCGCTCAGTCCGATGTGGACCTGCTCAGGCACGGCCAGTCCGCCTATCAGTTCAACCACGCGTCCGAGGCCTACGGCTCGGTGGCGGGCGCGGAGAACAGCGCCGCGGTGGCGGTCGTCGGCAAGCAGGTCGAGGACGAGGAACACGCCAAGGAGATCATGAAGGGCATCCTGTCCGCCGGGGTCGACATGATCCCGGCCGGCAAGCTGGCCGAGGCGGCCGGCGGGGCGTTCCTCAAGGTGTCGGACTCGGTGTGGGACGCCATGAAGCACACCACCAACATGGGGCTGGAACACGCGTACGGCGCGCCTTCCGGCTCGGCGGAACAGCTCGAGCAGCTCAAGGACCAGGGCCACGAAGTCGCCATGGTCAGCGACTACGAACGCACCGCGGTGCTGCACGAGGCCGGTTATCCGGGCACCGACAAGATCCCGGCCGAGCTGCTGGACGGCCACGGGCACATGCTCAACGTGGCCCAGGTGATGAGCGACGACCACCTGAAGAAGTCGTACTACGAGTACATGAACGGCGCCGCGCACACAGCGGAGGGCACGCTCGGCGAAGGCGCTTCGGTGTACGACATCACCAGAAACGCGGCCAACAGCTACATCGGCGGCTACCAGAAGGCGGACAAGCCGGAATGACCCGACGCAGCTTGATGATCGTGGCCGCGCTGACCGTCGCCTGCGCCGGCTGCGGCGCGCCGTCCGCGCCGAGGGACGACCGGGCGACCGTGCGGTCGGACATCCAGGCATTCGGCGCGGCGCTGGTTCAGTTCGGCTACATCGCGAATGCCCCGGCGGTGTACGTCGGTGACTGTCAGCAGGGCAACTGGGCGGCGGTGAAGTGGTCGGCGCCGCTGACCACGAAGCTCAGCCAGGAACACCCGGACCGCGCCGAGGCCGAGGTGCTGGACAACGCGATCGCGAAGATCAAGCTCGACGAGCTGAGGTCGATCCAGGTCTCCGACGACACGGATCCGGCGCGGATCGTGCAGACCACCGACCACGCGACGGTGCTGACCATCACCGTGCCCAAGGCCGAATACGTGCGGGTGGACGGATACGCCTCCTGCTAGCGACAGCGAAGCTCGACACGCAACGCCTCCGTCACGGTGACGTGCTCGAACCGGAACCCGGCCTCGGTCAGGCGATCGGGCCGCGCCCGAATGCTCTCCAGGGCGTCGCCGGCCACGCCGCCGAGCGCCAGCCGCAGGGACCAGCCCGGCACCCGCAGCACGGCCGGGCGGCCGAGCAGCGACGCCAGGGCTCGGGTGAACTCGCTGTTGCGCACCGGATCCGGCGCGGTCACGTGGTACGGCCCTTGCGTACCAGGCAGATGCCGGATCGCCCGTACGGCATCGGCTAGGGAGATCCAACTCCAGAACTGCCGCCCAGAACCGAATCGAGCGCCGAGACCGGCACGGAAGAAGGGCAGAAGCTGCTGGAGAACGCCGCCGGCCGCGGACAGCACGAGACCGAAACGCAGGTGGCACACGGGAATGTCGGCCACCGCCGCCGCCTCCCACGCCCGCACCACGGACGGCAGAAACCCGGTGCCACCAGCGGAACCCTCGGTCAGCACCTCGTCGCCGCGATCACCGTAGTAGCTCACGCCCGAGGCCGACAGCAGCGCCTTCGGCGGCCGCCGAGCCCGCGAAATCGCTGCCACCAAAGAACTTGTCGTGTCAACCCGGCTGCGCAGAATGACTTCCCGGTACGAGGCGGTCCACCGCCGCGCCCCGATGCCGGCCCCGGCCAGGTTCACCACCACGTCGACGCCGTCGACGTCTTCCACCACCCGCGGCAGCCGAACGACGGTGTGCCCGTCGGCCTCGTACGACTCGCGCAGGGCAGTCCCGATCAGCCCGCTGGAGCCGGTGATCGCGACCTTCACGGCCGCACCACCGTGACCGCCACCGAGAACACGAACGCCGCCCCGACCAGCCCCGTCATGCACGACGCCAGCAACCGCAGACGACGTCGATACCCGGCCAACTCCTCGACGACCGCGAAGATCCTTGCCGGCCAGTGCCGCCACGACACGTACCAGAAGATCGCCGCGGCGATCCCGTACAGCGCAACGGAAACCGTGTACCACCAGCTGACGTCCACCGCCAGCGCGACGCCGGTCAACACCAGCGCCGTGATCAGGCCCACGACCTTCCACCGGTTGCCGTGGGCCAGTAACAGCAGGAACTCCTCGCGCTTCTCCTCGTCCGGGAAGAAGCGGTCCACCTTGGGCTGCACCACGGTCAGGCTGTAGCCCATCGCGCCCATCCAGATCGCGGCGAGCGTCAGGTGCAGCACGAGGAGCACGTCAGTCATGATGCGGATCCAATCTGGCCAGCTGCACCGGAACCGCACCCGCTCGCCTGTGCACCATCGTGCCACGCCCGGCCGGCAGTCGAGACGGTCGCACGCCGAACATCGTGCCCTCGTCCGGCGGTGCGCTGAGCACGACGGCCGGGAAGCTCAGCTCGCGCATTCGCCGCAGCACCGGCTCCAGCAACGCCGATCCCGCTCCGCCGGCCTGCCGGGCCAGATACAGATGCAGCCCGATGTTGCGGGCCTGCGGCAGGAAGTCCAACAGCGGGGCCAGCGGATTGCCGACGGAGTTGGCCACCAGGTCGTAGTCGTCGACGACGATGTGCACGTCCGGTCCGGTCCACCAGGAGCGGTTGCGCAGCTGCTCGGGCGTGACATCGGTGTCCGGCAAGCGTTTGGTGAAGCCCTCGACCAGCCCGGCGACGATCTCCACGGTCTGTTGCGGCGTCGTGCCGTAGGCCAACACGGACGGCCCCTCGAACTCGCCGAGCATGGTCATCCGGTAGTCGATCAGCGCGATCTTGGCCGCCTCGGGCTCGCCGCGGTCCACCACCTGCCGGGCGATGGCCCGCAGCGTCGAGGTCTTGCCCGACTCGCTGTCCCCGACCAGCACCAAACCCTGATCGGCCAACACCACCGGCTCCAGCCGCTGCCCTTCCACGCCGATGGTGATGCCGCGCCGCACCGGCAACTCGGCGAACTCGATCAGCCGCGGCAGCAGCCGAACCGCCGGCGCGGGCGGCCCGGTCCAGTTGTCGTTGATCTTGACGATCAGGTCCGCGATGCCGACGGCCAGGTCGTCGGCGCTGCTGCGGCCGTCCACCCGGGGCACCGCGCTCAGGAAGTGCAGGCGCTCCCTGGTCACGCCGCGACCGGGCCGGTCGGCCGGCACGGCCTGCTGGGCCTTGCGGTCGATCTCCGAGTCCAGCGCGTCGCCCAGCTTCAGCTCGACCTTGGCGCCGATCAGGTCCCGCAGCCCCAGCCGCAGGTCCAGCCAGCGGTTGGCGGTCAACACCACGTGCACACCGTACGTCAGCGAGCGGCCGACCAGGTTGAGCAGGTACGCCTCCAGGTCCTCGTAGTCCTGGCGCAGCACCGACCAGCCGTCGACCACCAGGAAGACGTCGCCGAACGGGTCGTCGCCGACCTTGCCCTCGGCTCGCAGCCGGCGGTAGTCGGCCATGGTGTCCACGCCCAGCTCACGGAACCGGGTCTCGCGACGTTCCACCACCGCGCTGACCTCGGCCACGGTCCGCCGGACGACCTCATTGTCCTGCCGGCCGGCGACCCGGCCGACGTGCGGCAGACCGGACATCGCGAACAACGTGCCGCTGAAGTCCAGGCAGTACACCTGCACCTCGGCCGGCGTGTGCCGCAGCGCCAGCGCCGCGACCAGCGTCCGCACCATGGTCGACTTGCCGGACCGCGGCCCGCCGACGATGGCCACGTGACCGCCGGAGCCGGCGAGGTCGATCAACAGCGGATCCCGCCGCTGGTGGTACGGCCGGTCCACGGTGCCGATCGGCACCGTCAGTGGAGCCAGCTCCGGCGCCGCGCCGAAGCCCCGACCCGGCCGCACGGCCAGGCCCGGCAGCAGTGCGTCGAGCGTGTCGGGGGCGTCCAGCGGCGGCAGCCAGACCTGGTGCGCCGGGCTGCCCCGGCCGATCAGCTGGTCCACCATCACCGACAACATGGTCGGCCGGCTGGGGTTCTCCTCGTCCTCATCGTCGTCGTCCACCGACGGCAGCTGGTCCAACCCGGCCGGCACCGGCAGCGAGCGCGCGGTGAACGGCCGGACGTCGCCCACGCCGAGCAGCGACTGGCCGTCCCGGTCCTCGCCGGAGTGGTAGGCGCCGGACACGTAGGCGGCGCGGAACCGCCGCAGCGTGGCGGTGTCGGTCTTGAGGAAGCCGTGCCCGGGCGCGTTGGGCAGGTCGTTGGCGTCCGGCACGCCGATGGCCGTGCGGCTCTCCTGCGCCGAGAACGTGCGCAGGCCGATCCGGTACGACAGGTGCGCCTCCAGCCCCCGCAGCCGGCCCTCGTCGAGGCGCTGCGAGGCCAGCAGCAGGTGCAGCCCGAGCGACCGGCCCAATCGTCCGATTTGGACGAACAGATCGGCGAAGTCGGGTTTCTGGCTCAACAGCTCGGAGAACTCGTCGACCACGACGAACAGGCTGGGCAGCGGCGGCAGGCCGGCCCCGTTCTGCCGGGCCCGCTCGTAGTCCCGGATCGACACCAGATTGCCGGCGTCACGCAGGATCTCCTGCCGGCGGTTCATCTCGCCGGACAGCGCCTCCTGCATCCGGTCCACAAGGGACAGATCGTCCTCGAGGTTGGTGATCACCGCCGCGACCTGCGGCAGCTGCCCCATCTTGGCGAAGGTCGCGCCGCCCTTGAAGTCCACCAGCACCAGGTTGAGCTGGTCCGGCGGATGGGTCGCGGCCATGCCCAGCACCAGCGTGCGCAGCAGCTCCGACTTGCCGGAGCCGGTCGCGCCGACGACCAGGCCGTGCGGGCCCATGCCGTCCTGCGCGGACTCCTTGATGTCCAGGTCCAGCACAGTGCCGTCGGCGCTGATGCCGATCGGCACCCGCAGCCGGTC
This sequence comes from Kutzneria sp., assembly GCA_035492655.1. Lineage (GTDB taxonomy): Bacteria > Actinomycetota > Actinomycetes > Mycobacteriales > Pseudonocardiaceae > Kutzneria. The sequence goes on along the minus strand of DATJJB010000134.1, from coordinate 1,346 downwards.
GCGCAGCGGACGGGGCTTCCACAGCACGTCCAGGTCCATCGCGCCGGCGTCGGTGATGCCGAGCAGACCGGGCAGGGTCTGGCTGGTGGTGGCCAGATCGTCGGCGCCCGAGGTCACGTCCAGTCGGTGGCCACCCAGCTGCTGGGCCAGCGCTGCCGCCACCGGTATCGACATCGCGTCGGCCGTGCCCAGCGCCTCCAGCCGACTTCCGTTACGTACAGCCAATTCACCGTCGTCGACGGCCAGTTCAAGGCCATGCGCACGGATCAGGTCGCCGGCCCGGCCGTCCAGGTCGACCACGGTGACCGCCTGCAAGCCGTCGTGGCCCAGCACGAGTTCGGTGCCGGCCACCATGCCGCTGTCGATCACCACCAGCACGTGCGGCGCGTCGGGATCCGGCTCGGCGGTGCGGTTGAAGCGGGGCCGTCGGGTCAGCTCCACACCGAGGCCGTCTTCCAACGCCACCAGCGACGGATTGATCATCCGCACCGGACCGGCGTAGTCCACCTCGTCGGGGTGGTGGCAGTGCGGCAACCACTTGGCCCAGCCCCAGGCCGGGCCGTCCTGATCGGTCGTGCAGATCAGGATCCGCAGGTCCTGCGGCGGATGGAAGGTCGCGGCGTGGGCGACAAGTGAGCGCACCACGGCTCGTGCGGCGTCGCGGTCGCCGCCGATGCCGATGGCGGCGAACCGGCGCAGCGACACCTGCGCCGGCAGGTCCGGCACCACCGTGTGGGTGCTGATGAAACGCTTGAGGGCCAAGGCGGCCAACGGATCCAGGTCCTCGACCGGCCCGGACTCGCCCGGCACCAGCTGCGTGGCAAGGTACTGCGGGCCGCGGCCGATCCGCACCACGCCGAAGTCCTCGTCGGTCGGTCGGCGCTCCCACAACCGTTTGCTGGCCGCGACGGCCCACAGCTGCTCCGGATCCGGCGCACCCCAGCCCGACGACTCGTGCTGCGCGGCCGCGGTCCGGCGCACCTGCTGGCGCATCCGGCCCAGGTAGCGCAGGTAGTCCCGACGAATCTGCTGAGAGTCACCCTTCTGGGTGGATCTCGAGCGCAGCAGCGAGCCGGCGACCATGGCCAGCGAGGAGAACAGGAAGAACGAGCCGGCCACATAGGTGATCGGGTTGGCCGCGCCGCCGAGCAGGTAGGCCACCGAGCCGAGGCCGCTCAATGCCGGCAACGCCGTCAACCACACGTTTCCGGTGTCGGGTTTGGGCAGCTCGGGCGGCGGTTGCAGCAGCACGTCGCCGGCCGGCACGGTCGGCCGCGGCGCTCTCGGCGGCCGTCGGAACAGCGCAGTTGACACGACACCTCCCGATCGACGGATCTACTCTAGGG
>DATJJB010000133.1:0-3966 GCA_035492655.1 Kutzneria sp. | reverse complement strand
ACGGACTCGTTGGCCGCGTTCGCGGCCGGGGCCGCCAGCATTCCGGCCACGAGCAACACGGGCACGACGAGCAGCGTTGGTCGCACGGCAGCACCTCGGTTCGACAGGTTCGCAGGGGTCCGTCGGTGTGTGAGGCTCGATGGCGGTGCGCGCGTCACACCTTATTTCGGGTCATGATTTAAGTAGCGAACTCTTGATGCGTCAAGGGCCAGAAGTGCCAGCCGTCACACCTGTCCGGGTGGCGGGCTTCCACCCCGCGCACTCGGTGTGGTTGACTGTGTGCGGTCGCATTCTGTGTTCGTGTCATATCCACGCTCGCGGAAGAAGTCGCGGGCGGTGGTCCTCCTCGCAGGGAACCGGGTGAAGTCCCCCGTCCGCGATCAGACCCGTAGCGTCGTGGTTGCGGCGACACGTAGTACCTGTTTGAGGAGATAGATCAAGTGGCTGAGGGCACCGTTAAGTGGTTCAACTCGGAGAAGGGCTTCGGCTTCATCGCCCCTTCCGATGGTGGCGCTGACGTTTTCGTGCACTACTCGGAGATCCAGGGCAACGGCTTCCGTACCCTGGAGGAGAACCAGAAGGTCTCGTTCGAGGTCGGGCAGGGTCAGAAGGGCCCGCAGGCCATGGGCGTGCGCGCGATCTGAGATCGGCTGACCGTGATCGGCTGACTGGGTTCGGCTGAGCGAGGCCCGTCACCTTGGGTGGCGGGCCTTTCGTTTCGTTTGTTTCATAACCGGGCGCGCCATTTGCGACAAACGGACGCGCCCGTTCGCCCGAATCCCTTCAGCGCCGACTGCCGCGCAGATCGTGTTCGATCGCCGTGGCGGCCGTGCGCAGATGTGGCAGCAGTTCGTCGCGGATACTGTCGGAACTGCCCCGACTGGCGTGGGCCGACACGTTCACCGCGGCCACCACCTTGCCGGTCGGGTCGTGGATGGGCACCGCGATCGAGCGCAGTCCCTCCTCCAGTTCCTGGTCGACCAGGGACCAGCCCTGTTCGCGGACGTGCTCCAGCAGCGCGCGCAACAGACGTTCTTCCACCGTGGTGTACCGGGTCAGCGGCCGCAGGTCGGCCCGCTCGAAGTAGGCGTCCAGCCACTCGTCGGGCTGCGCGGCCAGCAGCACCCGGCCCATCGAGGTGGCGTAGGCCGGGAACCGGGTGCCGACCGCGATGGTCACGGTCATGATCCGCTTCGTTGGCACGCGGGCCACGTACACCACGTCCTCGCCGTCCAGCACCGACACCGAACTGGACTCGTGCACCTGGGACACCAGGGTTTCCAGGTGCGGCTGGGCCACCTCGGGCAGCCCCATGCTGGACAGGTAGGCGTAGCCCAGTTCCAGGATGCGCGGCCGCAGCGCGAACAACCGGCCGTCGGTGCGCATGTAACCCAGCTCGACCAGCGTGTGCAGGAACCGGCGGGCGGCGGCCCGGGTGAGGCCGGTGGCCCGGGCGACATCGCTCAGCGTCAGCTCGGCGTGCTCGGCGTCGAAAGCACGGATCACCGCCAAGCCCCGCTCCAGGGACTGGACGAAGGCGGTGCCGCGCCCCGTGTCGACCTGGACGGCCACCGGCGGCATCTGGACGTCGGGCTGGGGTATCTCGTTCATGGTGTGTCCAGCGTAGACAGCACCCGGTCGGCGATCCGGAAGGCCCGGTTGGCCGTCGGCACGCCGGCGTACACCGCGACCTGCAGCAGCACCTCCTTGATCTCCTCGACGGTCATCCCGTTGCGCAGCGCGGCCCGCACGTGCATGGCCAGCTCGTCCTCGTGCTGGAGGGTGGCCAGCATGGCCAGCGTGATCGCGCTGCGGGTGCGGCGGTCCAGGCCTGGCCGGGTCCAGATGTCGCCCCACGCGTAGCGGCTGATGAAGTCCTGGAAGTCGGCGGTGAACGGGGTGGTGGCGGCCTGCGCGCGGTCCACGTGCGCGTCGCCGAGGACCTGCCGGCGCACCGAGGTGAAGTGCTCCACCAGCAACGGAGTCACCGCATCGGGTGACTCCAGCGGCGCGAGGTGCGCGCCCGGCACCACCTTCAGCCGCGCGCCGGGGACGGCCTCGGCGATGGCCTGGCCGTGCTCCACCGGCGTGGCCCGGTCCTCGTCGCCGGCCAGCACCAGCGTCGGGGCGGTGATGGACGCCAGCTGAGCCCGCAGGTCCAACGTGGCCAGCGCCTCGCAGCAGGCCGCGTAGCCCTCGTCGTCGACCGAGGACATCATGTCCACCAGCCACGCGCGGTCGGTGTGGTCCGCGGTCACCCAGCGATCGATCACCTGCGGGGCGATCGACGCCGTTCCGTTGGCCCGCACGGCTTCCGCCCGCTGCCGCCACGCGTCGGGCGTGCCGAAGTACGCCGTCGTGCAGCACACCGCCAGCCGATCGACGCGGTCAGGGGCGTTGGCCGCCAACCACAAGCCGACCATGCCGCTCAACGAAAGCCCGAGGTAGTGGGCTCGGGTCACGCCGGCCTCGTCGAGCAGGCGCAGCACGCGCTCGCCCAGCCCGTCGATGGTGTCGAGCCCGGGCACCGCCGCCGCGTCGCCGTGCCCGGGGTGGTCGATCAGCAACAGCCGCAGGCTCTGGCCCAGGGCGGGCAGCTGCTCCCGCCACATCCGTGCGTCGGCACCGAGCGAGTTGCCGACGACCAGCACCGGCCCCTCGGCCGCACCGGCCCAGCGGTAGTCCGTCACGCGTCCCTCACAGCTCGAAGAAGACGGTTTCCCCATCGCCCTGCAGCCGGATGTCGAACCGCAGCTCGTCGCCGTCCCGCCGGGCGATCAGAGTGTGCCGCAGCTCGGCCGGCACGGCCGACAGGACCGGGTCGGCGGCGTTGGCCTGCTCCTCGTCCGGCCAGTAGATGCGGGTCACCAGCCGTTGCAGCAGGCCGCGCGCCAGCACCGTGACGTCGATGTGCGGGGCCTCGACGCCGCCGTCCGGGGTGGGCAGCGGGCCGGGTTTGACGGTGCGCAGCCAGAACTCGCCCTGCGCGGAGGTGGCCGACCGGCCGAAGCCGCGGAAGCCCTCGTTCACCGGGCCACGTGGGTCGTCGGGGTGGTCGAAGCGGCCGGTGGCGCTGGCCTGCCAGGTCTCGATCATGGCGTCGGGCACCGGATCGCCGGCCCCGTCGTAGACCGTGCCGCGGATGACCACCGCGCCCGGCGTGCCCTCGGCCACCACCTCGGGACCGTCGGGCCAGGGCAGGCCGTCGGGCAGCGCGAAGAACGGGCCGACCGTCTGGGAGGGGGTGGTCATTCGTCCTCCTCGTCCTCGAACACGCTGGCGTCGCTGCCGCGCAGCACGATGTCGAACTTGTACGACAGGGCCCATTCCGGCTGCGTGGTCGCCAGGTCGAAGCGGGAGATCATGCGCTGCCGGGCCTGCTCGTCCCGCACCGAGTTGTAGATCGGGTCGAACGGGAACAGCGGGTCGCCCGGGAAGTACATCTGGGTGATCAGCCGCTGGGTGAAGGCCCGGCCGAACAGCGAGAAGTGGATGTGCGCCGGCCGCCAGGCGTTGTCGTGGTTGCGCCACGGGTAGGCGCCGGGCTTGATCGTCACGAACCGGTAGTTGCCCTGCGCGTCGGTGACGGTGCGGCCGACGCCGCTGAAGTGGGGATCCAGCGGCGCGTCGTGCCGATCCCGGTCGTGCGCGTACCGGCCGGCCGAGTTGGCCTGCCACACCTCGACCAGCGTGTTGGGCAGCGGTCGGTTGTTGGCGTCCAGCACCCGCCCGCTGACGATGATCCGCTCACCCAGCGGGGCGCCGAGGTGCTGGCGGGTCAGGTCGTGGTCGAGCTCGCCGACCCGGTCCAGGCCCAGCAGCGGGCCGGTGATCTCGGTCAGGTGCTGCGGGATCAGCTGTAACGGCCGGTGCGGGGCGCGCAGCACGCTGGATCGGTAGGGCTCGCTGGAGTTGGGCGGGTGCGACTCGCCGTCCGGCGTGTAGTGCGGAAGTTTCACCGGCTTC
>DATJJB010000132.1:0-8199 GCA_035492655.1 Kutzneria sp. | reverse complement strand
GGATCGCCGACACGGGCGAGATCCTGTTGCGCGGCCCCAACGTGATGATCGGCTACCTGGACGACGCCGCCGCGACCGCCGAGGCCATCGACGCCGACGGCTGGCTGCACACCGGCGATGTCGGCGTGCTCGACGAGCGCGGCTATCTGACGATCACCGACCGGCTCAAGGACATGTACGTCTCCGGCGGTTTCAACGTCTATCCGGCCGAGGTCGAGCAGGCGCTGGCCCGGCTCGACGGTGTCACCGAGTCGGCGGTCATCGGGATTCCCGATGACCGCATGGGCGAGGTCGGCAAGGCGTTCGTGGTGTCGACACGGCCACTGTCCACTGAGGACGTCATCGAGCACTGCCGGGCCCTGGTGGCCAACTACAAGGTGCCAAGACAGGTGGAGTTCCGGGCCGCGCTGCCCCGGAACGCGTCCGGCAAGGTGCTCAAGGGCTCGTTACGCGAGGAGCCGTTACGCGAGGGACCGTTACGCGAGGGACCGTTACGCGAGGGAGACCTGTGACCGAGGAAGCCGTGCTGTACCAACGCGACGGCGCCATCGCCACCGTGACCATGAACCGGCCGCGCTACCGCAACGCCCAGAACTCCGTGATGACCTACGCCCTCGACGCCGCCTTCGAACGCGCGGTCAACGACGACGAGGTGAAGGTCATCGTGCTGGCCGGGGCCGGCGACCACTTCTCGGCCGGGCACGACATCGGCACGCCGGGGCGGGATGTCGACGTCTCCTACGACCGCAAGGCCGTGCTGTGGTGGGACCACGTCGACAAGGACGGCGGCGACCAGCGCTTCGCCCGCGAGTCCGAGGTCTATCTCGGCATGTGCCGGCGGTGGCGGGAGATCCCCAAGCCGGTGATCGCCATGGTGCAGGGCGCGTGCATCGCCGGCGGCCTCATGCTGGCCTGGGTCTGCGACCTGATCGTGGCCGCCGAGGACGCCTTCTTCGCCGATCCCGTGGTGCGCATGGGCATTCCCGGCGTCGAGTACTTCGCCCACCCCTGGGTGCTCGGTCCTCGCGCCGCCAAGGAGATCCTGTTCACCGGCGACCGGTTCAGCGCCCAGCGGGCCTACGAGTGGGGCATGGTCAACCGTGTCGTTCCGCGCGCCGAGCTCCAGGAGACGGTGACCGCGTTGGCCTCGCGGATCGCCGAGATGCCCCGGTTCGGCCTTGCCCTGGCCAAGAAGGCCGTCAACCAGTCCGAGGACCAGATGGGGATGCGGGCCGGCATGGACTCGGTGTTCGGCCTGCACCACCTGGCCCACGCGCACAACGCCGAGGTGTCGAAGGACGCCCTGGCCGGCATGGACGCGAAGGCGATGCGGGGGGCCAGTGGATCTTGACGACACCGACCTCGAGTTCCGGCACGAGGTCCGAGCCTGGCTGCACGACAACCTTCCCGGCCAGTTGTCCTCAATGGACACCGCCGACGGCTTCGAGCAGCACCGGGAGTGGGAACGCACGCTGGCCAAGGCCCGGCTGTCGGCGGTCTCGTGGCCCGAAGAACACGGCGGCCGCGCTGCGTCGCTGACGCAGTGGCTGGTGTTCGAGGAGGAGTACTGGGCCGCCGGCGCGCCGGGCCGGGTGGCACAGAACGGGATCTTCCTGCTCGCCCCGACCCTGTACGCCCACGGCACCGAGGAGCAGCAGAACCGTTTGCTGCCAAGGATGGCCCGGGCCGAGGACATCTGGGCCCAGGCATGGTCGGAGCCGGAGGCGGGCAGCGACCTGGCGGCGATCCGCAGCCGTGGCGTCCGCACGGACGGCGGCTGGCTCCTGAGTGGACAGAAGACGTGGAGCTCACGGGCGGCGTTCGCGGACAAGGGATTCGGGCTGTTCCGCACCGACCCGGCGGCCGAGCGGCATCGCGGGCTGACGTACTTCCTGTTCGACCTGCGGGCCCCGGGCGTGACCGTGCGGCCGATCCCCCAGTTGGACGGGGAAGCGGGCTTCGCCGAAATTTTCCTGGACGGGGTCTTCGTGCCGGACGCCGACGTGCTCGGCGAGCCCGGCGCGGGCTGGCGCGTCGCGATGAGCACCGCCGGCAACGAACGTGGTCTGTCGCTGCGCAGTCCGGGGCGGTTCTGCGCAGCGGCGGATCGCCTGCTCAAGCTGTGGCGGGAGGTCGGCGATCCGACCGATACCGCGCTGCGCGACAAGGTTCTCGACGCCTGGCTGGGCGCGCAGGCCTATCGCCTGCACGTCTTCGGTTCGCTGGACCGGCCGATCGGCGCGGAAGCCAGCGTCACCAAGCTGTTCTGGTCGCAGCTCGACCTGAGCCTGCACGAGACCGCCCTGGAGTTGTCGGGCCCCGACGCCGAGCTCGCCGGGCCGTGGCTGGACGGCTACCTGTTCGCCCTGGCCGGCCCGATCTACGCCGGCACCAACGAGATCCAGCGCAATGTCGTCGCCGAGCGACTGTTGGGACTGCCGCGATGAAGTTCACGCTGTCCGATGAGCAGCGGCAGTTCGCGCAGGCGCTGCGCGCTGCCCTCAAGCAGTCGACGGCGTGGGAAACCCTGCTGGCGCTGGGCGTGCACGAGGTGGAGTCCGCGCCGGATCTGGTCGTCGCCTTCCTGGAGCTGGGCCGGGCCGCCGTGCCGGGTCCGGTCGTCGAGTCGTTCGCCGTGCTGCGGGCACCGAATGCCACGCTGGCCTGGCCACCCCACGTTCCTTACGTCGTGGACGAGGCCGAAGACACCTACGCGATCGTCGACGACATCCGTCATCGAGCGATCCCCGAGGAGCCGAGGAAGTCGGTCGATCCGACGCGACGCCTGCACACGTTCCGTCTCGGCGAGGCCATCGGCCCGATCGACGAGGAGGCGTTCGACCGGGGTGTCCTCGCCTGTTCGGCCCAGCTGATCGGGCTCGGCCGGACACTGCTGGACCGAACCAGGGACTATGCCGTCCAACGCAAGCAGTTCGGCCAGGCGATCGGCAGCTTCCAGGCGGTGAAGCACCAGCTGGCCGACGTGCACGTCGGCCTGGAGCTGGCCGAGCCGCTGGTGTTCGGCGCGGCGGTCACGTCGACCGCCCGGGACGTCTCGGCGGCCAAGATCGCCGCCGGCCAGGCGGCGTACCAGGCGATGCGCACGGCACTCCAGGTGCACGGGGCCATCGGCTACACCTCCGAGCTGGACCTGAGCCGGTGGATGCTGAAGGTCCGGGCGCTGGTGACGGCGTGGGGAACCGAGGCCTACCACCGGGAACGGCTGATGGCGGCGCTATGCCCCTGACCGAGGAGCAGCTCGCCCTCCAGGACACCGTCGCCCGCCTACTGGCCAAGGACCCGGACGACCTGTGGCCCAAGCTGGTCGAGATCGGCGCGCCCGGCCTGGCGATCCCCGAGCAGTACGGCGGCAGCGGCGCTTCGCTGGCCGAGATCCAGATCGTGCTGGAGCAGCTCGGCCGCACGTTGGCCCCGGTCCCGCTGCTGGCCACGGCCATCGCCGCCGAGGCCGTCCTGGCCACCGGCGACAACAACTGTTGTCAACGGCTGCTACCGGCCATCGCCGCTGGTCAGGTCGCTGTCTGGTGCCCGGAAACCGAGAAATACCTGCTGGACGCAAACCGTGCGGAGGTACTGCTCATCGGCCGCAAAGGCCTGCTGTACGAGATGCGGCCGGACCAGGTCGACGTGCAGTCGCTGACGGCCATGGACGAGTCGCGCAGCCTGGCCACCGTGTCGGTGACCGAGCCGACCGGCCTCATCGGCCCCTACGACGAGCGGCGGGTCCGGGACTTCGCCCTCTCGGCGCTGGCCGCCGAGCAGGTCGGCACGGCGGCGAGATGCCTGGAGATGACCGTCGAGTACGCCAAGCAGCGCGTGCAGTTCGGCCGGCCGATCGGCAGCTTCCAGGCGGTCAAACACCGCCTGGCCGACATGCACGTGCTGGTCGAGACCGCCCGCTCGGCGGCGTACGACACCGAGCACCCGGTCGAGGCCAAGATCTACTGCTCGGAGGCGCTGGAGAAGGTCGCCGCCGAGATGGTCCAACTGCACGGCGGGATAGCCATCACGTGGGAACACGACGCCCAGCGCCTCTTCAAGAGAGCGCACGGCGCCGCGTTCCTGTTCGGCCATCCCGCCGAGCACCTCCGCGCGTATCAGGTGCGGGGATAGCCGAGTCTGAGCACGACCTGCGGGACCAGGTCGGGACCGGTGACCTGCCGGGCCACTTGCGGCCGCACCGGCAGCTGGCAGCCGAGCAGCCCCCACACCGTGCCCATCAGCAGCACGGCGCTCAACGCCGCCCCGGCCGAGATCTCCTCGCCGGCCCGCCCGCCGATCACCACGACCACGCCGGCGTTCTCCACCGACTTCGTGCGGCGGAGCAGCCGCAACCGGGTCTCGTGGTCCAGCACGACGTCCAGCTGCGCGCCCTCACCGCGGGCCTGCGCGGCGAGCCGGTTCAGCACCGTCCACGGCACCGCGGTCTCGCTGTAGTCGGCGTGCTCGCCGGCCCGGACGCTGATCGCCGCGGCCATCGCCACCTGCTCGGTCGTCGGCTGCTGCCGCACGGTCCGAATCGTGGCGATGTGCGTCGGATCGGACGGCGTCGTGCCCCGGCTGACCAACGCGCCCCAGCCGGCCGCGGCCAGGGCGATCCGCAGGTGATGCAGCACGGCGCCCACGCCACGCAGCACGTTCGGCGGGCTGTCGGGCACGTCCACGTGCAGGTGGGCGGCGCCGTCGGTGAGGCGCCACTGGTAGCCACCCTCGTGGGGGGCGAGGTCGGCGAGGTGCAGCACGGACCGCAGCACGGTGTCGCCGCGGGGCACCACATTCGTCATCGTCACGAGCGTCTCCTGACGTCTGGAGAGGACTGCCCCCAACTGGCGTGGATCACAGCATCACGCCCGGGTTGCGGCAGGGTTGCGTCAGGACTGCGGACCGACCATTTAGGGTATCCCCCGACTGTCCAAGGAGGATCAGACGTGCACGCAGCCGACCTGGCTACGGCCCGCCACCTGCTCAGACCCCGGCGCGTGGTGGTGCCGCACCTGGCCGAGGCCGAGGCGCTCATCGACCACCTGATGCTGCCGGGCGCGGGCCCCAACCTGTACAAGGAGCCCGACGAGCCGAACGTCGTCACCTGGGGCGTGCCCGGCGAGCCGTCGACGTGGTCCAACCAGAGCCAGTGCGCCTCGTTCGTGACGGCCGTGCTGCGGCGCGCCTACCCGTCGTGGGCCCGATCCAGGTTCTTCACCAGGCATTTCGGCAGCGCCAGCCCGTTCGCCCGCGACTACCAGCGGGTGTTCGCCGATGGCGGGGCCGGCCGGCTCAAGCCGGTGCGGCGCGTGGCCGACCTGCGGCCCGGCGACCTGATCGCCATCGACTACGCCAACGCGCAGGACACCAACACCGGGCACCTGGTGATGGTGCGGCGGATGCGCGGCGTCTACGTCGCGCCCAACTCCGGGCTCAACTTCGACGGCGAGATCCAGTACGCCGTCCAGGTGGCCGACTGCACCGCCGAGCCGCACGGCCTGGCCGGCGTCGGCAACTACGAGGACTTCCCGGACACTCGCATCGTCGGCGACCAGCAGTCGCAGGGCGTCGGCTACGGGCACATGATGTTCTACGCCGCCGAGCTGACCGGCGAGTTCACCCGGTACCGGTGGAGCGTGAACACCAGCTCGACCGGTGCGTTCAACGCGGCTGAACGCCCCGTCTCGGCGGCGCGGATCACCGCCGGCTGAGCGTGTCCACCAGTCGCTCCAGCGACACCGCGAACCGCTGCGCCTCGTCGTCCGGCCAGTCGGCGGTGGCCGCCTCCAGGTGACCGACCAGCCGGTCCCGCATCGTCTCGACGATCTGGTCGCCGGCCGGGGTCAGGCGCAGCAACGTGGCCCGGGCGTCGGCCGGGTCGGGGACCCGGTCGACCAGGCCGGCCTGCTGCAGGCGGCTGGCGTAGCGGGTGGTCGCGGTGCGGTCGATGCCGATCTCCTGCGCCAGGTTGGTCGCGCTGATCGGCTGCCAGCGGGCGATGCCGCTGAGCACCGGATAGGTGGTGGCGTCCACTCCGTCCAGGCCGGCGACCATGTTGTCGTACAGGTGGGTACGGGTGCTGCGTCGCAGCAGCTGCCCGATCGCGGCTTCGATGCGCGCCGAGGTGGTCCGGGACGACATTCGCGGCAGCGTAGCCGCACGGTTGCCCCTCCGGAACACACCGCGCTGATCCCGTGGTCGATCGGGAGGCCGGGAACGCCCGAGATGTCGGCGCTCGGCACGGGGTCGGATCCCCTGGTCGAAGGGTGCGCTCCACCGTTCGGACCCTTGACATGACCGGTGGTCTAGTCCAATTGTGAGCAGGCCGCCGCCGTGTACTCCGCCGCCATACCCCATCCCGCCCGACACCTGGAGCAAGGATGCGTTTGAGAACGGCACTACTGGGTGCGGCCGTCGCGGCCGTCTCGGTATCCGGCCTGGTCGCGAGCGCCGACGCCGCGACGGCGCCGAAGGCCACTCCCCTGCCGACGCATGTGTTCGCCCCGTACTTCGAGACCTATCAGGACGGCCAGAGCCCCTCGGCGATGGCCAAGCAGGCCGGCGTCAAGTACCTGACCTTCGCCTTCCTGCAGACCGCCAGCGCCGGCTCCTGCACCCTGCTGTGGGACGGCACCACCGCCATCGGGTCCGGCAGCTTCGGCACCGAGATCGCCGCGCTGCAGGCCGCCGGTGGCGACGCCATCCCGTCGCTGGGCGGCTACACCGCCGACACCACCAACACCGAGCTGGCCGACAGCTGCACCGACGTCTCGAAGATCGCCGCCGGCTTCGAGAGCCTGATCACCACGTACAACATCAGCCGTATCGACCTGGACGTCGAGGTCGACTCGCTGACCAACACCGCCGGCATCGACCGCCGCAACAAGGCGATCAAGATGACCGAGGACTGGGCCGCGGCCAACGGCCGCGGCATCCAGTTCTCCTACACCCTGCCGACCACGCCGACCGGTTTGGACACCGGCTACAACGTGCTGTCCAACGCGGTGTCCAACGGCGCACGCATCGACGTCGTCAACCTGATGACGTTCGACTACTACGACAACCAGCAGCACGACATGGCCAAGGACACCCAGACCGCGGTGTCGGGTCTGGTCAACCAGCTCGGCCAGCTCTATCCGGGCAAGACCGAGGCGCAGCGCTACGCCATGGTCGGCGTCACCGAGATGCCCGGCCGTGACGACTACGGCACCGGCGGCGAGACCGGCCCGGCCGAGATCTTCACCGTGGCCAACGCGACCACTGTGTACAACTGGGCCGTGTCCAAGGGCATCAACCTGCTGTCGTTCTGGGCACTCCAGCGTGACAACGGCGGTTGCCCCGGCACCGGCGGCAACGACAGCTGCTCCGGCATCACCCAGAACACCTGGGACTTCAGCCACGTCTTCGCGCCGTTCACCAGTGGCAGCACCCCGCCACCGCCGGTCAACGACTTCTCGGTGTCGGTGACGCCCGGCTCCGCCGCCGTCAACCCCGGCTCCGGCACCACCGCGTCGGTGAAGACCGCCGTCACCTCCGGCTCCGCCCAGAACGTGTCGTTGAGCGTCAGCGGCGCGCCGGCCGGCGTCACCGCGTCGGTCAGTCCTGGTTCCGTGTCGGCCGGCGGAACGGCGACACTGACCGTGAACACCACCTCTTCGGCGACGGCCGGCAGCTACCCGCTGACCATCACCGGCGTCGCCGGCTCCACCAGCCACTCCGCCACGTTCACCCTGACCGTCAACGGCACCACGCCTCCCCCGCCGCCCGGCGCGATCGTCAACCCCGGCCTGGAAACGGGTTCGTTGAGCCCGTGGACCTGTCAGGCCGGCGGTGCGGTCGTGTCGACGCCAGTGCACGGCGGCACCCATGCGCTGTCCGTCGCCGCCACCAACAGCCAGACCGGTGAGTGCGACCAGACGATCACCGTGTCCCCCAACGCCGGCCACAAGCTGACGGTGTGGGTGCGCGGCAACTTCGCCTACGCCGGCGTCAAGGGCGGGGCCAGCGCCGAGACCTGGACCTCGTCCAGTGGCTACACCCAGCTCACGATTCCGTTCACCACCGGCGCTTCCGGCGCCGTCACCGTCTACGTGCACGGCTGGTACGCCCAGGGCACCGTCTACGCCGACGACTTCGCCGTCAGCTAGACCCCCGATGTGATGACGTTGCGGCGACCCCCGCCCGGTCGGGCGGGGG
>DATJJB010000131.1:0-5503 GCA_035492655.1 Kutzneria sp. | reverse complement strand
GCCGGATAGTCGAACAAGGCAGCCATGCCGTGCTCACGGCGCGGGCCGACTACCGGGCGGCGGTGCTGGCATGACCCGTCAACTCCTTCCTGTGGCCGACGGTCGTCGCGTTCGTGCCGTCCTCGGCGAGCTGGTCGGCCGGGCCAAGGGCCGCACCGCGGCCGCCTTCGGCATGCTGATCGTGGCCACCGCGATCGGCCTGCTCACCGCTCCCCTGCTCGGCCGGATCATCGACCTCGTCGCCGATCAACGGCCCGCCACCGCCCTGGTGACGCCGGTGGTGGCGTTGGTGCTGGTCGCCGTGGCCGGCGCGGCGGCGACCGCGCTGGGCATGTCGCTGGTGGCGCGGCTGGGCGAGACGATCCTGGCCGAGCTGCGCGAACGGTTCGTCGCCCGCGCCCTGGGCTTGCCGCTGGACCAGCTGGAAAAGGCCGGTTCCGGCGACCTCACCACGCGCGTGACCAACGACGTGTCGGTGGTCGCCGACGCTGTCCGGCAAGCGTTGCCGGAGCTGGGCCGGTCGGTGCTGACCGTCGTGCTCACGCTGGGCGCGCTGGCCGTCCTGGACTGGCGGTTCCTGCTGGCCGCGCTGGTCGCCGTGCCGGTGCAGCTGCACACCGTGCGGTGGTATCTGCCGCTGGCCGAGCCGCTGTACGCCAGGCAGCGCGAAGCCGTTGGCACGCAACAGCAACAGCTGCTGGACACGATCGGCGGCGCGCGGACCGTACGGGCCTTCCGGCTGGCCGACACCCATCTGAACCGGGTGCGGGAGCGTTCCGACGGCGCGGTCACCCTTGCCCTGCAAGGGGTTCGGCTGGTCACCCGGTTCTACGCCCGGCTCAACCTGGCCGAGTTCATCGGGCTCTCGGCCGTGCTGGCCATGGGTTTCGTGCTGGTCGGGGCCAACCTGGCGACGGTCGGTGTGGCCACCGCCGCCGCGCTGTACTTCCACAGCCTGTTCGGGCCGATCACCACCGCGCTGGCGCTGGTCGACGACGCCCAGGCCGCCACGGCCAGCCTGTCCCGGCTGATCGGCGTGGCCGACCTGCCGCCGGCGGCCGAGCCGGTCACGCCGTCCCGGCCGGTCGACGCCTCGGTCAAGACCGCAGGGGCCGGATTCTCCTATGTGGACGGTCATCCGGTGCTGCGGGACGTGGACATCGCCGTCGCGCCGGGCGAGCGGGTGGCGCTGGTCGGGGCCAGCGGGGCCGGCAAGACCACGCTGGCCAAGCTGATCGCCGGCATCCACCGGCCGACCGCCGGGTCGATCACGCTCGGCGGCGTGCCGCTGGAAGACCTCGGCGCGGACGGCATCCGCGGCACCGTGGCGCTGATCAGCCAGGAGGTGCACGTGTTCGCCGGTCCGCTGGCCGAGGACCTGCGCCTGGCCCGGCCGGCCGCGACCGACGACGAGCTGCGGGCGGCGCTGGCCGAGGTCGGCGCACTGTCCTGGGTGGACGGTCTGCCGGACGGCCTCGGCACCGTGGTCGGCGAGGGCGGCCACCAGTTGACCGTGACTCAGGCCCAGCAATTGGCGTTGGCGCGTCTCGTGTTGGCCGATCCGCCGATCGCCATTCTGGACGAGGCCACCGCCGACGCCGGCAGCGCCGGTTCCCGTGTTCTGGAGGCGTCCGCCGCCGCGGCATTGGCCGGCCGGACCGCATTGGTGGTGGCCCACCGGCTCACGCAGGCCGCGGCGTCGGATCGCATTGTCGTGCTTGATGCCGGCGCGGTGGTGGAAACCGGCACGCACGAGGAATTGGTGGCCGGCGGCGGCCAATACGCGAAGCTCTGGACCGCCTGGTCCGGACAACGGGCGTAAAAACGGGAAGGGGGCTTTCCCACACTCGGAGTGTGGGAAAGCCCCCTTCACGCCATGGCCGGAGCTACGAATCCATGGCGTCGGCCAACGACTTCGGCCGCATATCCGTCCAGTTGGCCTCGACGTGATCAAGACAGGCCGGCCGGGCGGCCGGACCGAAAGCGGGGGTCCAGCCGGCCGGCACGTCGATGTTCGCCGGCCACAGGCTGTGCTGGCGCTCGGCATTGACCAGCACCAGATAGCTGCTGTCCTGGTCCTCGAACGGATTGGTCATGGCGAGCCTCCTCAGGCGGTGATGTCGGTGCGGGCGCCCTTGACGACCTCGGTCAGCTTCTGGATCACCGGCGTGGCCAGCACCGGGTTGAAGCGCGGCTCGGTCGACCAGTCGGCGACCTGGCCGGCCTTGACCGCCGGGAGCTGGGCCCAGGTGGGGATCTGTGCCAGCTGCTGCTTGGACAGCGCGAAGGTGCGGCTGTCGGACAGGATCAGGTCGGCCGGGTACTTGCCGGCCTGCTCCCAGCTCAGCGTCTCGAAGTAGTCGTCGGGGCCGGCGCCGTTGACGATGTCCAGGCCGAGGTCGCGGTAGTAGGACAGGTCGGCGAAGAACTCCGGCTTGCAGACGTACAGGTTGTCCTTGTCGCTGGAGACCACCAGCACCTTGAGGCCCGGCTTGGCCTTGACCGCCGCCTTGAAGTCGTCGGACGCCTGCTGGAAGTCGGCCTTGGCCTTGGTGATCGTCGGCGAGTTGGCGTCGCCGCCCAGCGCCACCGCGAGTTGCTCGTAGCGCTGGATCACCTTGGGCAGCGTGACCTTGTACTCCGACAGCGCGACGACCGGCGCGAGCTGCTGCACCTTGGCCGCCAGGTCGTCCTTGACCACCCAGAGATCGGTCGGCTTGGCCCCGGTCAGGCCGGTGACGACCAGATCCGGCTTCAGCGCGGCGAACTTCTCCAGGCTGAAGTCGTCCCAGGCGTTGCCGACCGAGGTCTCGGCGCTCAGGTCGATGTTGCCGGCCTGGATCTCCTTCTTGCCGTCGGCGGTCTTCTGCGGGCCGAACACGCCGATCGCGTGCACGCCGTAGTCCCACAGCGCGGCGGCGGAGCTGGCGTAGGCCACGACGCGGGTGGGGCGCTGGTCGCGGGAGACCTTCTGGTTGCGGTCGTCGGTGAACGACCACGGCCCGCCGGCAGCCGCGGGCTGCGCGCCGCCGTTGCCGCAGGCGGCCAGGGCCACGGCGGCCCCGATCCCGCCCGCCCCGATCAGGAATCCACGTCTGCTGAGCATGATGACCTCTCGCCGGATCTTAGGTTAGGCACACCTTAGTTAGCGGCCGTGGTGGCGGCAACCACCCGGCCGGTGCGCTGCGTCGGGTCGCCCGGCACCGGCTCGGCCGGATCGTGGCCGAGGTGGACCTGCCGGTTGTCCGCGTCCACGTGCACCACCCGCGGCCGGTGTCGCGCCCGCTCGGCCTCGTCGACCTGGGCGTAGGTGATGATGATCACCAGGTCGCCGGGGTGCACGAGATGCGCGGCGGCGCCGTTGACGCCGATCACGCCGGAACCGGGCTCGCCGGTGATGGCGTAGGTCTCCAGGCGCGCGCCGTTGGTGATGTCGACGATCTGGACCCGCTCGCCCTCCACGATGTCGGCCGCCGCCATCAGGTCGGCGTCGATGGTCAGCGAGCCGACGTAGTGCAGGTCGGCCTGGGTCACCGTGGCCCGGTGGATCTTGCCGTTCATCAGCGTGCGGTGCATGGACTACCTCGCGTCTCGGGTCAGCAGCGCAGCCAGACCGGCCGCGGTGGGGGTGCGGAAGAACTCGGCGATCGGGATCTCGGCGCCCAGCCGCGCGGCGATCCGGTTGCGCAGGACCACCAGCAGCATGGAATGGCCGCCGAGGGTGAACAGGTCGTCGTCGGCCCCGACCGTGTCCACGGCCAGCACTTCGGCGAAGACCTCGCACAGGGCCTGCTCGGTCGGGGTCCGCGGGGCTCGGCCGCCGGTTGCGAGCTCGGGTACCGGCAGCGTTGCCCGGTCGAGTTTTCCGTTGCGGGTCACGGGGAACGCGTCGAGTGGCATGATCGCCGCCGGCACCATGTACTCCGGCAGCTGCTGGGCAACGTGCTCCCGCAGCGTCCTCGGATCGGTGGTTCCGGGCGTGGTGTAGGCGACGAGCCGCTTGTCCCCCGGCCGGTCCTCGCGCACCACGACCAGCGCTTGGTCGACGTCGTCGTGCCGGGCCAGCACGGTCTCGATCTCGGCCGGCTCGATGCGGAAGCCTCGGATCTTCACCTGGTCGTCGCCGCGGCCGAGGTACTCCAGCTGTCCGTCTTCACGCCAGCGCGCGAGGTCGCCGGTGCGGTACATCCTCGTGCCGGGCGGGCCGAACGGATCCGCGACGAAGCGCTCCGCCGTCAGCTCCGGCCGGCCGAGGTAGCCGCGAGCCAGGCCGGCACCGGCGATGTACAGCTCGCCTCGGACGCCCGGCGGTACCGGGCTGAGGCCCTCGTCCAGCACGTACGCGTTGGCGTTGGCGACCGGCCGGCCGACCGCCGGGCGGTCACCGTCACGGACCCGGCCGACCAGCGCATCGACGGTAGTCTCCGTTGGGCCGTAAAGGTTGTACGCCTCGGTGCCGGGCAGGTCACGCAGCGTCTCCCACAGCTGCTGGGGCACGGCTTCGCCGCCGACACCGACGACGCCGAGCGCGCATCGGCCGTCCTTGATCACGCCGGCCGCGGCCAGCTGGGCGAAGTGGGACGGCGTGAGCTCGATGAAGTCCAGCTTCTGTTCCTGGACAACGGCGGCCAGCAGGTCCGGGTCGCGGCGGGTGTCGTCGTCCACCACGTGCACCTCGTGGCCGTCCAACATCCACAGCTGCGGCTGCCACGAGGCGTCGAAGAAGAACGCCCAGGCGTGACCGATTCTCAGTTGCCGGCCGGCGGCTTCGACCGCCGGGCGGTACAGGGTCTCGCGGTGGCTGTGGAACAGGTTGACCAGGCCGGAGTGCGGGATCACCACGCCCTTCGGCCGGCCGGTCGAGCCGGATGTGTAGAGCACGTAGGCCGGGTTGGCCGGTGCCGGTGGGGTCAGCGTGACGTCACTGTCCACAATGTCCTCGACGTAGAGAACGTTGTCTTGAGGCACCTGGATTTCTCGGTTGGTCAGCACGAGATCCGCGCCTTCGAGCACGGCGGCGATGCGTTCGGCCGGCTGGTCCGGGTCGACCGGCAGGTAGGCCGCTCCGGATTTGAACACGCCGAAGATCGCCTCGATGACCGCCGCCGAACGCGGCAATACCAGTGCCACCACGGTTTCCGGGCCGGCACCGTGGGTGGTCAGCCAGCGGGCCAGCCGATCGGTGTTGGCCGCGAACTCCGCGAACGTCAGGCTGCCGTGGGCGTCGCTGAGCGCGATGGCGGTTGGTGTGGCAGCTGTCTGCGCGGCCAAGCGGTCCACCACCGTCGGCGCGGTCACGGTCAGCGGCTGCCCCGCGCCCCACTCGTGCAGAATCCTTTGCCGCTCATGCGTTTCCAGCACGTCGATCCGGCTCAACGGCCGGTCCGGGTCGGCCACCACCGCGGCCATCAGCCGCACCAGCCGCTCGGTCAGGGTGCGGGCCGTGGCCTCGTCGAACAGGTCGCGGCTGAACTCCAGCTCGCCGTCGATGCCGTCCACCCCG
>DATJJB010000130.1:0-3866 GCA_035492655.1 Kutzneria sp. | reverse complement strand
GACCGGGCGAAGGCGAACGAGTTCGCCTACCCGGCGATCAACGTGACCTCCTCGGAGACGCTGAACGCGGCGCTGCGCGGCTTCGCCGAGGCCGAGAGCGACGGCATCGTCCAGGTCTCCACCGGCGGCGCCGACTTCCTGTCCGGCACCAAGGTCAAGGACATGGTCACCGGCGCGGCCGCGCTGGCCGAGTACGCCCACGTGGTGGCGGCCAAGTACCCGGTCAACATCGCGCTGCACACCGACCACTGCCCCAAGGACAAGCTGGACGGCTTCGTCCGCCCGCTGCTGGCGATCAGCCAGGAGCGCGTGGCCCGCGGCGAGAACCCGCTGTTCCAGTCGCACATGTGGGACGGCTCCGCGGTGCCGCTGGACGAGAACCTGACCATCGCCGCCGAGCTGCTCGACCAGGCGGCCAAGGCCAACATCATTCTCGAGGTGGAGATCGGTGTCGTCGGCGGCGAGGAGGACGGTGTCGCCAACGAGATCAACGACAAGCTCTACACCTCCAACGAGGACTTCCTGAAGACGCTGGACGCGCTTGGCGCCGGTGAGAAGGGCCGCTACCTGCTGGCCGCCACCTTCGGCAACGTGCACGGCGTGTACAAGCCGGGCAACGTCAAGCTGCGCCCGTCGGTGCTCAAGGCCGGCCAGGACGTGGTCGCCGAGAAGCTGGGCAAGGCCGGCACCAAGCCGTTCGACCTGGTCTTCCACGGCGGCTCCGGCTCGCTGCCCGAGGAGATCGCCGAGGCGGTCAGCTACGGCGTGGTGAAGATGAACATCGACACCGACACCCAGTACGCCTTCACCCGGCCGATCGTGGACCACTTCTTCAAGAACTACGACGGCATCCTGAAGATCGACGGCGAGGTCGGCAACAAGAAGGTCTACGACCCGCGCAGCTACCTCAAGGCCGCCGAGGTCGGCATGGCCGCCCGCATCGCGCAGGCCGCCGAGCACCTCAAGTCCAGCGGTCGCATGATCGCCGGCTGAGTCCGGTTCAGTCCCCGTCGAGCGCGTCCAGCAGCCGCTGGACGCGCTCGACGTCGTTCCGGCGGTGGTGCGACCGGTAGAGATCGTCCGCCACACCCATTCAACGCCGACTCCGCGGTGTGAGCCCGGAGTGGCGAACGCGATGGGTGATGGCGGAGCCGACGACCACCAGGATGACGAAGCCGTACGAGACGGCCATGCCCAGCAGCGGCTGGTCCTGGAAGGCCGCGCCGCCGATGAATCCGACGAGTGCGGCCTGGGTGCCCCAGAGCAGCACGCCGGCGATTTCGGGCGGCAGGAACCAGGACGGCGAGAAGCCGAACGCGCCGGCGGTGGCCAGCGTGGCGGCCCGGCCGCCGGGCACGTAGCGGCCGAAGACGATCAGTAATCGGCCGCGCCGGAGCAGCTGCTGGTGGGCCCACTCCCGGGCCTGGACGCCGCGTTCTCGGCGCACGAGCCGGGTGAGTACGGCGTTGCCGGTGCTGCGGCCCAGGCAGAACGCGGCGACGTCGCCGGCGAACGCCCCGGCGGCGGCAACCAGGATGAGCTGGACCAGGCCGGTGGCGCTGGGTGCGACGAGGACGCCGACCAGCACGACGGTCGTCTCGCTGGGCATGAACGGCAGTAGGGCGTCGAGGGCGGCGATGAAGAAGACGGCAGTCCACAGCCAAGGGGAGTTCGCGAGTTCCCGTACGAGCTCAAGCATCGATCGACCGCCTCGCCGCCGCGGCCAGCTCCCGGCGGTCGGCCCCGTGCACCAACGGATGTGCGGTGAGGTGCACGCGGAGGTCGCCGGCCCGGGCGACCCGGACCAGCGAGGTCGTCAGCGCGTCGTCGCCGACATAGGCCGCGACCGGCGTGCTGTAACGGATAGTCACTGGTCGGACCGGCGCGTCAGCGTCCAGCGCGGCCTGGAAGGCGGCCCGCCGGAACACCCCCATTTCCCTGCCACACCAGGTGGTTCCCTCCGGGAAGACGAGAACGGGACACCCTGAACGTAAGGTGTCGGCCAGCGCGGCGACAGTAACGGGCAGTGAACGTAAGTTGTCACGTTCGATGAAGATCGTCCCGCTTCGCCGGGCCATCGCCCCGATCAGCGGCCAGTCGGCGACCTCGCGCTTGGCCAGCAGCCGCAGCGGCTCCACCGCCAGCAACGCCGGAATGTCCAGCCAGGACACGTGATTGGCCACGACCAGCGTGCCGCGGCCGGCACTGAGCCGGTCCATGGTGGACGTCAGCTCGACGCCAAGGGCCCGGAGCAGACTGGCGGCGTCACGGCGAAGGATCGGGCGGATCGCCGCGGCGGCCCGGCCCATGGCACGGAACCAGGACACCGGCGGCTCCGGCGAAGTCGCGCAGCGCGGCGTGCACGGCGAGGTCGGCAACCAGGCAGTCAGCTGTCTGGTCATCCTTGGGCCGCCAGGAAGAACTCCAGGTAGCGCGGATGCACCCGATCCATGGACAGCAGCACGAACAGGTCGGCGGTGCCGAAGTCCGGGTCGTACGCCGGCGGCCCGCACACCCACGCGCCGAGGCGGAGGTAGCCCTGGAGCAACGGTGGCAGCGGCACCTGAGGCGAAGGTGGATCTGGTGGCGTCCACGGCCGGTAAGGCCGCACTCGCAGCTCCGGCGGCGACAGATGTCCGGCAGCCCTGGCCCACGCGCCGCTGGCCGTATCCGGCCCGTCGGCCAGTGGCACGGAGGCGCAGCCGGCCAGCCAGCGATGCCCCGACAGCAGCACGTATCGGGCCAACGCGCCCCACAGCAACGTGATGACCGCGCCGCTCCGGTGGGCTGGATGCACACAGGAGCGGCCGGCCTCCACTAGATCGGCGCGCACCCCTCGCAGCGCGCCGAGATCGAACTCGTCCTCGGAGTAGAGCCGATCCGTCCGCCCGGGCGGCAGCAGCCGGTACGTGCCGACGACCTCGTCCTCGGCCCGGACCACGATGTGGTCGCAGAACTCGTCGTACGGGTCGATGTCCAGACCGCTGGGACGGTCGAGGCCGAACACCTCGTTGCGCAGCCGTTGGGCCGCGCGGACGGTGTCCCCGTCATCGGCGACCGCTACCGAGTAGCGCGCCCGTGTTGCCGTTTTTCCCATACTGCCAGCGTGTCTGGGACTCCACGGCGCGGACAGGCGGCGTCCACCCGAGTCCGACGGGGGTTATCCCCCCGACGCAGACCAGTGCTACCAGCAGTGCCGCGACGGCCACAGGCCCCGATCGGAGATCCGACGGCGGCGCGACCAGGATCACGCTTTGGCCCCACAGAGCCAGATACGCCAACCCGGGAGCCAGCACCGCAGCCATGAGTGGGGCTCGCAACAGGTACGCGAGGTCGACCGCGACGCCGATACCCAGCGCCCACACCGGCACCGCGTACGGCGGAAAGCCGATCCCGGCAATGAATCCCAGCGCCAGCGTGCGATAGCCGACGTAGCCGACTGCGATGAGCGTGGCGGTGAACCGACCGCCCAGGAACCGTTTGGCCAGCAGGAGCGCGATCGTCGCGGACAGCACACACCACACCGGATAGAGCCATTCCGGCAGGCCCAGGCTGAAGTGCTCGACGGCGGCCCGGTCGACCGGGTGATGAATCTGCGCCGCCGCGAACTGCAACAGCTCCGGCTCCGCGTACGTCTGGCCGCGATCCCAAGCCGCCAGCGACAACACGCCGTACTCCTGCTGCTCGTTGGGGAACCACAGGTTCTCCAGCAGCGACAGCCACAGCGCCCCGAAGCCGAGCCGGTAGAACCGGTGTGAACGCGGGAACTGCTTGTGCCAGGCCATGAGCAGGCCGACCAGCGTGACCGTGGTGCCGGTGTAGAGCAGCACGTGGGTGACGCTCCACGCGGTCAGATCCAGGCCGTT
>DATJJB010000129.1:0-6953 GCA_035492655.1 Kutzneria sp. | reverse complement strand
CGCGAAGGGCCGGGATGCTGAGGCATCCCGGCCCTTCGCGCTGAGAAACCTCAGCTGGCGTAGTCCTCCAACATCTCGGTCACCAGGGCCGCGATCGGGGAACGCTCCGAGCGGGTCAGGGTGACGTGGGCGAAGAGGGGGTGGCCCTTGAGCTTCTCGATGACGGCGGCGACGCCGTCGTGGCGGCCTACCCGGAGGTTGTCACGCTGGGCGACGTCGTGGGTGAGCACGACGCGGGAGTTGGTGCCGAGGCGGGACAACACGGTGAGCAGGACGTTGCGCTCCAAGGACTGGGCCTCGTCGACGATGACGTACGAGTCGTGCAGCGACCGGCCCCGGATGTGGGTCAGCGGCAGGACTTCGAGCATCCCGCGGTCGAGGACCTCGTCGAGCACGTCCTTGCTGGCCAGGCCGCCGAGGGTGTCGAAGACGGCCTGGGCCCACGGCGCCATCTTCTCGTTCTCGGAACCGGGCAGGTAGCCGAGTTCCTGACCGCCGACGGCGTACACCGGCCGGAAGACGACGACCTTGCGGTGCTGACGACGCTCCATGACGGCCTCGAGACCGGCACACAGCGCCAGCGCCGACTTGCCGGTGCCGGCCCGACCGCCCAGCGACACGATGCCGACCTCGGGGTCGAGCAGCAGGTCCAGGGCGATGCGCTGCTCGGCGGAACGGCCGTGCAGCCCGAAGGCCTCCCGGTCGCCACGCACCAGGCGGAGCTGCTTGTCGGCGGTGACCCGGCCGAGCGCCGAGGCGGAGCCGGAGAGCAGGCGCAGGCCGGTGTGGCACGGGAACTCGGCGGCGTCGCCGAGATCGAACAGCGCCGGCTCGACGCTGCCCTCCTTGTAGAGGGTGTCGATGACCTCCTGGTCGACCTCCAGATCAGCCATGCCGGTCCACCCGGACGGCGTGACGTCCTGGGCCCGGTACTCGTCGGCGTCAAGGCCGCACGCGCCGGCCTTGACCCGCAGGGGCATGTCCTTGGTCACCAACGTGACCGCCAGCCCGTCGGCCTTCAGGTTCAGCGCGCAGGCCAGGATGCGGGCGTCGTTGGAGTCGGTGCGGAAGCCGGCGGGCAGCACCTCCGGGTCGGTGTGGTTGAGCTCGACATGCAGGGTGCCGCCCTGGTCGCCGATCGGGACCGGGGAGTCCAGCCTTCCGTGCCGCAGGCGGAGCTCGTCGAGGAGGCGCAACGCCTCCCGGGCGAACCAGCCCAGCTCGGGGTGGTTGCGCTTGCCCTCCAATTCAGAGATCACCACGAGCGGCAGCACGACCGAGTGCTCGGCGAACCTGGTCAGCGCCCATGGATCGGACAGCAGGACCGAGGTGTCGAGCACGAAGGTGGGGGCTGTGCGCCTTTTCGCGGCACTACGGGCAGAGCCTGAGGAACGGCTGGCGGGACGTCGTGCAGTCACGGCAACTCCCTCGCGAGTGCGGCACCCGCACCCGCTTCCCTCGATGGGCCAGGCACACCACCCAGCTGGAACGGTCGTCCGACGCCAACCTCGGCGTCAGGCTCCCGCCCCAAGAGGGCCGGGTGCCGGCCCCCTCGCGCTCACCGTCACGACCAGGGCCTCCCGGGACGAACCGCATTGGACACGACCCGTCACTTCGCAAGCTACCTGCGGGGTGCCCCTGTTTGCAGGCTGCCACACAGGTGATTCACGCAGTCGTCATCGAACCTCCACGGACAGTCAAGATCGACGATCACGGCCGAAATCCCGACATACCCGCCCTGAGCTGCGCAAACATCCAGAAATGGCGATCAGTGGCGGCTACTGGGGGTAGTTGTCAGCTCTGCGCGAAGTGCGGCCGGCACCAGGGGTTCGTCCAACAATCGAGCGTACCGAGTGGACACGTCGACCGATCCTCCAGCGGCAAGCCAGCGGCGCACCAGCCGCGCGCCCTCCACATACGTCGTGGTGTAGGCCCGCCACAGCGGATCGGTGAGGAACGGCAGCAGCCGGTAGGCCCGGAACTCGGGCACGAGCAACCAGCGCGACAGGTAGCCGGCGACTTCGTCCTCGTCGGCGTGCCGGTCGTGCAGCATCAGCATGGCGTCCTGACGGACGGCCTGCAGCGTGGTGGACGCCAGGTCGACGGCCTCCAGCAGCTCGCCGTCGACCTGAACCCCGCACGAGCCGAACAGGGACGTGGCCCACGCGCCCCAGTGCGGCCCGACGGCGGCGTGCACGGCGAGCTCGGCCAGCCCCTCGGCGACCAGGCACTGGGGCGTGTTGAGCACGAACATGCTCTGCTCCCAGTGCCCGTCGACGCGGATGAGACCGGCCTCCTTGCGGCAGTGCTCGGTGTGGTGCCCCGGATACGCCTCATGCGCGATGAGATGGGCCAGGGTGGACACCCGGTGGCCCTGGGCCACGTTGAGCGACACCCGCGACCGGTAGCCGCCCAGATAGCTGTTGAAGCCGCTCCATGCCCGGTTGTCGACGATCTCGTACTCGACCGACTCGCCGGCCGGCAACCCGAACCGCTCGGCCGCCCGGGCGCGCAGGTCGGCGGACAGCGCCCGTACGCAGTCGGCAATGCGCTCCTTCGGGATCTCCTCACCCGTTCGATACCGCGCGACCTTGCGGCGCAGTGAGCCGACGCCGGGCAGCAGCCGGCGCAGCTGCCGGTGCGCCTGGGCGTAGACGTCCTGGTCGCCGAGCTCGACGGTGGTCTGGAAACACGCCTCGATCTCGGCGACGAAGCCGATCGGCGCACCGGCCAGCCGGGCGCAGGTGGTCTCCATGGCCAGCAGCTGGGCGGCCAGGAATTCTCGGCGGGACGGGCTCAGGTCGGCGTCCGGCACGGCCCGGCGCAGCTCGGCGGCGCGCAACCGCAGTTCCCCCGGATCGGGGACAGGCTCGGCATCGACCTCGGCCCGCAGTTGTACCGGTCCGGTGTACGCGTCCACCGCGCCGGGCAGCAGGCGGTCCATTCGCAGCCCAAGCGTCAGATATTCGCGCACGACCTGGAGTTCCATGAGAACTGCGAGCCTAGGCCGCCGCGCGCGGCGGCACCTACCACCGTCCGGAGCAAACTGCCGACCGAGAAATGCACTCACCCGATAGAGCACCGGAACGTGCTACACCTCGACACGAACCGATCACACAATGGTGTTAGCGCGGTGGGCAACTCGACTGTGATCCGAGTAGGTTTTCGCACCGAAGGGCCCCGAGCTCGGAACCCCGCTTTCGGAGTTCCGGGTATTTCCCCGGTACGAAGGAGAGTGTTGGAAGTGCTGAAGAAGGCTGGCGTAGTCGCCGCTGCCGCTGCGGCGGGTGTGATGGTCCTCAGCGCGCCCGCGTTCGCCGGGACCCCCGGCGAGGGCCACTGGATGGAGCACCACACGCCGCACCAGGTCGGCGTGGTCAACGTGAACGACGTGCACGCGCTGAACGACGTCCACGTGCTGGAGAACGTGAACGTGCCGATCTGCGCCACGAACAACACCATCGCCGGCGGTCTGGTCGCGGTTGCGGTCAACGCCCTCAACCCGACCTTCGTCAAGGACTGCGTTGACGGC
Source organism: Kutzneria sp. (assembly GCA_035492655.1). Lineage (GTDB taxonomy): Bacteria > Actinomycetota > Actinomycetes > Mycobacteriales > Pseudonocardiaceae > Kutzneria. Next base: position 3,421 of record DATJJB010000129.1, on the reverse strand, counting down.
GCCGCGATCTCGCACAGCGGCGACCACCACGGCGGCTGATCAAGCCCCCAGTCCTGACCCGAAAGCACCGGAGCGCAATTCGTGCGCGCCGGTGCTTTCGGCTGTTTAGATGCGTTCTTCACCGCGCGACACGCCGAGATGATCACACAATGGTGTTAGTCGCACGGTGCCGTCGGTAAACGACGAGTAGGTTTCGCTACCAAGCAGGACCGGTTCGCCGGTAATTCCCCGAGAAGGAGTGTGCAGACGTGCTGAAGAAGGCTGCCGTCGTCGCCATCGCCGCTGCCGGCCTCGCGCTGGTCGGTTCCCCCGCGTTCGCGTCCCCGATGCACGACGGCCCGGACCAGGCCGGCACCGTGAACGTCAACGACATCCACGCGGTCAACGACGACCACGTCGCCGAGAACGTCGACGTCCCGGTCTGCCTGACCAACAACACCATCGCCGGTGGCCTGGTGGCCGTCGCGGTGAACGCCCTCAACCCGACCTTCGTCAAGGACTGCGTGGACGGCGTGGCCGCCTCCACCAGCGGTGACCACCACGGCGGCTGATCAAGCCGCCTGACGACGAAGGCGCCGGACCCGAGGGGTTCCGGCGCCTTCGTCGTGTCGAGGCGGCTACGAGCCGTAGCGGCGGTGCCGCCAGGCGAAGTCGCGCAGCGCGCGCAGGAAGTCGACGTGCCGGAACGCCGGCCAGTACGCCTCGGTGAACCAGAACTCCGAGTGCGCCGACTGCCAGAGCAGGAAGCCGGACAGCCGCTGCTCGCCGGAGGTGCGGATGAGCAGGTCGGGATCGGGCTGCCCGGAGGTGTAGAGGTGCTCGGAGATGTGGTCCACGTCGAGGACCTCGGCCAGCTCCTCGATCGGGGTGCCGGCCTCGGCGTGCTGCAGCAGCAGTTTGCGCACCGCGTCGGCGATCTCCTGCCGGCCGCCGTAGCCGACGGCGACGTTGACCTCCATGCCGGTGCGGTTGACGGTGCGCTGCCCGGCCGCGGTGAGCCGGTTGGCGATGTCGGTGGGCAGCAGGTCCAGCGCGCCGACGATGCGCAGCCGCCACGGGTTGCCGGGCTCGGCCAGCTCGTCGACCACGTCGGCGATGATCAGCAGCAGCGCCGACAGCTCGTCGCTGGACCGCTTCTTCAGGTTGTCGGTGGCCAGCAGCCACAAGGTGACGACCTCGACATCGGCGTCACGGCACCATTCGAGCAGATCGGCGATCTTGCGGGCGCCGGCGCGGTGGCCGTCGGCGACGTCCTCGAAGCCGGCTTCCTTGGCCCATCTGCGATTCCCGTCCAGGATCACGCCAACGTGCCGCGGTCGTCGGCTGGCCGCGGTGATCTGTTGGTTGAGGCGCATCTCGTACAGGCCGTAGACGATCCGGCTCAAGCGCTTGCGAAGACCCACGCCACCGGAGGGTACGCCGGGGCAGCGGATCGGGTCACATCACGGTGACCGCACAACCTACGGTGCCGTAACCTCGGGTTCGTGAGCGCCGCGACCCTCGACCACACTCCCCCCGCCCCGCCGAAGCCGCGGATGCGGGGCTGGCTGCACTTCTGGTCGTTCATCGCCTCACTGGCCACCGGCGCGACCCTGGTGTCGGTCGCCGCGGGCACGGTGTCGGCGGCGGCGGCGATCGCCACCGGCGTGTACAGCCTGACGATTCTCGGCCTGTTCGGCGTGAGTGCGCTCTATCACCGGCGGAACTGGCTGAGCGTCAAGGCCAGGACCGTGATGAAGCGGCTCGACCACTCGATGATCTTCGTGTTCATCGCCGGCACGTACACGCCGTTCGCGGTGCTGGCACTGCCCGGCAGCACCGGCACGATCGTGCTGGCGGTGGTGTGGGGCGGCGCGCTGGCCGGCGTGGCGCTGAAGATGGTGTGGCCGCACGCGCCGCGCTGGCTCGGCGTGCCGATCTACATCGCGCTGGGCTGGGTCGCGGTGTTCGTGCTGCCGGATCTGTTGCACCACGCGGGAATCGCGTCGCTGGTGCTGCTGCTGGTCGGCGGCGCGCTGTACACCGCCGGCGCCGTCTTCTACGCGACGAAGTGGCCCGACCCGTGGCCGAAGGTGTTCGGGTACCACGAGTTCTTCCACGCGACCACGGTGTTGGCCGCGGTGTGCCACTACATCGCCATCTGGTTCGCGCTCTACCCGTGAGCTGGCCCGAAATAATCAGCCCTGCCCACGGGTAGCACGCTTCAGCCGAGATCCGGACCTTGGTTCCGGACGTCGTTGACCTTCTGCATGGCCTGGCGCAGCTCGGCGAGCCAGGTGTCAGCGTGCTCGCCGACCAGTCGCACCGCCCAGGCCAGCGCCTCGGAGCGGGACCGGGCCACGCCGGCGTCGACCAGCGTGTCCAGCACCAGCCGCTCGGACTGGCGCAGCCGGGTCATCACCGGCGCGGACAGCGTGGTGAACAGCTCGGTGGTGCCGCCCAGCTTCGCGCCCCAGGCGACCTTGCGGCCGTAGCGGTGCTCGGCCTGGCGCGCGACCTCGATCCGCTCGTCGCGGGTCTGCTCGCGGAACCGGCTGATCCGGCCCGACTCGGCGGCGGCGCGCGCCGCGTCGTCGGCGAACTCGCCCTCCAGTGCCGGCAGCTCGCCGACGATGACGATCTCCTCGCGGTCGACGGTGATCTCCGGCGCGCCGGTGAACCAGCCGTCGGGCAGCCGCCCGGCGAACCAGCCGGGCGCGTCGTCGGCCGACGGCACCTCGGACTGCTGCCAACCACGACCTCGTGCGAAGCGTCCGTGCATGACAACCTCCTTGATTACATCATTACACCGATACACAGTACGCCCAGCAACACCCCTTACAACGCTCGTTCACCGGCGGCAGAAACGCCACATGCGCTTCCCATGTGGCACCTGGCGACACATGGGAAGCGCATGTGGAGAAAATTGAAGGGTGTTAAGGAAGATCCTTAACGGCGTTCGAGGGCTACCACCAGCTCGTCGGTGGAGCTGACGGGGCGGTCGCAGACGTAGCCGCGACAGACGTAGGCGGCGGGGGCGTCGTAGATGAGCGGCCGGTCGGCCAGCAGCGGCACGGAGTCGGGCTCGCCGGCCAGCACGACCGCGCCGCCGGGGACGTGGGCCAGCGCGACGTCACGGAGCGACTCTCCGCGCGGGTCACCATGAGCCGTGGCGATGGCCACCTGAAGCGGCCCCTGGGCGATGGCCTCGGCGACGGTCAGCCAGTGCCCGGCGAACCGCGGCGCCCGGGCCACGAGCAGGCCGGCGCGGGTGACGGCGGCCTCAGCGGCCTCCCGATAGCGCGAAGCCTTGTCGTAGCCGACCAGGGCGGACGCCGTCAGCAAGGCGCCGGCCAGCGACGACGCGCCGGCCGGACTGGCGTTGTCGCTGACGTCGGACGGCCGCCCGACCAGCTTCTCGGCGTCATCGGCGGTGTCGTGG